>JAJDXW010000368.1 GCA_022823045.1 Gammaproteobacteria bacterium
GCCTTCGGCCGAAGGCGGCGGCCCGACTCGCCGAGCGGCTCCGACAGGCTTCCGTGGACCATCGAGCCGGGCGGCTCGCCACCGCCGAGGCGGGTTATCGCGAGGTGCTCTCGGCGGCGCCGGGGTTTCCCGGCGCAGCGTTGAACTACGCCCTTCTCGCGCGTGCGACCGGCCGGCTCGGGCTCGCTCTCGATCTCGCGGCGCGTGCGGTCGCGGGTCAGCCGAAGGAGGCTGCCGCGCACGCCACCCTCGGGAATCTGCTCCTCGAGCGGGAGCGGACCGGGGATGCGTTGGCTGCCTTTCGGACCGCCCTCGCGCTCGACCCGAGCCACGTCAACGCCCGCTTCAACCTCGGCGGCGCGCTCCGCCGAGCGGGCGAGCCGGAGGCCGCGGTCACCGAGTTCCGTCGGCTCGTCGAACGGTTTCCCGAGGACCCCGATTTCCGGATCGGCCTCGGCGGTGCGCTGCTCGACTCCGGGCGGCCCCGCGAATCCATTGCCGAGCACGAGCGGGCGCTCGCCCTGTCCCCGGGTCACCCGGACGCGCTGACCGAGCTCGGCCTGGCCCATGTCGACGCGGGCGAGTTCGAGGCGGCGGCGCGCTGCTACCGCCGGGTCATCGACGGGAGCCCGGACCATCCCCATGTCTGGCTCAACTACTCGAAGACCCGGCGCTTCGGTCCGGCGGACCGCCCGGAGATCGAGGAGGCGGAGGCGGCGGCGGGGCGCTTCGACGCGCACCCGGCTCCCGGCCCGGAGTGCGGCGACGTGCACTTCGCCCTCGGCAAGATGTACGACGATCTCGGCGAGTACGACCTCGCGTTCGAGCACTTCCGGCGGGGGAACGAGATCCTCCGCCGGCACGTTCCGTTCGATGCCGGGGGGCAGCAGCGCCTGGTGGAGGACATCGAGGCCGGGTTCGGCGAAGCGTGGTTCGATCGGGTGCGGGGATGGGGGCACCCGTCCTCCCGGCCCATCTTCATCGTGGGGATGCCCCGCTCGGGCACCACCCTGGTCGAGCAGATCCTAGCCTCGCACCCCGAGGTGCACGGCGCGGGCGAGCTCATCCGCATCCCCAACCTCGCGCAGCGCCTGCTCGGCGCCGGGGACGCTCCGCTCCCGGCGGCGGCCGCCGCCCTCGATCGGGAGGACATCGAGGCGGCGGCGCGGGACTACCTCGACTACGTGGGCGCGCGCTCGGGAGGGGCGGCGCGGACGACGGACAAGCTCCCGGAGAACTACCACCATCTCGGGCTCATCGCCGCGATGTTCCCCAACGCCCGCATCGTGCACGTCGGTCGGGACCCGATGGACGTTTGCGTCTCGAACTACCTGGTCCGGTTCCAGTGGGGGCACGCGTGGTCCTACGATTTCGATTCACTCGCGCGCGAGTACCGGGCCTACGAACGCCTGATGGGTCACTGGCAGGCGGTGCTTCCGGCCCCCGTCCACGAGCTGTCCTACGAGTCGCTGGTCGTGTCGCTCGAATCCGAGAGCCGCCGGCTCGTCGAGTTCTGCGGGCTCGACTGGGACGAGCGGTGCCTCGACTTCCACCTCACCGAGCGTTCCGTGCATACCGCGAGCGGCTGGCAGGTGCGCCAGCCGATCTATCGGCGGTCCGTCGAGCGGTGGCGGAACTACGAGCGGCATCTCGGTCCGCTCCGCGAAGCGCTCAGGGCGGCGCCGGCCGGAGAGGCTCCGCGGTGAAGGAGCGCCCGACGCGCCCCCTTCGCCCTTACAATGGCCCAGTGAGCGCGTCGGTAACCCTGCGATGAGCGACGCCGACCGGATCCTTGCGACGTACGAGGTCCGATCGACGCCGGACGAGGTGGCCGGCCTCGCCCGCCGCATCGCCTACGAGCAGACGGTGGAGCTCCCGCCCGCCCTGGTCACCGACCCCGTGGTGTGCGAGCGGGTGCTCGGGCGGGTGGAGACCATCTCGTCCCTGGACCCCGCGGCCGGGGACGAACCGCTTTCGCCCGGGACGACGGCCGCCGCCTCCCATCGGGTCACCGTCAGCTATTCGGGAGAGCTCGCGAACGGCCAGCTCCCGCAGCTTCTCAACCTTCTCTACGGCAATGTCTCGCTCTATCCGGACGTTCGGCTCGCGGATTTCTCGCTCCCGCCCGCGGTGGCCGCGGAGTTCGCCGGGCCGCGGTTCGGCATCGAGGGGCTGCGGCGGCTGACCGGGGTCCGGGGGAGGCCCCTCCTCGCCACCGCGCTCAAGCCGCGCGGTCTCGAGGTGGCGGAGTACGCCCGCATCGCCGGCGAGTTCGCCCTCGGCGGCGGTGACCTCGTCAAGGACGATCAGAACCTCGTGGCCGACTTCGCGGAGTTCCGCGAGCGGGTGCTTCGGTGCCGGGACGCGGTGGAGGGCGCGAACGCCCGCACCGGCCGGGGCTGCCTCTACTTCCCACTCGTGTCGGCGCCGCTCGAGTCGATCGACCTCCATTTCGACCTCGTGCGGGCGGCCGGGCTGCGTGGCGTCCTGCTCTGCCCGGCCGTCCTCGGCCTCGACGCGGTGCGGGCCCTCGCCGCGCGCCACCGGGTCGTGCTCATGGGGCATCCGAGCCTCACCGGCGGGCTCGCCCGCGGGATGAGCCTGCCGCTCGTGTTCGGGACCCTCTTCCGGCTCGCCGGGGTCGATGTCTCGGTGTTCCCGGACGCGAGGGGCCGATTCGGTTTCGCCGCGCGCACCTGCGGCGCGATCCGCGAGCGCCTCGCCGCCCCCCTCGGCGAGCTGGCCCCCGCGTGGCCGTGTCCCGCCGGCGGCCTCCAGCTCGACGGGATCGAGGCGGCGTGCGCCGAGTACGGGGCGGACACGGTCCTGCTCGTCGGCGGCGCCCTGCTGGGCCACGCGCCGCGGCTCGAGGACGGGACCCGGGCGTTCGCGGAGCGCATCGCGGGGTGCTTCCCGGCGCATCGCGTCGATCCCGCGGACCGGGAGGAGCCGCCGGCCGAGCCCGTATTCCTGCCCTTCCGGCCGGAATTCGAATGGGATGGGCGCGAGAGCTCCCCCTACAAGACGGCCGCCGCGGATGCGGACATTCCCCCGTTCCGGGGGGTCCGCCGGGTCGAGCTGGTGGGGCGTTTCGGGGAGACGACCCGGACCGATCTCCGCTACTTCGAGGTGGAGGCGGGCGGGCATACGAGCCGCGAGCGACACGTCCATCCCCACATCATCATCGGGGCCCGGGGGGAAGGGAGGCTGGTGACGGGGAACCGGGAAGTGGTGGTGCGGCCGAACGACGTGGCCTACCTCCCGCCGCTCGAGACGCATCAGCTTCGCAACGAGACCGAAGAGCCCTTCGGGTTCTTCTGCATCGTCGACCACGACCGCGACCGGCCTCTGCCGGCCTGAGTCATCCGCGGTCGCGGAGAATTGCCAGGTCACCTCCAGCGGATCGACGGCCGCATGCACAGAAACCTCGGAGAGGTTTCCACATAAGCGAATCCCACGGAAAAATCCTGGATTTTTCCGTGTATGCCGGAGACCGCTGGGAATATTCGGGTCAGGGCCGGTACTGGCGCTCCAGCATCTCCCGGCGCTCCTGCGCCTCGACCGAGAGGGTCGCGATGGGCCGGGCCTCGAGGCGACCGAGCCCGATCGGGTCCCCCGTCTCCTCGCAGAACCCGTAGCTCCCGTCCTCGATTCGGTCGAGCGCCTCGTTGATCTTGCGGATGAGCTTGCGGTAGCGGTCCCGGGTGCGAAGCTCGAAGCTCATCTCGGTCTCGCGGCTCGCCCGCTCCGCCTCGTCGCTCACCTCGCGCTGCTGGTCCCGCATCGATTCGAGGGTCTGCTCGGACTCGTCGAGAAGCGCCTGCCGCCAGTCGATGAGCTTGCGGCGGAAGTACTCGGTCTGGAAGGGCCCCATGTACTCCTCGTCCCCGTTCGGCACGTAGCCTTCGGGCAGGTCCGGAGGCGCGGCGGGAGCGGCCGGGGCGGCCGCCTTCGGAGCCTGCGGGGCGGCGGCCTTTCCGGCCGACTTCGATGCGCGGACGGAATCGGTCCGCGCCCTCGACGCCCGTGCCTTCGGGCCGGTTCCGGCCTTTGCCGCCGTCTTTCCTTTCGCGGCGGCGGCCGGCTTCTTCCGGCTCGTGGTTCCGGACTTCGACGGGCGCGCGGCAGCCTTGGGACCGGCCGAAGTCTTTGCCGCGGCCTTCCGGGAGGAGGAGCCTTTCGCGGGTGACTTCCGGGCCGCGGCGGGCTTCTTCTCCGCGGTCTTCTCGGTGACGCGGGCGGCGGCGGCGAGCGCGGCGGCGTTCTCGCCACCGGTCCGTGTCCTGGATGGTTCGGCCATCTTTCCGGTCGTTGCCACGGTGGTCTCCGAAAGCATCGGTGCCCATGAACGAAGGCGCGGAAAGTAGTCGATCTGGCCCGCGCGGACAAGCACCGCCTCGTCGAAAACGGTTCGCCCGCCGGCGTGGGGACGGTAGCGCGCCGGGGCCGCCGCGTATCGTGCGCCGGGGCCGCCATCCCCGAAACCGCGCGCAAGGGGATGCCCGGACCCGGGGGTGGAGGGGGAACGCCCGGCCGCGGGCCGCCGGATAGAATTCGCGTTCCGCGTGGAGGCGCCCCGGCTTCGCGGGCCGCCGGCCGCGCGGCCGGGCGCCGCATCGCGGCATTCGACTGGAGCCAGACAGGCGAGGAGAGCGGATCATGACGGGTAGCAATCAGCCCGAGGTTCATCGCGGCCTCAAGGACCTCTGCTTCGACCGTTCCCCCACGACCTTCATCGACGGCCGAGCCGGCGAGCTCCGGTATTGCGGATACTCGATCCACGATCTCGCGGCCCGTTCGTCCTTCGAGGAAACCGCCTACCTCCTGCTGCACGGCGAGCTCCCGACCGCGTCCGAGCTCGCCGCCTTCGATGCGGCGCTGAAGGAGGCCCGGCGCCTCCCCGCCCCCATCCACGACATCATCAGGGCGGTACGCGATGCGCATCCCATGGACGTGCTCCGCACCGCGGTATCCGCCCTCGCCGCGTATGACCCGGAGACGGGGGACAACTCCCTCGAGGCCACCCGGCGGAAGGGGATCCGTCTCACCTCGCAAGTGCCGATGATCGTCGCCGCGCATTACCACCTCCGGCAGGATCGGGACCCGGTGGCGGCGAGCGCCGATCTCGGCCATGCCGCAAATTTTCTCCACATGCTCAAGGGCGAGCCCCCGAGCGCGGACGCCTCGTCGCTGATGGACACCGACATGGTGCTCCACGCCGAGCACGGCTCGAACGCCTCGTCGTTCACCGCGAGGGTCGTCGTCAGCACCGACGCGAACCTGCACGCCGGCATCACCGCGGCGGTGGCCGCGCTCTCCGGTCCCGCCCACGGGGGGGCGGCGGAGAACGTGATGCACATGGCGAAGGCGATCGGCGATCCGTCCCGGGCGGCCGCCTACGTCCGGGAGAAACGCAAGGCCCGCGAGCCGATCATGGGCTTCGGCCACCGGGTCTACCGGGCCGAGGACCCGCGGGCGCGGCACATGCGCGAAGGGGTGAAGCGCCTCTCCGAGGAGATGGGCCAGCCGCACTGGTACGAGATCCTGGAGGCCCTCGTCGAGGCGATGCGCCCCTACGCGCGGCATGGGGTGAACGTGAACGTCGACTTCTACGCCGGGGTCGTCTACTACCTGCACGGGATCCCCGAGGAGCTGTTCGTCCCGATCTTCGCCATCGGCCGGATCCCGGGGTGGACGGTGCAGGCGATGGAGCAGCTCGGGAACAACATCCTCATTCGCCCGCGTCTCCTCTATACCGGCCCCGACGCCCGGGAGTACGTGCCGATCGAGTCGCGCGGCTGAGGCACGCCGCGCGGGAGGAGGACCGGCGGCTCAGGCCATCGCCGCGCTGATCGCGGCCGCCGCCACCACGTCCTCCACCGTCGCGCCCCGGGAGAGATCGCACACGGGGCGCGCGAAGCCCTGGAGGAAGGGTCCGATCGCGCGGGCGCCGCCCACGTGCTCGCAGAGCTTGTAGCCGATGTTGCCGGCGTCGAGGTCTGGAAACACGAGGACGTTGGCCCGCCCCGCGACCTCGCTCGGGCGCGCGAGCTTGGTCTCCGCGACCCTCGGCACGAGGGCGGCGTCGGCCTGGAGCTCGCCGTCGACGGCAAGGTCCGGGGCGCGCGCGCGGACGATCTCCACCGCCCGTCGAACCTTCTCGACCCGCTCGTGGCGGGCGCTGCCGTGGGTCGAGAACGACAGCAGCGCGACCCGCGGGACGACCCCGAGGAGGCGCTTGGCGTTCGCCGACGAAACGATCGCGATATCCGCGAGCGCCTCCGGACCGGGGTCGACGTTGACCGCGCAGTCCGCGAACACGAGGGCTTCGCCGCCGCCCGGGGGAACGATGAGGAAGAAGCTCGAGGGGTTCGTGATGCCGTCCGCGAGGCCCACCGACATCAGCCCGGCCTCGATCACGCGGGCCGTCGGCTGGTTCGCTCCCGCGACGAGCGCGTCCGCGTCGCCCGCCCGCACCGCCATCGCGCCGAAGAAGAGCGGCCTCGCGAGGAGCCGCCTCGCCACCCGCTCTCCCGTCCGCGGGCGGCCTTCGAGGTAGAGCGCCGCGTACCCGTCGAGCGCTCCGCTCGCGGTGGGGGAAACGCTCTCGATTCCGTCCGGCGAGACCCCGGCCTCGTCCGCGGCCGTTTCGATCTCCGGGCGCTCCCCGATCAGCACGGCTCGGGCGATGCCTCGGTCTTGCAGGCGCCTCGCCGCCTGCACGATCCTCGGGTCGCGGGCCTCCGGGAAGGCGACGGAGCGGCGGTGCGCGCGAGCGCGTTCGACGAGTCGCTCGATGATATCCATGAATGGTGGTAGGCCTCGCACGAGGAGCCGCGCCCGCCGTCTATCGCACCGGGGAGTCCGGATCGCCGGGGAGCATCGTATCCTTAGGGTACCCCAGCGGTCGCGGGGCGGCGGCTTGGGGACCGGATCCATAGCGGGAGGAGAGGAGCGCGATGGAAAGGCCGTATCGCGGGGTCTGGCCAGTGGTGCCGACAATCTTCACCGAGGACGGGGAGCTCGACCTCGAGGGCCAGAAGCGGGCGATCGACTGCATGGTCGACCAGGGATCGGACGGGCTTTGCATCCTTGCGAACTACTCCGAGCAGTTCCTGCTCTCCGACGAGGAGCGCGAGACCCTCGCCCGGCTCTGTCTCGAGCACGTCGCGGGCCGCGTCCCGGTCATCGTCGCCGCCTCCCACTTCTCGACCCGGATCGTCGTCGGGCGGTGCCGGAGGGCGGCCGAGATCGGCGCGTCGATGGTGATGCTGATGCCCCCGTACCACGGTGCCGCGCTCAGGGCGACGCCAGAGCAGACGCGCGAGCAGTTCGCCCGGGCGGGGGAGGCCGGCCTTCCGATCATGGTGCAGGATGCACCGCTCTCGGGGGTGGAAATGAGCGTGCCGTTCCTTGCCCTTCTCGCCCGCGAACTCGACGCGGTCGCCTACTTCAAGATCGAGACCCCCCAGACCGCGGCCAAGCTCCGGGGGCTCATCGCGGCGGGCGGCGAGGCGATCGAAGGTCCGTTCGACGGCGAGGAGGCCATCGCCCTGCTCGCGGACCTCGACGCGGGGGCGACCGGCACGATGCCGAGCGCCCTCGTTCCGGACCTCCTCAAGCCCATTGTGGAGGCGCACCGCGAAGGGCGGCGGGACGAGGCCGCCGCCGCGTACGCCCGCGTCCTCCCCCTCATCAACTTCGAGAACCGCCAGGGCGGGCTTCGCGCGTGCAAGGCGGTCATGCGCGAGGGGGGCGTCATCCGGTCGGACCACGTGCGGTCGCCCCTCGGCCCGCTCGCCCCGGAGGTTCGGGCGGGTCTCCTGGAGCTCGTGCGGCCACTCGATCCGGTGGTGCTGCGCTGGGGCCGGTGAGCCCTCCCGGGCACGCTGCCCGGCGCCCGCCGCCCTGTGCGGCGAGCGCTTCGTTGCATGTTGGCGGCGGGGATCCGGGCGCGCTTCCGACCGGTTCCGATGCGTCGTCGAGTTGCGGACCCGCGCGCGCGGAGTGTGCGCCGCCGCGTGCTAGGATTCGGCGATGCGCATCGCGACTTGGAACGTGAACGGGTTGCGTGCGCGCCTCGACTACGTGCGCATCTGGCTCGAAGCGCGGCAGCCCGACATCGTCGGCCTCCAGGAGCTCAAGGTGAGCGAGGAGGAGTTCCCCGCGTCCGCGTTCGACGACCTCGGCTACGAGGTCGTGGTGTACGGGCAGAAGGCGTGGAACGGCGTCGCGATCCTGAGCCGGCATCGCGCCGAGCCGACCCTGCGGGGGCTTCCCGGACAGGAGGCGTTCGGGGCGCGGCTCGTCGGAGCGAGGATCGCGGGGCTGACGTTCGCCACCGTGTACTGCCCGAACGGCAAGGACCTCGCGCACGAGGACTTCGGGCGCAAGCTCGAGTGGTACGACGACCTCGTGCGGTACTGGCCCTCGGAGGTCGGGGCGGACGAGGCGGCGGTCCTTTGCGGTGACTTCAACGTCGTGCCCGCGCCGATCGACTCCTGGCGCGGCGAGGCGGGCGACGGCTCCATCTTCCATACCCCCGAGGAACGGTCGCGGTACGGCGCGCTGCTCGATCTCGGCTTGAGGGACCTCTTCCGGGAGAGCTGTCCGGACACCCGGGCGTACTCGTGGTGGGACTACCGGGCGGGCGCGTTTCCCCGCGGGCATGGCCTTCGCATCGACTTCGTGCTCGGCACGAGCCGGGTCCTCGAGCGGGTGGTCGAGGTGCGGATCGACCGGGACTTCCGCAAGAAGCAGGAGGGCCTCACCGCATCGGACCACGCGCCGGTCATCGCCGATCTCGACTGGGAGGCGGTCTGACCGTGTTGCCGCCGGCGGCGTTCGCGATGCCCCGCCGCCGGTGCGCAAGGCCGGCCTTGCGCTGACCGAAGCCGCGGTTCCGGGGCGCCGGTCGCCTTGAGCGCGCTACGCGTCTTTCGCGCGTTCCTTCGTCTCGGCCTCACCTCGTTCGGGGGGCCGACCGCGCACCTCGGCTTCTTCCACGACGAGTTCGTCACGCGGCGGCGCTGGCTCGACGAGGCGTCCTGGGCGGACCTCGTCGCCCTCTGCCAGTTCATGCCCGGGCCGGCGAGCAGCCAGGCGGGGCTCGCGATCGGCTACCTTCGCGCCGGCTGGGCGGGCGCGGCGATGGCCTGGATCGGCTTCACGATGCCCTCGGCAATCATCATGACCCTCTTCGCCCTCGGTTTCGCGTACGGGTGGAGCGGCGAGGCGGCGTGGCTGCAGGCCCTCAAGCTGGTCGCGGTCGCGGTGGTCGCCCAGGCGGCCTGGACGATGGGACGGAGCCTGTGGACGGACCGGCGCCGCGCCGCCATCGGTCTGGTCGCGGCCATCCTTCTCCTGCTGCTTCCGCTTCCCGCGATGCAGATCGCGGTCATCGTGGCCGGCGCGCTCGCCGGCCGTTGGCTGCTCGAGTCGGAGAGCGGACCGGAAAGCCCGCGCGGGGCCGGGGAAGGGTGGTCGGTGGAGAGCCGCGGGCGCCGCCGGACCGGCGCGTTGCTCCTCGGCGTGTTCGCGGTCTCCATCGTCGCCCTGCCGCTCGCGGTCACCGCCGGCGCGCCCCCGGGGCTCGCGGTGTTCGATGCGTTCTACCGGGCGGGTGCCCTCGTCTTCGGCGGCGGCCACGTCGTGCTCCCCCTCCTCGAGAGCGAGGTGGTGACCCCGGGTTGGATAGACCGCGACGCGTTCCTCGCCGGGTACGGAGCCGCCCAGGCTCTCCCCGGGCCGCTCTTCACGATCGCCGCCTTTCTCGGCGCGCACCTCCCGTTCTTCGAAAGCCCGTTGACCGGCGCCCTCGTCGCCCTCGTCGCGATCTTCGCCCCGTCCTTCCTGCTCGTGCCGGGGCTGCTGCCGTTGTGGAGCGAGTTGCGAGGGCGGCGGGGCGCCCGGACCGCGCTCGCGGGGGTGAACGCGGCGGTGGTGGGGCTGCTCATCGCCGCCCTCTACGACCCGGTGTTCACCGGGAGCGTGCGCGGGGCGATGGACTTCGCGTGGGTGCTCGGCGCGTTCGCCCTTCTCTTCGTGCTCCGCTGGCCGCCCTGGCTGGTGGTCGTGCTCGCGGCGGTGGCGGCGGAAGCGGTGAAGTGGGCGCCCGGGCTCCTCGCCGGCGCCTGATCGGGAGACCCGGCCCGGGTCGCCGTCGCGCGCCCGGATGCATAATGGGCCGCCGGCAAGCTGGCTGACGAGGAGCGATCGCATGTCAAAGGGGCGCCATGGCCTCGAGTTCGAGGTGGTGGAAGGCTGGGAGCGCCTTCCCGAGGGATGGTCGTTCACGGAGGTGGCGGGGGTCGCGACGGACTCGCGCGATCGGGTGTACGTGTTCTGCCGCGGCGAGCACCCCCTCATCGTCTTCGACAAGGAGGGCAAGTTCCTCGATGCGTGGGGGGAGGGGATGTTCCCCCGCCCGCACGGGATCTTCATCGACCACCTCGACCAGGTGCACCTCGTCGACTGCTGGGACCACACCATCCGCACGTTCACGACGGACGGGACCCTGCTCCGCACCGTGGGGGAGTCCGGACGGTGCTCCGACACCGGTTTCGAGGTGGACGTCTCGCCCGTTCAGTACGGTGGCGAGCCCTTCAACCAGGTGACGAACGTGCACGTGCTCCGCGACGGGAGCATGTACGTCGCGGACGGCTACGGCAACGCGCGCGTGCACCGCTTCGACGCGGACGGGAAGCTCGGGTTCTCGTGGGGAACGCCCGGCGACGGGCCCGGCGAGTTCAACCTCCCGCACGGCATCGCGGTGGACTCCGCCGGCACCGTCTACGTCGCGGACCGCGAGAACTCCCGCATCCAGCTCTTCTCGCCGGCCGGCGAGTACGTTCGGAGCTGGGACTTCGTGAACCGGCCGGACGACATCTTCATCGACGAGCAGGACAACGTGCATGTCGCGGAGCTCGGCTTCCGAACCGGGAATCGCGAGGTTCCGCATTTCCGGCTCATGACCACTCCGCCCCACGGCCACGAGCCGATCGCGCGGGTCGGGATCTACGATCCGGACGGCGGCATCCAGTGCCGGATCGGCGGCGAGGAGGAGGTACTCCCCGGCAACTTCATCGCCCCCCACGGCCTGTGGGTGGACTCGCGGGGCGACCTCTACGTCGGCGAGGTGACGGTGGCCTCGGGCGCGGCGGCCCGCCTCGCCCCCCTCACCGCCCAGTGCTTCCAGAAATTCGTCCGCTCGGGGTAGCCGGCGGTCTCCGAAGATCGGCGCCGGCAGCGGCGTTCGCTGTTCGGTCAAGCCGCTCCGCAGCTCCGTGGGTCGCCTTGGCCGCAGGCGCAAGCCGACATCGGGTCGGAGTCGAGCGACACTCCCCGTCGGACTACGCCGCGCCAATCCGGTCTACGGGGTCCCATCGGGTCAAAGGCTGTGGGCAGTCAACCGGCGGGGTCGTTGCTCCCGGCGAGCATGTCGCCCAGGCGGTCGAGGGCGCGGCGGATGTTCTCGGTGCTGTTCGCGTACGAGAAGCGGACGTAGCCCTCGCCGAACGCGCCGAAGCTCGTCCCCGCCACCGTCGCCACCCCCGCCCCTTCGAGGAGGCGGTTCTGGAAGGTGCGGGCGTCGAGGCCGGTGCCGGTGACGTTGGGGAAGGTGTAGAACGCGCCCCCGGGGGTGCGGCAGGAGACGCCCGGAAGGGCGTTCAGCCCGTCCACGATGACCGAGCGGCGTTCGTCGAACGCGGCCACCATCTCGCCCACCGCGTCCTGCGGCCCTTCGAGGGCGGCAATGCCGGCGAACTGGGTGGGGGCGTTGACGCACGAGTGGCAGTTGATGGCGAGCCGGGCCGCGTGCTCCGCGAGGTCCGCCGGCCACACCGCGTAGCCGAGCCGCCAACCGGTCATCGCGAAGGTCTTGCTCCAGCCGTCGAGGAGGATCACGCGGTCCGCGATCTCGGGGTAGGCGAGGAGGCTCGCGTGCTCGCGGCCGTCGTAGGTGATGCGGCAGTAGATCTCGTCGCTCAGCACGGCCACGTGGGGATGTTCCGCGAGGCCCGCCGCGAGCTTGTCGATCTCGCTCTTCGGCACCGCCCCGCCGGTCGGGTTGGCGGGCGTGTTGAGGATGATGAGGCGGGTCGCGGGGGTGATGTTCGCGAGCACCGCCTCGGCGTCGAAGGAGAAGTCCTGGCTCTCCAGGAGCGGGATCGGGACCGCCTTCGCCCCGCTGTACTCGATGACCGACTCGTAGATGGGAAAGCCGGGGTTCGGGTACATGATCTCGCTGCCGGGCTCCCCGAACATGAGGATCGCGAAGAACATCGTGACCTTTCCGCCCGGCACGACCACGATCCGAGCGGGGTCCACCTCCACCCCGCGGCGGACCGCGATGTCCGCCGCGACCGCTTCGCGAAGGGCGGGGATCCCGGGGGCGGGGGTGTAGCCGTGGTGGCCGTCGCGAAGGGCCTTGACCGCCGCCTCGACGATGTGGGGCGGGGTCTTGAAGTCGGGCTGGCCGATGCCGAGGTTGATGATGTCGCGTCCGCCGCGCGCGAGCTCCTCGGCCCGGGCGAGCACCTCGAACGCGGTCTCGGTCCCGAGATGGGCCATCCGTTCGCTCAGTTCAGGCATTCGTCCTCCCTCGTCGCTGCCTCCGTTTCCGGACCGCGATCGTACCGCAGCCGCCCGCCCGCTCTCCCGCTACACTCCCGCGACGCCACTCATCTGCCAGGGGGACGCCCATGAGCGACCACCTTCGTGCCCGCAAGGCCCGCGCGGTCGGCATCAACCACGTCGCGCTCGAGGTCGGAGACATCGACGAGGCGCTTGCCTTCTACGGCGGCTTCCTGGACTTCGAGATCGCGAGGCGGAGCGAGAGCGCCGCCTTCATCTACTTCGGGGACCAGTTCATCAACTTCTCGAAGGGTCGCCGGCAGGGGCCGGACGACAACCGGCACTTCGGCATCGCGGTCGACGACAAGGAGCTCGTGCGCCGGACCCTCGAGGAGATGGGGGTCGAGCTCCTCGACGGTAGGTTCCTCGATTTCCTCGACCCCTGGGGGAACCGGGTCGAGATCACGACCTACGTGAACATCCAGTTCAGCAAGGCCGACCATGTCCTTCGTGGCATGGGGCTCGAGCATCTCCGGAAGACCGAACAGGCCGTCGGGGAGCTTCGGGACAAGGGCATGGCGCCGTCCTGATCGCCCCGCTGTGAGCGCCGGGGCTTACGCGCTAAAGTAGGCCCCTTCCCGAATCCTCGAGGGACACCGACATGAGCGACCGCTTCGAAGTGCCCATCGCCGGAGGGCTCGACGTCCCGCTCCCGCGCATGGCGCGCGTTCGCCAGACCTTCGATCCCACCCGTCTCGACGACGTGGCTGACGTGGTGCGGTCCGAGATGCGGCGCCCGGAAATCGCGGGGCTGGTCAAGCCGGGGGAGGAGATCGCGATCGGGTGCGGCAGCCGCGGCGTGGCCAACATCGCGGAGACCGCGAAGACCGTCGTCGAGGAGTTGCGGCGCCTCGGTGCCGAGCCCTTCATCTTCCCCGCGATGGGGAGCCACGGCGGCGCCACCGCCCTCGGGCAGACCGGGGTGCTCGCCAACTACGGGATCACCGAATCCGCGATGGGGGTGCCGGTGCGCTCCTCGATGGATACCGTCGTCATCGGGGAGCTTGACGACGGCACCCCGGTCCACGTGGACCGCCACGCGCACGAGGCGGACGGCATCGTGCTCATCAACCGCATCAAGCCGCATACCACTTACCGGGCCGACATCGAGAGCGGCATCGTCAAGATGATCGGCATCGGCATGGGCAAGCACGCGGGCGCGACCGCGCTTCACTTCCACGGCATGGACCGCTTCGGCGATCTCCTCCCGAGGGTTGCGGAGCACGTGATCGCGAACGCCCCGTTCCGGTTCGGGGTCGGGCTCGTCGAGAACGCCTACGACGAGACCGCGACCGTGGAGGCGATCCCCGCCCCCCGGCTCATCGAGCGCGAACGCGTGCTGCAGGCCGAAGCGAAGTCGCGCATGGGCCGGATCTTCTTTCACGACATCGACGTCCTCGTCATCGACCGGATGGGGAAGGAGGTGAGCGGGGCGGGCTTCGACCCCAACATCACCGGCCGGAACAACCGGGGGGTGGAGGGATTCGACGACCCGTTGGTCAACAAGATCGTGGTCCTCGATCTCACCGACGCGACCCACGGAAACGCCACCGGGCTCGGGCTCGCGGACGTCATCACCCGGCGCCTCTTCGACCGCATCGACTACGGGGCGACCTGGGCCAACGTCATCACCTCGAACTACCTCGACGGGGGCACCGTCCCGATCGTGATGCACACCGCCCGCGAGGCGGTCGCCCTTGGCGCGAAGACCGCGCTCCGGGTGGAGTCCGGCGAGGCGCGCATCGTTCGCATCCGCGACACCCTGACCCTCGGCACCATCATGGTGTCGGAGCCGATGCTCGAGGAGGTCCGCGCCCATCCGAGCCTGGAGGCGATCGGCGCGCCCGAGCCCTTCGCGTTCACCCCGGACGGGCGGCTCGAGCCGATCGCGCTCGAGATGAGCCACGCGGCGGACTGACGCACCTGCGCGCGGGCCTTCCGCGCGCGTGCGTAGCGCCATCCCCTGAACGGACGGCGGCTCCCTCGCGGGGCCGCCGTTTCCCATTGTCCCCTGCGACCCGGAGGGTAGACCGTGTTCGAATCCTTCTTTCCGAGGCCCAAGCTCTTCTTCATTTCCTTTGCGGTCTGGTCCATTGCCTGCGTGGTGCTCTGGTTCTCGGTCGCCCGGGACGCCGGGGAATCGTTCAGTCTCGGGGGCTGGTTCGGCTTCGAGTACCCCGCCGAGGCGCCCGAGGTGGAGCCGCTGCCGGCTCTCGCCGAGGACGCGGACGAGGCGGCCCGCGCCGCGCACGCCGCCCTTCGGGCCGAACGGGCCGCCACCATGACCGCCTACGAGTCCGCCCGGGAGAGCGCGGGGACCTTCTGGCTCTACCAGTACATGGTCCTCGCGTACGCGATCTTCCTCGCCTTCTGGTACCGCTTCTCGCCGCACCGGTGGGCGAGGTGGTCCGTCTTCGGGTCGGCCGCGATCATCTTCGTCACCTGGTTTCAGGTGCAGCTCGACGTGATGATCAACGAGTGGTTCGGCGTCTTCTACGACCTCATTCAGCAGGCCCTCGCCAAGCCCCACAGCGTGACGTTCGAGGAGTACCTCGGCCAGCTCCTCACGTTCGGGCAGATCGCCCTCGTCGCCATCACCGTCGCGGTGCTCACGCGCTTCTTCGTCAGCCACTACATCTTCCGCTGGCGCACCGCGATGAACGACCACTACATGTCGCTCTGGGAACGGGTGCGCCACATCGAGGGCGCATCCCAGCGGGTCCAGGAGGACACCATGCGGTTCGCCGGCATCATGGAGGGCCTCGGGGTAAGCCTCATCGACTCGGTGATGACCCTCATCGCGTTCCTGCCGATCCTGTGGGGGCTCTCCGGTTTCGTCACCCACCTTCCGCTCGTCGGGGAGGTCCCGCAGGCGCTCGTGTTCGTCGCCATCCTGTGGTCGATCTTCGGCACCGGGCTCCTCGCCCTGGCGGGGATCCGCCTGCCCGGTCTCGAGTTCCGCAACCAGCGGGTGGAGGCCGCCTACCGCAAGGAGCTGGTCTACGGGGAGGACGACGCCGGCCGCGCCCAGCCGCCGACCGTGGCGGAGCTCTTCGACAACGTGCGGCGAAACTACTTCCGCCTCTACCTCAACTACCTCTACTTCAACATCGCCCGCTACGCGTACCTGCAGGTGGGCGTGCTGCTCCCGTACATCGCTCTCGGTCCCACCATCGTGGCGGCCGGCTTCACCCTCGGCGTGATGCAGCAGATCGTGCGGGCGTTCGGCCGGGTGGAGAACTCGTTCCAGTATCTCGTCAACTCCTGGACCACCATCGTCGAGCTCCTCTCCATCTACAAGCGGCTCCAGGCCTTCGAGGCTGCCATCAACGACCAGCCGCTCCCGAAGATCGACCGCGACTTCATGGAGCACGGCGGCGACCCGGCCTGACCGCGCGGCGCCGGGCGGGGCACCCCAGCCTCGCCTCCTCCTTCGGGTCCACTCGGGTGGCGCCGGGGCCATCCCGCTCGGACGTGGCCTTTCTCCGCCGAGCGCGAATTCCCGAACCGGTCGCGGGTCAAAATTTCGTCATGCAAGTCGAACCATTGACATGCTGTGAGCATGTAATCATCATCCCGTGCATGTCAAAGATGCTCCAGATCCGCAATGTCCCGGACGAGATTCATCGTCGGCTGAAGTCCCGCGCGGCCCTCGCCGGCATGTCGATGTCGGACTATGTCCTCCGGGAGCTCGATGTGGTGCTGTCCCGGCCTACGCGTGACGAGGTGTTCGCGCGGATTGCCGAGTTGCCGCCGATAGACCTGGATCCTCCGTCCGCCGAGGTATTGCGGGAAGAGAGAGAACGGCGCTGAGTCCGGGGTGACGGTCGTCCTTGACGCATCGGTGGTCGCCGAGCTCGTTCTCGGCACGCGGGTCGGGGCGAGAGTCCGCGGGCGCCTCCTCGATCCGAGGATTTCCCTGCATGGGCCAGAGCTCCTCGACCTCGAGGTTCTCAACGTGCTTCGGCGCTACGTGCAGGCGGGGAGGATAGCCGCCGACCGTGCCGAGGCGGCGGTCCGAAGGTTGAACGAGCTCGACCTCCGGCGCCATCGGCACGGACCGATGTTGCC
The DNA here is from genome assembly GCA_022823045.1 of Gammaproteobacteria bacterium. Taxonomy (GTDB): domain Bacteria; phylum Pseudomonadota; class Gammaproteobacteria; order HK1; family HK1; genus JAJDXW01. The sequence continues at coordinate 16,708 of JAJDXW010000368.1, forward strand.
TCGGATCTGGTCGCGGCGCGCCAACCTCACCGCATACGACGCTACATACGTGACGCTGGCGGAGGTTCTCGGCGGCCCCCTCCTGACCGCGGACGCCCGCTTGTCGCGGGCGCCCGGGTTGCCGGTCCCCGTCGAGCTGTTCGACCCAATGACCGTTCACTGACCTCGTGAGCACACCGCTGCCGGGCGCCACGCTAGAGCACGATGGGTGGTCCGAAAGACGGAGATGAGCCAGGAAAACGGCCATCATGTAACCTCAAGAAGCTCCCTGCGAGTCCATCGCCGAACAGCATGAGCCGCCCTCAAGAGAAATCCGTCGAAGCTCATGTGGTTCAGCCAGTCCTCCGGCTGGTGCCGCCACCTGCTCGAGCCCGGACAGGAGAATGACCATTGACATCATAACTTGGAACGTTTGAAATCTGATCACTCGGGCATGCGCCGAGCCAAACAGGATCTGCAACCAGATGCGGAGCAAACTGATCGACAGCACGACCTCTCTCATGGAGCGATGTCTCGTCAGTCATCGGGCGCTCTTGGCACCGAGCGCTGACTTTCCGCTCTTGAACCGCGCCTTCAACTGCTCGACTGCAGACTATAACGTGAAACGCGCAACGTTTGACCGGAGACTTATCGGACGCTGCAGAGTCGAAAAATGGGCATTCTAATACTTTGGGCGGGCATCTGCGGAGTCAGCATCGCCTGTCTCAGTCTCGCGTGGAGTAAGATAGGCCCTAAACTTCCTACAAGACTCAAGCCAAAAATCCGAATGCACGGAATAGCTATACTGTCGGTGTTGATATCTCTCGCTTTGTATAGCTGTATATACTTGGACCCAATCTTTCCCGACACGGTTGATTATTCTCTTCTTGGTCACCGTTCGTTCTTGGAGTCATTGTTTTCACGCCCGCACTTTCGAAATGCCTTTTTCGGAATTTTAATTGCAACGTTGGCTTATTATTGGTACGAGTACCGTCTGGCTCCCCCGCACTACCTTCCCCATGTTCCACCGCGCACCGGCTCCGCACGAAAGTTCGCTGATCTTCCACTTGTTCTGATCATAGTCATTACCTTTCTAGCGATTACGCTCGCCGAACTCCCAAGAATCTTGAACGTTTTTCGAGTTGGTTATGGGCCTGCCGGACTCGTTCTGGAGTTCCGGGAATCACGAGACCAAACCACCTTTACCAGTTCAACTGCTTCTGCTTCCGGGCAATTTGAATCCTCCAGGCTCCCGGACTTGAGAGCACTTTACGATTTAACGAGTCAATCCAGTCGGGATATGAAAAGGATTTGCGAGCTTATTGACCAGAAGAGTGATCAGAAAAACATGGAATCCCAACGGGTTGATTCCTCACAGAAATCTTGTGTACATCTAATCCAGTTGGAACAATACAAGAAATCCACGTCCTCTACCGTTACGCCGTTATTTGGTTGCATGAAAGAGATTGTAGAGGATTCGAGGAACTACAATCTTGTGCTTAGGCACCTTCGTCCGGTGATACTGTCCTACATGCAGGCGATCCATACCATGGACCGAAGAAACTCTTTCGAAGATGCTTTGTCTAAATTTATCGAAGAGGGCAACCGGATCCTATCCTCGGAGCGATGTCAAGAATCAGATGGTACATCATATTCTTTAGATGAATCAAAGCTGAAAAAGATATTCTCTCTATATAATGAGCTTCCCTACGGACATATAGCCTACGCAATTCTCGCTGATTTCCTCAGAACCCCCGAGGCCGGAATCCTGCCGCTTGAGCGTTGGCAGACGCAACGGAGAAAGAGTTTCGAAGAGAAACGTACGCCACCAGATGGAGAAATCGAGAAACGTGTCTCGGAAGCACGATTCGGATGGATGATATATGTTGCACGTCTTTATCAGAATTATATGATTTTCAAGGTGAAAGAACCAATGTTCTGGAGGCAGTTCAGCAAGTTCGAAGCGAGGGTTCGGAATCTGCTCGGCCGTATGCAACCGAAATTTATTCGGTTGATTGATGAAAAGAAATATTGTACACGTGAAGAAATAAATGAAGTTTTGTTGGAAATTTATTTTTTTCATATTCAAGATGCTTGGATGGCTTTGACACAACTTCTTGAGCTGAAGGGTCGAGCTCGCGACGCGGCATTTGCTAACAGAGAAGCGACCATGCTTGAGGAGATTCTTGAAGAATTTCGACAGCTTCGGAGTTGCTTCGATCAAGTGTTTGGAACGGAATACGCTGGATATTATCAGGCGACTATTGACGAGACGTTAGGTGATTACAAGAGCAAGTTTGCGTCGTACATCGAGAGGGAAGAGAGCAGCATGTTTGCGGATGATTTTGATAATCGCTTGCGAGTGGAAGCTGCGCGACACTTCAAGGAAGCTTTAAAATGGCATATGCTAAACAAACCAGATCCCATAAATCGCGAAAAAGATATAGAGAGATGGCTTTTAGGCTACTCTCCAGAAATTGACGCTTGGAATATCAGGCACAGGCATGATCGTCTTCTCCAAGTAATTGAAAGGCGGTGAAAGCGAGAGCATACAGACCATTCATTAGTTGTCATGGGAAGGTCTGGACAGCGTACTCGCTCCCCCGAACCGGGCTGAACTACGGATGACAGAAGCTATGGCGCCCGCATGAGGAGCGGTTGCGCCTGCGCAGCGGCAGCGGGCAGAAGCAGATACAGGGCGATTGCCGAGGAAGTCGCCCAATGGATCATTTCAGCCACCGCCTGAGCTTGTGCAATGGAGGGAAGAAGTAGAGAGGCCACTGCCAAAGGGGTAGTCCAACGGGCCATTTCAGCCACCGCGTCCAGCCTAACCTTGGACGGATGATTCCTCGTCCGGCGCCCAATGTCAAGTCCTGGTCTCGTCCATGTTGGTCTCGTCCATCTCCTGGACCGCTAAGCTGACCCCCGTTCGCATCTGGGGGATTTTCCGGATGAAGTGCCGCTCGAGCTCATAACCGTGGTCGATGCCGCTGTTGATCCACCCCGAGGGATGGGGGTGAGATGTGCCAGTCGTCGTTCGTCGAGGCGAGCGCGAACGAACCGCCCGTAAGGGGCTGCGGGCCGGGTGCCGCGACCCTGGTGCATTCGAGGCTATACATCGGGACCGGGCACCGGTACCTGAGCGCGGTGCGCGACGCATCGAACTCCCAGAACGACAAGTCGCGCTCCTCGCCAGTGTTCGGATACCGGAACCGCACCTGTTCCTCCTCGGTGTTCACGATGTTGCCCGTGTGTTCCCGCAGAGTCCGGCGGCGGCCCCCAGTGCGGGTAGCGGCGGGCACGGGCCGGATCGGCAGCTCACTCGGGCGCCGCCGTAACCGCTGCGTGCAGGCGCGCGAGGTTCGGGGCGCAGATTGCGGATTGCTCCCCGCCCGGCGCGGAGCGGATCAGGGTCTGCATCGCCGCGACGTCCTTGGCGTATTCGGCGAGGCGCCGCTTGTGGGTCGCCCGGTTCTTGGTGCAGACGAGGGTATAGGGCCGGCCGCGGCGTTCGGTGACGTGGTCGAGGTCGAGCCGGTGCCGTTCGATGATCTGGTGCAGATGGCCGCGGAGATCCTGGCGCAGCGGAAAACGCGCCACGTTCGCTTCGGGGTCCCGGCAGAATGCTTTGAGCTTCCGGCAGTGCTCGCACCGGCAGGCGATGTCGGTGGGGATGGTCCAGTCACGCGGCTCCCTGGGCGGTTCGGCGCTTCGCGACAGCAGGAAGTCCGTTGCATGGCGCCACAGCGTGGCGAATGCGATGCCGTTCGCCAAGCCCTCCTCCCCGGAGAGCTCGCGCAGCGCCGCAGGAAGCGCTCGACCCGGCCGAACGACCTGCGGATCACCGGCCACCGCGTGCGCCGCCGCTTCGGCTTCGCTCTCCACCCCGTAGCGCCACGCCAACCGGAACAGCTCGCGAACGGCGCGCTCGTCGAGACGCTTCGGCCGCCGCGTATCCCGCCCCCGCGGGTCACTTGCCGTGCCGGGAGACAGCGCTGCGGCCAAGCTGAGCAGGATCGCACGGATGCCTTCCCGGAGAGTGTCATCCCAAGCGGGGTTCGCACCGCCGTGCTCCTCGCCCAGTTGCCGCAGGAGTGCGAGCGTCTCCTCCGGCCGAAGCGTAAAGCCCGAGCCTGCGAGGTCGAGAAGGAAGCGCTTGGTGGCTTCCGGTCCGAGCCGGCCCAGCGCGGGTATCAGGTCGTCGTTCTCGCCGCCGCCATAACGACGCAGGACAACTTCGCGCAGGAACCGCACCGTGCGGCCCCGGTCCTCGGTCGCGGACAGGAGTCGGAGCATCCGGGCGCGACCGTCCGGCTCGCTCCGATCTTGTCCGCCGGACGGCCACATGTCGATCAGCCCCGACATGAGCTGCCCGATCCGTTCGTCCGCAACGCCGGCATTTCGGTCGAGTTCGCCTGCCACCCAGGCGACGACCCCGTTGATCCCCCCGCCCGCCACGATGGCCAGGGTCTGCGAACGCGGCCAGAGCACCAGGGCCGCAAGGCGGTAGGCGCGCTCGAGAGACACTCCCGCGTTTCCCGTTGCTTCGTGCAACCATTGCTCGTCGGGCTCGGCGTCATCGAGCGCGCCGCGGGGCAGCAGCTCTTCGGGCAGCAGCGAGAGCTCCCCGAACGGCGGCTGACTGCCGTCCTGCCCTGTCCAACCGTCGAGCCAGTGGCGGCTGTCGTGGAGCTCTCCGATCTCCATGTCCTCGGCGTCGATCCCGTCCGTGTCCCAGCCGTGGAGATAGTCGCCCCCATAGGTTGCGTCGCCGTGCTCCTCGATGTGGACGATGGCGGCGTAGAGCTCGCAGTCGGCGCGCTCCGCGGCCCGCGCGAGGGTCTTCGCCAAGGCGGCGTCGGCATTCTTGAACGCGTCGAAGTAGAGTCCCGCCTCGCTGTACTCGTGCTCGAGCAGCCAGACCAGCTTGTCCGCCCCGTCCTCGGTGTGTTGCCACTCGACGAGCCGCTTCGCGAGCTCGTCAACCTGTTCGCTGTAATCAGGCGCGTCCCGGGGGGTATCCGAATCGCCGGCGTGAACACACAGGTTGAAGACGAGGGACAGGCGATGGCCCTCGGTGACGGGCTGGATCTCGTGCATGCAGTCGGCGTAGAAGGCCGCGAACGCCAGCTCGGAGGGCTCGCTGGCGTTCATGTCGACGGTGACCTCGCGGTCCTGGTGGCGGACGATCAGCTCGCCGCCGGCGCCAATGGTGGGCAACGAGATGGACAGGGTCGCGATCATCCCGTCGGCTTTCTCGGTGTCGCGGTGCGGCGAGAAGAAGCCGCCCGTTTCGTAGATGAGCAGCTTGTAGAGCCGCGCATCCAGCCGGCTGCTCGGGCAGCCGAGGCCCGCCGCCGCCGCATCCAGGATCTTCGCGAGCGTGTCCGGCCATGCCTTGCCGGACAGTCGAACCCGCGTGGAATCGATCTGCCAGCAGTCGCGGACCGAAGTGTCCACCAGCGTGTCCGGCCCCTTTCCGTAAGGAGCGCGCTCCGCCGCGTCGATCAAGGCATGAACCTGCGCTTCCGGAACCGGAAAGGAAAGCAGGCCGGCGCCATCGACCTCCAACCGCGGCATGGGAACGAACAGTCGCCCGTGAGAGCAGAAGTCCCCCGGACGGTCGATGGACCGCAGCAGCTCCTCGAGCGCATGGTCCGTGCCGTACTCGACGTTGACGCCCCTCACGGCGCATCCTCCCGATGTTGGTCTGATCGGAGACTATTGGATCGAGGGCAGGGTTGCACCGCCCCCGTGCGGGTATCTCCGGAACTTCGCGCCCGGTGCGGCGGTCACCGCGTGGTGGACAGCGATGCGATGGCGCTGCGGTCGCGAGCCGGGTGAGCGCTCCGACCCCGTGTCCGTACCGGGAGTCGCCGTTATCCGGCAGCGAGGAGTCGAGGGGGCGACCCGTACGGAACCGTCTCTGCCCGGAGTGAGGCGGCATTCGGGCCGTCGGGCGGCGCTTGGAGTTCGGTGCTCCCTCGCCTATCCTTGCCGAAGATGCGCGCCGCACGGACGACGATCATGTCAACGGCTCTGGCGGGCGAGCCCGTCTCGCAAGCACAGGTGAACGGCTTGGTGGAGGAGGTGCTTCCCCAAGGGTGCTGGAGCGATGACGACTATCTCTGGCTGACCGATCGTACCCGGCGTCTGGTGGAGTTCACGGACGGATACCTGGAGATACTGCCGATGCCATCGCGCGGTCACCAGCGGATACTTGCCTTTCTGTACTCGACATTTCATGCATTCCTTGCGCCCGCGGGCGGGGAGGTGTTGTTCGCACCGCTTCGGCTGCGAATTCGCCAAGGCAAGTTCCGCGAGCCGGACCTGTTGTTGGTCCGCGATGCGCGCGATGCCCGCAGCGGGGAGCGCTTCTGGACCGGTGCGGATGTAGTCGTGGAGGTCGTCAGCCCGGACAATCCCGAGAGAGACCTGATCGTCAAACGCGGTGATTACGCAGAGGCGGGCATCCCGGAGTACTGGATCGTCGATCCGGCGACGGAGACCCTCACCGTGCTCGAGCTGGAAGACGCCGGGTATGTCGAGCACGGCGTCTATGGTCGTCACGCGCGGGCAGTCTCGCCAACCCTTCCGAGATTCGAAGTGGACATCGGCGACGTGTTCGATGCGGCAAGGGATGAGTGACGGATGGACGGTATCGGGACGCTTTCGCCGGTGGATGTTCGGGAGGTCTGGGCGACTGAAGCCGGAGACTTCACGCCGTGGCTCGCGGGGAACGCCGATCTCCTCGGGGAGGCCTTGGGCATGGACTTGGTCCACGAGCAGACCGAGGCGGCGGTCGGCCGGTACAGCGCCGACCTGGTTTTCCGCGAAGGATCCACCGATCGCGTCGTGGTCGTCGAGAACCTGTTCGGCCCCTCCGATCACGACCACTTGGGCAAGCTGATCGTCTACGCCGCCGGGCTGGAGGCTGGCTACGCCGTCCTGCTCGCCCCCGATTTCCGGGACGAACATCGAGCCGCCCTCGACTGGCTCAACTCCATCTCCGCCGAGGATTTCGGATTCTTCGGCATCGTGCTCGAGGCGTGGCGCATCGGCGATTCGCCCCCCGCACCGCGTTTGCGGGTCGACGTGAAGCCCAACAACTGGAGCCGTTCCGTCCAGTCCGCTCGCAGCGCGGGGTTGACGGATACCCAACAGGTACGCCTGCGATTCTGGAGCGAGTTCCTGCCGGCGTTCAAGGAGGCGCATCCGGGCTGGACCCGCGCCACCGCGCCTCGGACCGAGTACTGGATGACCTTCCCGTCCGCAGGGGGCGGTCTGGCGAAGTACAGCGCCGCATTTGTCGCCCCAAAACGCAGGCTGCGGGTCGAGGTGTACATCGACACGGGCGATCAGAAAACGACCAAGAGAGCATTCGACGCGTTGCGCGAGAAGCAGCGGCAGATAGACCAGACGATGGGTGAGGAGTTGGACTGGGACCGACTCGACGAAAGGCGAGCGTCGAGGATCTCCCTCTACTTTCCGGACAGCATCCGGGTTACCGACGAGGAGCGCTGGCCCGAAGCCCGGGATTGGCTCATCCAGGCGATGGGCAAGATGCGAGGTACCTTCGATCCCGTACTCCGGGAGATGTGGGACTGAGCCACTCGGCAGGCTGGACGGAAAGCGCCCTTCGGCAACCGCCCAATCGGGCTCCGGCTGCCCGGGAGACGCCGGCAACCACCCCCGAACGTGGCTCTCGCCGAACGCCGGCAGCCTGCGATGGCCACAGTTTGCACCGAGAGGCGTGCGCTACACTGCCATCTGCACGGCGTGAGCGCCGGAGGGAAGGGGCTCTGGAGCACCGGGCGCGAGCGGCATCGAGTCCGGGCGGTGTACGGACGGGTGAAGCGTGAGAGGACGGGCAAGATGACGGAGACGGCCGCACCTGCGGCGACCGAGGCGGCATCGGCCGAGACGAGCGCTACGGCGGCCACCTCGCAGGCCGCGCTCGACGCCCTGCTGTGCGACATCCTCCCGCGCCAGGGATGCTGGAGCGACGAGGCATACCTGTGGCTTACCGATCACGGCCGTCGCCGGATCGAGTTCACCGACGGCCGCATCGAGGAGTTGCCCGTGCCCACGTTCACGCATCAGGCCGTCCTCCTCTTCCTCTATCACCTGTTCCACGACCATCTCCGGCCGCGCGGTGTTGCGATGGTCTCCGGGTTGAGGATGCGTATCCGTGAGGGCAAGTTCCGCGAGCCCGACCTGCTGGTGCTGCGCGAGCGCTCGGACTCCCGCAACCAGGACCGCTACTGGCTGGGCGCGGACCTGGTGGCCGAAGTGGTCAGTCCGGACGACCCGGACCGGGACCTGGTGGAGAAGCGGGCCGACTACGCCGAGGCGGGCATCCCCGAGTACTGGATCGTCGATCCCCGCGACGAGACGATCACCGTGCTCACGCTGGATGAGGAGGCGTATATCGAGGCCGGCGCGTACGCGCGGGGCAGCCACGCCAAGTCGCGGCTGCTCGATGGATTCATCGCCGACGTCTCCGCGGTGTTCGACGCCCCGGAATCGGGCGCGTAGACGCGCTCGCCGCCCGCACTACACCACTCGCTGCTCGCGGAGGCGGGCGATGCCCGCCTCCGGGTAGCCGAGGGCATCCAGCACCTCGGCGGTGTGCTGGCCGATATGGGGGGCGAAGCTCCGCACCCCGCCCGGCGTCTCGGAGAGCTTGATCGCGACCCCGGCCTGGGTGACCGTCCCCGCCTCCGGGTGGTCGAGGTCGAGGGCCATCTGCCGGTGCCGGACCTGCGGGTCGTCGAACACCTCGGGGACGGTGTAGACCGGCCCCGCGCAGACGTCCGCCCCGACCAGCAGCTCGTACCACTCCGCGCGGTCGCGGGTGAGAAAGAGAGCCTCGAGCTCCTCGCGTGCGGCGGCGTGCGCCTCGCCCGCGGGCCGCGAGAAGTCGCCCATCTTCATCCCGCAGTCCTTGAGGTGGGGGCGGCCGACCGCGTCGCAGAAGTTGTTCCAGAGCCAGGGCTCGGTGCAGCCGACGGTGATGCTCTTCCCGTCGCGGGTGCGGTAGGTCCCGTAGAAGGCATGACGGCCCGCGAACACCCCCTTGCCGCGCCCCGGAACCTCGCCGTCGGAGAAGTAGTCGCGCACGTTGGGGGTCGCGGCGAGGAGCGAGATGGTGGTGTCGAGGTAGGAGACGTCGACGAGCTGGCCGCGCCCGGTCCGCTCCCGGGCGTAGAGGGCGAGGAGGACCCCGGCGAAGCCGTGCATGGAGGCCCCCGCGTAGTCGGCGATGATGTTGAGGGGGATGGCGGGGTCGCCGTCCGGCTCGCCGATGAGGTCGAGGACCCCGGCGAGGGCGAGGAAGTTGAGGTCGTGGGCGGGGCGGTCCCGGTACGGCCCGTCCTGCCCGAAGCCGCTGAGCGCACAGTAGACGAGGCGGGGGTTGAGCTCCGAAAGCCGCTCGTAGCCGCCGCCGAGGCGCTCCATCACTCCCGGCCGGAATCCCTCCACCAGCACGTCGTGCTCGCGCACGAGCCCGTGCAGGATCTCCTGTCCTTCGGGCGACTTGAGGTTGAGGGTGAGGCTTCGCTTGTTGCGGTTGGTGAAGCTCGTTGCGAGGGTGCGGGCCTCGTCCGGCCCTGGCGAGGCCCCCGAGCCGCGGAGGGCCCCCGTCGGCGGCGGCTCGATCTTGAGCACGTCCGCGCCCATGTCGGCCAGCATCATGGTGCAGAACGCGCCCGGCCCGACCCGCGTCAGCTCGAGCACCCGTACTCCGTCAAGAGGCCCCGCCATCTCGTCTTCTCCTTCTCCGCGTGAACTGTGCGGATAGGTTAAGCGGTGGCGCGCGCCGCACCAAGGGCCACCGGGAGTTGCCGGCGTAGCGCAGCCCCCGTCGGCGCGCGGCTGGAGGGAGCGCGGACCGGCGGCGGGCGATCGGGCGACGAGCGGTTAGACTTGGGGACGAAAGGGGACGGACCCTAGGGGTGGGACCGTCCGGTGGAGAGGCCTTCGGAGCGAAGAGGAGGAGAACCATGCCGCACGCGAGGACCGACGACGGAGTCGCGCTCTACTACGAGGAGACGGGGACCGGCGAGCCGATCCTCTTCATCCACGAGTTTGCCGGCGACTACCGGGCATGGGAGCCGCAGATGCGGCACTTCGGCCATTCGTACCGCTGCATCGCTTACAACGCGCGCGGGTATCCGCCCTCGGGCGTGCCCGAGGACCCCGAGAGCTACTCCCAGGACCGCGCCCGCCTCGACGCGCTCGCGATCCTCGATCACCTGGGAATCGAGCGTGCCCACGTCGTGGGGCTCTCCATGGGGGGGTTCGCGGCCTTGCACTTCGGCATCCATCACCAGGACCGCGCCCTTTCGCTGGTGGTCGCGGGCTGCGGCTACGGGGCGGAGCGCGACCGGCGCGAGCAGTTCCGCACCGAGACCGAGAACATCGCGCGGTTCATCGAGTCGGCGAGCGTCGCCGCCTTCGCGGATCGCTACGCGGAGGGTCCGACCCGGGTCCAGTTCCAGAACAAGGATCCGCGCGGGTGGGCGGAGTTCCGCGACCAGCTCGCGGAGCACTCGCTGCGCGGCGCCGCGAACACGATGCGCGGCATCCAGGGACGGCGCCCGTCCATCTACGACCTCGAGGACGGGATGCGCGAGATTCGGGTTCCGACCCTCGTCCTGACCGGCGACGAGGACGACCCCTGCCTCACCCCCAACGTGTTCATGAAGCGGACGATCCCGTCCGCCGCACTCATCACCCTGCCCAATTCGGGGCACACCATCAACATCGAGGAGCCGCAGCTCTTCAACCAGGCGCTGGAGTGGTTCCTGAGCCAGGTACGAACCGGACGCTGGCCGCAGCGCGATGTGCGGTCGCAGACCGGCTCGATCACCGGCATGGACGACGATGCGTGAACGCGCGTGGTTTCGTGTTTCCCCGATGGCGCGAATCCCGCGCCGCTGGCGGATTCGGTCCGGCCGGCGGCGTCCGGCAAGAATGAGAGTGTCCCCCGGAGGAGACCGCCCATGACCCAGATCGTTCAGCCATCCGAGACCGGCTCGACGCCGAAGTCCAACCTGCGCCTGCCGCCCGACCTTCACGTCGATCTCTACCGGACGATGCGCCGCATCCGCGCCTTCGACGAGAAGGTCGCGGAGCTCTTCACCGGCGGCGAGATCAAGGGCACCGCGCACAGCTACGTGGGGCAGGAGGCGGTCGCGGCCGGGGTCTGCGCGAGCCTCGGGCCCGAGGACTTCATGGCGAGCCACCACCGCGGGCACGGCCACTGCATCGCCAAGGGCGCGCGCCTCGACCTCATGATGGCCGAGCTCATGGGCCGCGAGTCCGGCTACTGCCAGGGGCTCGGGGGCTCGATGCACATCGCGGACCTCGGTCTCAACATCCTCGGGGCGAACGGCATCGTCGGGGCCGCGATGCCCCTCTCGACCGGGGCGGGTCTCGCCGCCCGACTCGACGGCACCGGCCGCGTCGCGGTCGCGTTCTTCGGCGACGGCGCCGCGAACCAGGGCGTCTTCCACGAATCGCTCAACCTCGCTTCGGTGTGGAAGCTGCCCCTCGTCTTCATCTGCGAGAACAACCAGTACGCGCTCTCGACGTCCTTCCGGGACACGACCTCGGTGGACCAGGTGGCGGAGCGCGCGGTGGCGTACGGGATCCCCGGCCGCACCATCGACGGCAATGACGTCGTGGAGGTCTACGAGACGGTGCGCGAGGCGGTCGAACGCGCCCGCGCCGGCGAAGGCCCCACCCTCATCGAGGCGATGACCTATCGCTGGGGTGGACACTCGATGCGGGCCAACATCCGCGATCCGAGGAGCGAGGACGAGTACGCGGCCTGGATGGAGCGCGATCCCGTCCAACGGGTGGAGCGCGAGCTCGCGGACGTCGAGATCGTCGACGAGGCGGGCATCGAATCGATCGGGTCGGAGGTCGTCGCGGAGCTCGACGAGGCGGTGGAGTTCGGTCGCGCGGCGGATCAGCCCGCGGCGGACGTGCTCGGAACCGCGGTCTACGCGCCGCACGAAGCGTTCGAGGAGCCGGCCCCGGCGAACGGCAGCGGCCGGACCCTCGGCTTCGTGGATGCGCTCAACGAAGCGCTCCACCAGGAGATGGAGAGCGACTCCCAGGTCGTCGTCATGGGCGAGGACGTCGGCGCGACGGGCGGGATCTTCGGGGCGACGAAAGGGCTCATGGAGAAGTTCGGTGCGGAACGGGTGCGGGACACACCGATCTCGGAGGCCGGTTTCGTCGGCTGCGGGATCGGGGCCGCGATCGCGGGCCTTCGCCCGGTGGTCGAGATCCAGATCTTCGACTTCGTCGCCCTCACCATGGACATGCTGGTCAACCAGGCCGCGAAGTTCCGGTTCATGCTGGGCGGCAAGAACACCGTGCCGGTGGTGATCCGGGGTCCCCAGGGGGGCGGCATCCGCATGGCGGCGCAGCACAGCCAGAGCCTGGAGGCGTGGTTCACCCACGTGCCGGGCCTGGTGGTGGTGGCGCCCTCGGGCCCCTACGAGGCGAAGGGGCTCCTCACCGCGGCCATCCGCGACCCGAATCCCGTCATCTTCCTCGAGGCGAAGCTCCAGTACCTCGAGCCGGCCGCGCCGGTGCCCGAGGAACCCTACGCGATCCCGATCGGCAAGGCCGCGGTCAAGCGCGAAGGGACGGACGTTACCCTGGTGGCCACGATGGCGATGGTCCCGCGCGCGCTCGCGGCGGCGGAGAGCCTCGCCCGCCAGGGGCACAGCGTGGAGGTCATCGATCCGCGCACCCTGAAGCCCCTCGACGAGGACACCCTGCTCGCATCGGTGCGCAAGACCCGCCGGCTCGTCGTCGCCCACGAGGCGTGCCTCACGGGCGGATTCGGGGCGGAGGTCGCGGCCCTCGTCGCGGAAAAGGCATTCGACTGGCTCGACGCCCCGGTCGCCCGGGTCGCCGCCCTCGACACCCCGATGCCCTACAACGAGGCCCTGGAGCGCCAGGTGATCCCGAGCCAGCAGCGGATCGCCGATGCCATCCGGGAGACCCTCGCGTACTGACCTTGCCGGGGAACCGGCCGGCGGCGTGCCGGCCGGAACCCGCCCCATACGGAGCCGCACCCATGAAAGTCACCGCGAACGGAATCGGGATCCGCTACGAGCTCGAGGGCCCGGAGTCGGCGCCCGTCGTCGTCATGAGCCACTCCCTCGCCGCGAACGTCGGCATGTGGGAGGACCAGATGCCGATCCTCGGCGAGTACCGGGTGCTCCGCTACGACACCCGGGGGCATGGCGAGACCGACGCGCCGGAAGGCGACTACACCCTCGACCAGCTCGCCGACGACCTCTTCGCCCTCCTCGACGCGCTCGCGATCGACCGGGCCCACCTCGTCGGGCTCTCGATGGGCGGGATGATTGGACAGACCGCGGCCCTCAGGGACCCGTCGCGCTTCCTCAGCCTCTCGCTCTGCGACACGTCGAGCCGGGTCCCGGGGGAGGGGCAGGCGCTCTGGAGCGAACGGATGGAGGCGGCGCGCTCGCACGGGATGGAGGCGCTCGTCGAGTCGACCATCGACCGCTGGTTCTCGCCCACGTTCCAGATCGAGGAGCCGGACCGGGTGGAGCGGGTCCGGGAGATGATCCGGACCACGCCGGTGGCGGGCTACTGCGGGTGCTGCGCCGCGATCCGTGCGCTCGACCTCACCGACCGGATCGCCGAGATCCGGCTCCCGACCCTCCTCGTCGTCGGCGAGGACGACCCCGGCACCCCGGTCGCCGCCCACGAGGTCATCCGGGACCGGATCGAGGGCTCGCGGCTCGTCGTCATCAAGGACGCCCTCCACTTCAGCAACGTCGAGCAGACCGACCTCTTCAACGACACCCTCGGCGCCTTCCTCGCCGAGCACTGAGCGAAGCGCCGGTAATCCCGAGGGTAGCCCGCGAAGACACATAGCCGGACAACCAGGGCGGAAATCGGCAGAGCCGGAACCCCGCGGCGGGGGTGACGTGACGGATACACCAGAACAACGTGCGCGGCGCGCCATTGACGCGAACCTCGAGGCGGCAGGCTGGCTGGTCCAGAGGCGCGACGAATTGGACCTCAGCGCCGGCCTCGGCATCGCGGTGACCGAGTTTCCCATGAAGCCGGGGTTCGGCTTCGCCGACTACCTGCTCTACATCGACCGTATCGCCGTCGGTGCCATAGAGGCCAAGGCCACGGGCACGCTCACCGGGGTCGAGGCGCAGTCGGCCAAGTACTCGTATGGGGTGCCGAGCGGTCTCTTGGTCCACGCTAACCCTCTGCCCTTCCTGTTCGAGTCCAATGGTGCGGTGACTCGTTTCACGAACGGGTTGGATCCGGTATCGCGCAGCCGTCAGATATTCAACTTCCCAAGGCCCGAGACGCTGGCGGAGTCGATGGCGCAGCCTCTCTCACTGCGCGCCCGACTGCGAGAGCTGCCGCCCCTGGACGAGTCCCTCTTGTGGGCGGTCCAGGTCCGCGCCGTCCGCAACCTCGAACGGTCGTTCGCCGATGCCAGTCCGCGCGCCCTCATCCAGATGGCTACCGGCTCCGGCAAGACCTTCACCGCCGTCAACGTTATCTATCGTCTGCTGAAGCACGCGAGAGCCGGCCGCGTCCTGTTTCTGGTCGACCGTACCAATCTTGGCCGGCAGGCGTATGACGAGTTCGCAAACTTCGCGCCGCCGGACGACCCGCGCAAGTTTCCCGAGCTCTACACCGTCCAGCGTCTCGACACGAACTCGGTCAACCCCGCCGCCAAGGTGGTCATCACCACCATCCAGCGGCTCTATTCGATGCTGAAGGGTGAGCCGGAGTACGACGCCGACAACGAGGAAGGTTCCGCCTTCGACACGGCCCGTCCGTGGCGAGGCGATCCGCCCGAGGTGGCGTACAACTCCGCGATTCCTCCGGAGTTCTTTGACTTCATCGTCGTCGATGAGTGCCATCGCTCCATCTACGACCTCTGGAGCCGGGTACTGCTCTACTTCGATTCCTTCCTGATCGGGCTCACCGCCACTCCGGCCGGCCGGACCATCGGTTTCTTCAACCAGAACCTCGTCATGGAGTATGGCCACGACGAGGCGGTGATCGACGGGGTGAACGTGGACTTCGACGTGTACCGTATCCGCACCCGCGTCACCGAGGAAGGCGCCAGGATCGAAGCAAGCGAGAGCGGCGTGTACGTGGACAGGCGCGACAGGCTGACCCGGCGGGAGCGGCTGGAACGCCTTGAAGACGACCTTACCTACACCGCCAACCAGCTCGACCGGGATGTCGTCTCCGAGAGCCAGATCCGCACGGTGCTGCGGGAGTTCAAGGACAAGGTGCTGCCCGACGCCTTCCCGGGCCGTAACGAACCCCCCAAGACTCTGATCTTCGCCAAGGATGACTCCCACGCGGACGACATCGTGCGCATCGCCCGTGAAGTCTTCGCTCAAGGCAACGATTTCTGCCAGAAGATCACCTACCGCACCGGCTTCATCAAGCGAACGAGAACGGTAACCGATGACGATGGCGTCGATACCGAGGTCACCGAGTGGGTGAGGACCGCGAGCCTCTCCCCTGAAGAGATCCTGGCCAGCTTCCGGCTGAGTTTCTTCCCGCGGATTGCCGTCACCGTGGACATGATCTCCACCGGCACCGACGTGAAACCGATCGAGTGCGTGTTCTTCATGCGCAATGTCCGCTCCGCCGGCTTCTTCGAGCAGATGAAGGGGCGCGGCGTGCGGGTGATATCGCCCGACAAGTTGCGCGCCGTCAGTCCGAGCGCGAAGGTCAAGGACCGTTTCATCGTTGTGGACGCGGTGGGCGTGTGCGAGCAGGACAAGACCGATTCCCGGACCCTCAACCGCCAGCCGGCGAAGACCCTCGAGCAGGTGCTCAACTACGTCGCCCAAGGGGGTCTCGACCCCGAGGCCCTGACCACGCTGGCGGGCCGGCTCGCCCGCCTGCAGAGGGATTTCGCTCCGGACCAGCTCGAGGAGTTGAGGGTCCTCGCCGGCGGCAAGCCACTGTCGGCCCTTGCCCGTGATTTGCTCAACGCGTGCGACCGGGATGTTCAAGTGGCGGCCGCGAAGGGGCAGGCCGAGAGCGAGCTACCCACCGAGGGGGAGATCGGCCTGGCTGCCATGCAGCTCGCCCGGGGAGCCGTGACGCCCTTCCTCAAGGCGGCGTTCCGCCGCCGCATCCTCGAAATGCGGCAGCAGAACGAGCAGACCATCGACCGGCACACCATCGACGACGTGCTTCATTCCGGCTTCGATGCGGCGGCGGTCGACAAGGCGCGGGCAAGGGTGCGGGACTTCCGCTCCTGGATCGAACGGCATCGGGACGAATTGACCGCGCTCCAGGTGATCTACGCCGGCGTGCGACCGCTCAAGCTCTCGCTCGGGGACCTCCGCCAGTTGCGGGACGAACTCGCTCGTCCCCCGCTCGGTACCACCCCGGCCCAGCTCTGGCGTGCCTTCCAGGCGGCGGAGCCGGACAGGGTCAAGGCCGAACCCGATCGGTCGGGCGGCGGAGGGGAGCCGCTTGCCGATCTTGTGAACCTCGTGCGGGGGGCGCTGCTCCCGCACTTCACCCTCGTGCCTTATCGCGACGAGCTGCGCGAGCGGTACCGAGTGTGGTTGAGCGAACGTGATGCCGACAGCGAGTTCACGGCGGAGCAGCGCGAATGGCTCGATCGCATGGCCGAGCACATCTCGACCAGCCTCGCCATCGAGCCGGAGGACTTCGAGACCGGCTGGTTCGGCCAGCAGGGGAGCCTCGGCCGTGCCCATGCCCTGTTCGGTAACCGGCTCCGGTCCCTGATGGCGGAGCTCAACGAGCGGCTGGCTGCGTGACAGGAGTCTGCGGGCATGGGCAGGTCTCGAACCCGGTCGCCGCACTGGCCAGTACACGAGCGGCCCACTCCGGCCGGACGATTTTCTCTGGCTGTTTTCATTTCCGATCCAGCGAGGTAAGTTATATGGCCAAAGTGGTCAGGGAGAGCCTGCCGTGCAAGGCTGGCAAGTACAGGAAGCCAAGGCACGTTTCAACGAGTCAAGGCGCGATGCCGTCAAGGAATGCCTGCAGTCGGTGTCGTGAGTAGTGCGGACGATCTGACCCTGCCGACGGGTTGGACGAAAACGACCCTTGGCGGGATTGTCGAGCCGAGAACGGGAAAGGTTGATCCTTGTGCCACGCCGAACGCCAGATTTGTCGGATTGAAACATATTGAGGCTCACACCATGAGGCTGCTTGGAACCATTCCATCGGGTTTGATGAAGAGCAGCGCGAATACATTTCGTTCCGGGGACGTACTATATGGTCGTCTCCGATCATACTTGAACAAGGTCTATCAACCTGGCTTCGGTGGTTTATGTTCCGGTGAATTCATCGTGATGCCGGAGACCACTGCCGTTTCCGGGAGATTCCTGAAGTATCGACTCAATGCCAGCGACTTTGTCCATTTCGCAAGCCATATCAATACCGGTGATCGTCCTCGTGTAGACTTCGGCCAGATTAGCAACTTCGATCTTTCCCTTCCGCCAAGACCGGAACAGATTCGTATTGCTGACGCGCTGGACGAGCTGTTCTCTGACCTCGACGCTGGTGTCGCTTCGCTTGAGCAGGCGCAGGACAAGCTGAAGCTCTATCGCACCTCGGTGTTGAAGGCGTCGGTGGAGGGCACGCTGACGGCCGACTGGCGTGCGCAGCACCCACAGACCGAGCCCGCGAGTGAGCTGTTGGAGCGCATCCTCGTCGAGCGTCGCCGCCGATGGGAAGAAGGTCAGCTCCGCAGCTTCGAGGGGAAGGGCGGAGCCCCGCCGCGGAACTGGAAGGCGAAGTACAAGGAACCCGTCGCCCCCGAAACTACCGGCCTGCCGGCGTTACCGGATGGGTGGTGCTGGGCAGGATTTGACCAGATCGGCGGCATACAAGGAGGTCTCCAGAAGTCGCCTGCGCGTAGGCCAAGGAAGAATCATTATCCGTATCTGCGGGTCGCGAACGTTCATCGAGGAACACTCGAACTCTCGAACCTGCATCGCTTCGAACTGACGCCGGACGAATTGAAGAAACTTCGGCTTGAACCGGGCGATATTCTAATTGTGGAGGGCAATGGCAGTCGAACCGAGATCGGCAGGTGCGCATTGTGGACAGGAGAAGTCGCGGACTGTGTTCACCAAAACCACATTATTCGGGTTCGGCCAATTGATGGTCTGATTCCGAAGTACATGGACACCTTTCTGAACTCGCCCACAGGACAGAACGCAATCCAAAACGTAGCAAGTTCTACAAGTGGTCTCTATACGCTCAGTATAAGCAAGATAAGGAGGCTATCGCTGACCCTTCCTCCGTTGATCGAACAGAAAGCTATCGTCGAGGCAGTCGAGGAGCGACTCTCTGTTATTGATCGCCTTGAAGCCGACCTCGCCGCCAAGTTGGAGAGTGTTCAGGGTTTGCGCCAATCAATCCTCAAGCATGCCTTCACCGGAAAGCTGGTGCCGCAGGACCCGAACGACGAGCCGGCCGCCGATCTCCTGAAGCGCATCGCCGCTGAGCGTGAGGAACGCTCGCGGGAAGCGCAGTCCGCCAGACACAAGAGGCCCGCATCGCGCCGTCGCCACAGGTGAAACGTGCCTTGTAGGTGGTGGTCTCGTGACCGCCACGAAATCCGAGCTACGGGGCTGTGCCACCTGCTTGCAGACGCCTGCCGGTGGGCGCATAGTTCCGGACTCCGGCGGAGCCATCGGGAGTCTTGGTCATGCCTGAATACGCCCTGAACGAAGCGAGAGTCCGCTTTGAGGAGATCGTCTCCGACGCGGAGCGAGGTGAACGCGTGGTCATCACCAGGGACGGCGAGCCGGCTGTCGAGCTGGTGCGTTGCCGCGAGAGGCGCGGAGGCATCGATTTTGACAAGCTGGAAGCTGATCGCCGACGTCTCGGGATCAAGGGAGACGGGGAGAGATGGCCCAGGGAATTCGACGATCCTGCATTCAGCCGCCAAGTGCTGGGTCTCGACGACGAATAGGGTAGCCGCACGTGCGCATTCTTCTGGACACATCCTATGTGTACGATCTCATGGAGACGCGCGGAAAGTTCTCGGACGGCGAACGCCGCTTCTTCGCCGAACAGGAGGCGCAGCTTTACGTGAGTGCGGTATCGATCCGGGAGATGCGGTTGAAGTATCGCACCCGTCATCCGTCCGGCGACCGCAAGAGCCCCTTCGATCCGAATGATGTGGTGACCATGGTTGAAGGGCAGAAAATGACCATCCTGCCAATGACCATGCAGCACGCCGCGCGCAGGCTCAAAATCCCGATTGCCCACAAGGACCCGTTCGACGAGATTCTTCTCGTGCAGGCTCAGGAAGAAGGGTTGAAGCTGCTCACCATGGACCGTCAGCTCATGGGGCACCCGCTCGCCATCACGGTATGACGGACTCCTGAGCATGGACGCGTCGCAGATCGGCAAGCGGGCCTGGAGCTATGCGGGCGTCCTGCAGGACGCCGGGCTTTCCTGCTTCGAGTACGTCGAGCAACTGACTCTGCTGCTGTTTCTCAAGATGGCGGATCAGCTCACCGAGCCGCCTTGGGGGCGCGAGCCGATCGTTCCGTCGGAGCTGGGCTGGAAGGCCCTGCTGCATCGGGACGGCGCGGCGCTCGAAGACCGGTATCGCGCGAGTCTCGAGAAGCTGGGTGCGGAACGCGGGATGCTCGGCGTCATCTTCCGGGGCGCTCGTTGCGAGATCCACAACCCGGCGCTCCTAAAGCAGATCATCGTCAACCTGCTCGACCGCGTGGACTGGCTGTCCCTGCCGGTGGACGTGAAGGGCACGATCTACGAGGAGCTGCTCGCCCGTTCGGCCCAGGAGTCCTCGCGCGGCGCGGGCCAGTACTTCACCCCGCGCCCGGTCATTCAGGCCATGTGCGAGGTGATGCAACCGCTGCCGGGCGATCGGATCTGCGATCCCGCGGCGGGCACCGGCGGGTTCCTCTGCAACGCCTACCAGTACGTGCTCGAGCATCATGGGTCGGGCCTCGACCGGGACGAGCTGCGCGCGTTGCAGACCGATCTGGTCGAGGGCATGGAGCTGTCGCCCAAGGTCGGGCGCATGTGCGCGATGAACGCCTATCTTCACGGCATCGGTGGGGACCGGGTGGTCGTGCACACCGGGCATGACAGCTTGTCCGCGCCGTGGGGCGGCGAGTACTCGATGGTCCTCGCCAATCCGCCCTTCGGCAAGAAGCAGAGTCTCCTGTTCGTGAACGAGGAAGGTGATACCGAACGGGAGGATCAAGTCGTCGTCCGTGAGGACTTCTGGACCTCGACCAGCAACAAGCAGCTCAACTTCGTGCAGCACATCCATACCCTGCTGAAGATCGACGGGCGGGCGGCGGTGGTGGTACCGGACAACGTGTTGTTCGAGGGCGGGGCGGGCGAGAAGGTGCGCCGGAACCTGCTGGAGAAATGTCGCGTCCACACCCTGTTGCGGCTGCCGACCGGCATCTGGTACTCACCCGGCGTCAAGGCCAACGTGGTCTTCTTCGACAAGAAGGAAGGGCGGGCCGAGCCCTGGACCGATCGGCTGTGGGTCTACGATCTCCGCACCAACATGCACTTTACGCTGAAGCAGAAGCCGATCCGTCGCCAAGACTTCGACGAGTTCGTCGAATGCTACCGGCCGGGCCGCGTGCACGCCCGAGAGGCGACTTGGACCGAGGAAAGCCCGGACGGTCGTTGGCGAGCCTACGACTACGAAGACCTGCAGAAGCGCGACAAGCTCAGCCTCGACCTCTTCTGGCTCAAGGACGACAGCCTCACCGACACCGACTCGCTGCCGCCCCCCGGCGTCATCGCCGCCGAGATCTCCAACGACCTGGAAGCGGCGCTCGCCCAGTTCACCAAGATCGCAGAACGGCTGGGTCCCTGATTGACTCCAGGCGCGACACTGAAATCGGCATCGACTTGTCGCTCCACTACGGCTGGTTCGCCAGGGGCTCCGATGGGGTAACAAGAGTGGTGGTGTCGGCGGCCCCCACCTTCGCTTCGATTTGCTCGCGGATGTCGGCGGCGACCTCCAGCACCTCGCCCGGCGCCCGCACCGCCTCGCCGGTGCGCTGGCGCTGGGCGACGACGAGCGGCTGCAGCGCGCCGGCTTTCTCCCTGTCGCTCGACAGTATCTCGATCAGGTCGCGTTCCGATGCGCCGGCCGTGACCCAGTCCGGCACCCCCGCCAGCATCTCCCGCATCATGGCTTCGTCTGCCGGGTTGAAGGCGGCGTACGCGGAGCGGAACGCGTCCATGGCGGCTGCTGGCTGACGCAGGGCAAGCAACGCCTTCGTCCTGATCCGCTTGGCCCGCCATTGGAGCGTGACTCTCTCGCTACCGGTCATGGCGCCGAGGTCTCGTTCGATCTCGTCACAGGTCCGTAGCGTTTCCTCCGCGTCCCCGGTCTCGGCCTGCAACTCGCCCAACCCGACCGCCAGCAACATCACGATCGGCAACGGGAGTGGGCTCTCCGGCCACTCGATGGCTTCGAAGCGCGCGCGACCTTCGTCGCGGGCTGCGATCATGTCCTCGGTATCGCCGAGCTGTCCGTGCATGAGCGCCTTGCTGCCCAACGCGATGGCAACCTGCGGCTGAACCTCGGGTGTGTCGCTTTCTCCGAAGCGCGCCACCACTTCGTCCCAGGCCGAAATCGCTGCTTGGATATCGCCGAGCCCTGCCCACGAAGCTCCCTTGCAGAGCAGCGCTAGGGCAATCGGCAGATCGAATTCCGTTGTATCGCTGGACCCGAAGCGCTCCAGCACTTCGTCGCAGGTTGCCATTGCCGCCTCGTTCTCGCCGAGTTGCCCCTGAGCTTGTGCCTTTTTGACCAACGCGCGGGCGATCGGAGCCTGGAAGGCCGGAAAATCGCTGCATCCAAATCGCTTGATGAGGTCGTCGCAGGTTGAAATCGTCGCCTCGTGCTTGCTCATCACCGCCAAAATATCTGTTTTGGAGGACAAAGCGTCGGTGACCAGTGCCTGGACCTCGGGTTGATCGCTGGTTCGGAAACGAGTGTCAACTTCCTCATAGATTGCGATCGCAGCCTCGAACTCGCCGCTCCGCTCACGGATCAGTCCCTTGGAGGACAACGCCTTGGCGATCGGCAACTGGAACTCCGGCATCTCGCTGGACCCTTGGCGCTCGATGACCTCGTCGTAGTCCGCAATCGCCGCATCCGGGTCGCCGAGTTGCTCCCGTACGATTCCCCTGTTGACCAACGCTCGGGCGACCGGCAACTGGAACTCCAGTGTATCGCGGTCTCCAAATTGGGCGATCGTTTCCTCCCAAGCCGCAATTCCCGCTCTGAAGTTGCCCAAGTTGGCGTGTGCGGCGCCCTTCGCATTGAGTGTCAGGGCGACGAGCGGCTCTTGTGCTCGAGGCGAACCGGCGGACCGGGAAGCGATAATCCGATCCGCGATCTCGATGATTTTCTTGAAATCACCTTCGCCGGCCGCGGCCCTGATCTCGCCGACGAGCTGCTTGGTCTGTTCATGATCCGTTGCCACGGGTTGACCCGATGCGCGCTCGGTGTCCTGCCACGCCTCGCCGAAGAAGATACGGCTGATACGCGGCGATTCGGCGCTCGCCAGCTTGATTCCTTCACGGATGGCCGGCCATTGCATGGCTTCCAGAGTGAGGGAGCGGGACCACTCGTCCAGCTCGGTCTCCGTGTAGAACACCGCCATGAAGTGGATCAGGTTGCGGACGACGGCTGCCTCGTCGCGTTCGCGACGCAGCTTGTAGTAGATGCTGTAGAGGCGTTCCGCGGCCGCATACATCCGTTTTCTGCCGCTTCCTTCCACGAGAATCGCACCCCGCTCGACGAGCCGCCCGAGCAGGGCAGACACGGCGCGAACATCCATGCGCGCCCGCGCCGCGATCTCTCCGGTGGTCGATGGCTGCCAGAGGTCGATCACCGAGAGATAGACGCGGCGCTCGGTCTTTGCGAAGACTTCCAGATGTCCACGGAAATACTCCGTGTGGTCGTCGACCAGCTTCACCAGCTCCTCCATCAACTGGCGTAACGATCGGTGCCGCGCGAATTCGCCGATGATGACCAGGAGACGCGGGTTGCCGCCGGTCAGGATTTGGATTGGCCTCACCTCGCGTTCGCTCACGGTGTCGCCGCTCACCATTTGCCACAGGCACCGGCACTCCTCGGTATTCAACGGGTCCAGGCGCACGATTCGAAACAGCTCGAAGAAGGGTTCTCTCGCATCGTCCAACCCTTTGAATCGACTGGTCGCCGTGGCGAGCAGGATGATCTGGGGCTCCGACTGCAATGCCCCTCGGAGCTTCCAACCGAAATCGTCGCCCACGTGTTCGCACAGCGCCTGCAGGTTCTCGACCATGAGGACGAGTCTTCTTCCCATACGATCCGCCGCTTCCAGAACGGTGGCACGAGCACGCTCTTCGAGGTCTTCCCCTCGCCACTGGGTGGCCAAGTCGTCGTGTGTATCTTGCAGTTCCAAGGCCAATTCAGGATCGTACTTTCTGCTTTCTTTCGCGAGGTAGAACAGCGATTCGAGCCAAAAATCAGTCAGATTGAATATCTCCTGGCTTTCCTCCATGAACCGAATCGGCAATAATCGCTCCGAAAATTCGCGGTCGGAGCGAATTTCCGCTGCGACACGAGCCAGCAACATGGTTTTCCCCCGCCCTCGAGGAGCGACGACCAGCACATGCTGGCATGACGGTGAATCGACGTTCCCGCGAAGTATATCCATGACGATGCCGAGCTTGGGCTTCCTCGCAACGAATTGGCGCATCACCTCTTCATCGGGCTGGAACGCCCCGGGATTGAACTTCCGAATCTGCCTCGGCAATTCAAGCGATTCGTTCATTGGAGACCTCCGTCTTCGTCCGCAGAACGTTGTGCGAGGGAAGTGTGTTGATCCCGGAAACGATTCGACCACCAGTCTCTCAGCAGTCGGAACGGAAAATGGTAACCATTTTCGCCGTCCTGAAGGTAACCGTCATGTATCAGGACGTCGAGCACGTCCGCAATGCGACCGGGTACGTTGCGTTCGTCCGGGGAGTACAGCCGAGCCAAGCACCGCCGAGCTTCCGGTGTGAATGTCCCCTGGGTTGCTGTTTCGGCAAGTATCTCCAGGGCTATCGTGTAGCTGTTCTCGTCGTTCAGGCCTTCTTTGAGACGTGTCTGGTAGTGGAAGAGATCGTTGTCCTCGGAGGACCCCAGCAGCACGGTGCGATAGACCTCGTCTACATCCTGCATCGTTACAAGACTTTGATTTCTCTCCGCGGCGAGTTCTTGAAGATGTGCAAAGAAGGATTGGACGTAGTGCGGAATGCCGGTGCCGAGTGCTTCATACACGGCGTCAGCCACACCATTGGCGCTCTGCAATCCGTTGTCCTTGGCGAGACGCTCGAAGCATTCAACACTGATCTCTCGTGTCCATGGTCCAAGACGAAACGGATACAGATGGTTTATCCGGTCGGGTATGCCGAGCCGCCGCACCAGAGGTGCAAGCCCGATGCTACCGGATGCGATGAGGACGGGAGAGCTGCCTCGGGGGCCCTGAAGCATCCCGCGAAGCCAGCTCAGGAAATCGTCCACCCGTCGGGGGCCATCTTCATCGCGGAGCAATTTCGCCAGAAATATCGGCAGCTCGTCGATGACGATGAGCACGGGCTGGTCGTGAGCGGTGCAGGCATCGAAGAATTGTCCTCCCCGGTACCGCCAGTTTCCCCCTCCGACCCCGGCCCGGGTCTTCAGGCGAAACGTGAGAGCGCTCATCTCGTCAACCTTTTCGGACTGCTCGCCAAACCAGTGCTTCATCTTGCCGGCGAAGCGCGACAAGATCGGGCGTGCTGGCTGGAGCGCTCTTGCGAGGCCGGCGATCACGTCCCTCTCGCTGGCTGCCCCTTCGACATCAGTGAAGAGGAAGACCCATCCCTGCGTCTCCAACCGCCGGCCGAGCTCTCTGGCGATGCTCGTCTTGCCCATACGCCGTTGTCCGGTCAGCAGCACGTGATTGCCGTCGCGGACCCGCGACTCCAGCAACTGGAGCTCGGTTTCGCGATCGAAGAAGTCGTCGCCGCTCACCCAGCGGCCGGTGGACGGTTTCATCGTTGGTGGCTTCCCGGTCAACGGATTTGTTGAACCATACGACGTCAACGACTCCGTTGTCAACTATCTCGTTGACAACGGAGTCGTTGAGCTGGACGAGCGGGGCTCCGGGCCGATTCAGCCGGTCCGGACGACTCCGCGTTCCGGTGCGCGGCGGGTTACTCGCGGGGGTCGAGGGCGAGGCCGTCGACGATCTCCGCGCCGGGGACGAGGTCGAAGATGGCGGGGGGGACGCGGATCTTCGAGTGGCGGGTGCCGCCGCCGAGGATGATTTCGCTTCGCTCCATGACGCGAGCGTCCACCCAGAGGGCGAGGTCCGCCGGCAGCCCGAGGGGGGTGACCCCGCCGATCGTCATGCCGGTCACTCGCGCGGTCTCTTCGGCGGAGGCGAAGGAGACCCGCCGGGAGGCGAGACGCTTTCGCACGCAGCGGTTCACGTCGAGGCGGGTCGGGGCGAGGAGGGCGCACGCGGCGAACCGCTCCCCTCCGGTCTTGGCCTTGACCACAATCGTGTTGACCGAGTCGTCGAGCGACTGGCCGTAGTGCTCGCAGAAGACCGCGGTGTCGGCGAGCTCCGGGTCGCAGGGCATCACCTCGTAGTCGAGTCCGGAAGCCCGCAGCATCTCGACGATTGCCTGGGGAACGATGTCCTGGTGCATGTGGCGATTGTCGTGTGGATGATGGTGGCGCAGTATAGGGGCGGTCGCGCGCGAACCTCTCTCGGGCGGGAACCTCTCCTCGGACCGGGCCCGTTCCCCCCGGCTTGGTGGCCGCTCAGTTGTAGAAGCGCTGCTTCGCGCGGCCCGCCTCCCGCGCCTCGACCAGCTCGCGGGTCTTCGGATCGCCGGTCACCTCGGCGCCGACCACCTCCCACCACACCCCCGCATCGGGGGTGAAGCGGTATGGCTCGGTCTCCACCACGATCATGCACGAGCGCGTCTCGCGCCGGGCCGCGGCGAGCGCCTCCCGAACCTCCTCCTCCGTGTCGGCGCGCCAGGCGCGAAGCCCGATGCTCTCCGCATTCTTGACGTAGTCGACCTCGAGGAACGGTCCGTCGTCCAGGCGCCCGCTCTTCGGGTCGCGGACCCGGAACTCGTTGCCGAGGCTGTGGCCGACGAGCGCCTTCTGGTGCCCGTGGATGGACTGGAATCCGTGGTTGACGTTGAGCACCACGGTCACCTTCGTCCGCTCCTGCATGGCGGTCACGAGCTCCATGGGGTGCATCTGGTAGTTGCCGTCCCCCATCAGGATCAGCACCTCGCCGCCCTCCTGCGCCATGCGCACCCCGATGGCGGCGGGGATGTCGTAGCCCATGCACGAGTTGCCGAACTCGAGGTGGAGGTTCCGGCCGCCGCTCGCGTCGAAGAGCTTGGTGAGGTCGGCCGGGATGGTGCCCGCGGCCGTGACCAGGGTGTCCCCTTCGTGCATGGAGTCGTTGATGATGCCGACGAGATGTCCCTGGCTCATCCGCTCGTTCGATCGCTCCCGGAAGACCTCCGTTCGAAGCAGTTCGCCCCACGCCCGCTTTCGGGACGCGACCTCCTCGGCGTAGGCCGGATCCGGGCGGATCCCGGCCGTGCGGCCTTCCTCCAGGAGTGCCCGCAGCGCCTCGCGGGCGTCGGCGAGGATCGGCATCGCGCCGATCTTGTGCGCGTCGTGGGCGCCCACGTTGATGCTCACGAACCGGACATCGGGGTGCTGGAAGGCCGAGTTGGATCCCGTCACGAAGTCGGCGAGGCGGGTGCCGACGCAAATGACGAGGTCCGCCGTCTCCGCGAAGTGCGCGGCGGGCTGGGTGCCGAGGTGTCCGGTGCCGCCGACCAGCATCGGCGAGTCGTTGCGGATCGCACCCCGCCCCGCATGGGTCTCGCCGACCGGAATGCCGAAGGTCTCCGCGAACCCGGCCAGCTCGTCCCACGCCTCGGAGTAGTGGACCCCACCCCCGGCGATGAGGTAGGGGCGCTTCGCCGCCTTGAGAGCCGTGACCGCCTCCTCGATGCGCCGCGCGTCGGGCGGCCGGCGTTCGACCCGCCACACCTTCCGGTCGAAGAAGTTCGCCGGATAGTCGAAGGCGTATCCCTGGATGTCCTGCGGGAGCGCGATCGTCACCGCCCCGGTCTCCGCGGGGTCGGTCAGGACCCGCATCGCCTCCGGCAGCGAGAACAGGATCTGCTCCGGGCGGGTGATCCGATCGAAGAACCGGGAGACGACCCGGAAGCAGTCCGTCACGCTCATGTCCATGGAAACGGGGTGCTCGATGTCCTGGAGGACCTGGCCCTGGTACCGCGACGCGTAGTAGTCGGAGGGCAGCAGGAGGACGGGCAGGCGGCAGATGGTCGCGGTGGTCGCCCCGGTCAGCATGTTGGTCGTGCCGGGGCCGATCGACGAGGTGCAGGCCATCGTCGCGAGTCTTCGGTTCGCCCGCGTGAAACCGGACACCGCATGCACCATCGACTGTTCGTTCGCGGGCTGGTGAAATGGAAGGTCCCGGCCGTGCTCGACGAGGGCCTGGCTCAGCCCGGACACGTTGCCGTGCCCGAGGATCCCCCATACCCCCCGGATGAACCGTCTCTCCACCCCGTCGCGCTCGCTGTACTGGGCTTGCAGGTACTTGACGATCGCCTGCGAGAGGGTCAGCCGGATCGTCTCTTGCGCGGTATAGA
>JAJDXW010000361.1 GCA_022823045.1 Gammaproteobacteria bacterium
TCCGCGGCTCGTGACCTCCCTCCTCTACGAGGACGTGTTCATGCTCCGCCTCCGGGTGGAGCGCCTCAAGGGCGCGCGCACGTTCTCGCAGAAGCCCCCGAGCCGCGGCCACCACCTGCTGCAGCGCCCGCGCGTGGAGCGTTGCGAGCCCGGGGACGGGGCCTTCGAGGT
This sequence comes from Gammaproteobacteria bacterium, assembly GCA_022823045.1. Taxonomy (GTDB): domain Bacteria; phylum Pseudomonadota; class Gammaproteobacteria; order HK1; family HK1; genus JAJDXW01. The sequence goes on from JAJDXW010000361.1 coordinate 172, forward strand.
GGTCACCGCCTTCCACTACGTCGAGACCCGGCTCGACGAGCAGGAGCTCTATGCCGGCTGGTCCCGCCATGTCCTCGAGACAGTTGACGGCGCGCTCCGAATCGCCCTCAAGCGGGTCGATCTCGTCAACTGCGACGCCGCGTTCGGGAACATCCAGCTCTTCCCCTGAGTGGGCGGGGCGCGCGGTGGGGTACCGGCTCGCGGAGCGGAGCGCCGGCGGGAGCGGGACCGGAAGCGTGAGTGCCGCCGGGGGCGGCGTGGCGGCCCTGCTCGCGGCCGCCGCTTTCCTTGTGGCGTGGGGGGCGGCCGGGTTGGGGGAGGCGGCAGCGCCGGAAGAGGTGGCGGTCGGCCGGTTCTCGGCCGGCGACCTCGCCGGCTGGAAGGTCCGGGAGTTCAAGGGTCGCACCCGCTACGAGATCGAGGACGACCCGGAAGGGGGCGGAGGGCCGGTGCTCGCCGCGAGCAGTAGGGGCGCCGCCTCCGCCCTATACCACGAGCGGGAGATCGATCTCGCCGCGACCCCGATCCTCTCCTGGCGGTGGCGGGTCGAATCCCCCCTTCCCATCGCCGACGAGCGGCGCAAGGGCGGCGACGACTTCGCGGCGCGGGTGTACGTCGTCTCCGAGGGCCGCGGCCTCCTCGGCCTCCCCCTCGGGATCACCTACGTGTGGGCCAACGCCCCGGCCGGCGAGGCGTGGCCCAACCCGTTCACCGCTCGCGCGGTCATGGTCGTGGTCGACTCCGGCCCGGGGGGCGAGTGGCGGCGCCACGAGCGCGACGTGCGGGAGGACTTCCGCCGCTACCACGGAAAGGACGTGGAGACTCTTGACGGGGTCGCGCTCATGACCGATACCGACAACTCCGGGACCGAGGGCCGCGCGTGGTACGGCGACCTCGCGTTCCGGGCGAGGAGAACGGAGACGGGCGGAGCGGATCGAGGAGACGGATCGTGAAAGAAGACGAAGGGCGGGCGGACGGCCCGCGCGAGGTCCGGATCTGGGATCTTCCGACCCGGATCTTCCACTGGGTCCTCGTCGCGCTGGTGGTCGTCTGTTACCTCAGCGGGGACAACGGGCGCTTCGACATCCACATCCCCGCCGGGCAGGCCCTCATCGTCCTCGTCTTCGCGCGCGTCCTCTGGGGCTTCGTGGGGAGCGAGCCGTCCCGCTTCCGGGCGTTCGTCCGGCCCGTCGGCGAGATCGTGGCGTACGCCCGGACCCTCGGAAAACGTGCGCCCGGTCACCATTCGGGCCACAACCCCCTCGGATGGCTCTCGGTCATCGCGATGCTCGCCGTCCTCCTCCTCCAGGCCGGGCTCGGCATCTTCGCGGTGGACGTGGACGGACTCTACGAGGGGCCGCTCAGCTTCCTCGTGAGCTACGACGCGGCCCGCGAGGCGGCCGAGCTGCACGGGGACGTGGTGGACGTGGTCCTCGTCCTCGTCGGCCTCCACCTCGCTGCGATCCTCTTCTACCGGGTCTTCAAGCGCGAGAGGCTGGTGAAGCCGATGGTGACCGGCCGGGCCACGCTCCCCGCGGACGGTCGGCCGGCTCCCCGCCTCGTCTCCGCGTGGCGGGCCCTCCTCGTCCTCGCCATTGCGGCCGCCGTCATCCTCGGCGGCATCGAGCTCGCGTGGCGCTTCCTCTGACCGCCCGCCCTCCGGCCCCGGCGTAGAATGGGCGCACCGATACGCCGAATCCGGGTTCCTCGCGCATGAGGACGGTCATCGCGCCGTTTGACGAGCACGGAGCCCCGCGTTGCAACCGCTCCGGCGCCGGTTGACGCCTTGGTTCGGAGGGAGGAGGGCGGTGGCCATCGTCGTCGACATCGAGGCGCTCGAGACGGACCCGGAGGGGTACCTCGTCCACATCGAGGACTGGTCTCCGGACATCGCGGAGGCGATGGCCCACGCCGACGGCTGCGAGCTGACCGACGCCCACTGGCAGGTGATCGACTTCCTCCGCGGGTACTACGCCGAATACGGTTTCGCGCCGGCGGTCCGGATCCTTACCCGGGCGATCGCCCGCCGCCTCGGGCCGGACAAGGGCAACAGCCGCTACCTCTACCGGCTGTTCCCGGACGGACCCGCCCGCCAGGCCTGCCGCTATGCGGGACTGCCGAAGCCGACCGGCTGCATCTGACCGGTTCGCGGGCGGGGGAGGGCGCCCCAGGCACCGGGAGGCGGATGGCGATGGAGCTCGCGGGGACCCTGATGGCGGTGTGGCTCTGGACCTCTGCCGCGGTCGCGGTGGCGGGCCTCGCGTGGAAGTCGGCCGCCTGGCTCCGCGCTCCGGTGCCCCTCCCGATGCCGCTCCCCCCCGCCCCCGCGACGTGGAGCGGGGTGGCGCTGCGGATGGTCCGAGAGGGCATCCTCTTCGAGACCCTGTTCCGGGCGAACCGGTGGACCTGGGCCTTCGGCTGGCTCTTCCACGCGGCGCTGCTCCTCGTCCTCCTCCGCCACGCCTGGCTCTTCGTCGATCCGGTTCCGTCCTGGATCGAGCCGCTGCTCGGCGCGGGCCGCTGGCTGAGCGCGCTCCTCCTCGCCTCCCTCGCGGGCCTCCTCGCGAGGCGCCTCCTCGTCGCCCGCGTGCGCTACGTCTCCGTCCCTTCCGACTACCTGATGCTCCTACTCCTCCTCGCCATCGGGGGAAGCGGGGCCTGGCTCGGCCACTTCGACCCGCGCTCCCTCGGCCTCGCCCGCGAGTTCGCCCTCGGTCTCGTGCGCTTCGAGGCGCGGCCGCTCCCCCTCGACCCCGCCCTCTGGCTGCACCTCGGCGGGGCCGGGCTCCTCGCCGCGCTTCTTCCGTTCAGCAAGCTCCTGCACGCCCCCGGCGTCTTCCTCGCCCCGACCCGGCGCCGGCCCCATCCCGTCGCGGGCGGTCCGAAGGCCGGGTCCGGGCGGGCGCCCGGAGGCGCCCGATGAGCACCACCCTGCACACCGTCAACCGCTCCCCCTTCGAGCACGGTGCGCTCGCGAGCTGCCTCGCCCGCGCGCGGCCGGGGAGCGCGGTCCTCCTCATCGAGGACGGGGTGCTGGGGGCGCTCGCGGGCTCCCCGCACGCGGACCGTCTCGCCGCGGCCGCCGCCGGCGGCGTCGAGGTGTTCGCCCTCGGCCCGGACCTCGACGCCAGCGGCATCGAGGCCGGCCGCCTGGCGGGTTGCATCGAGGTGGTCGACTATGCGGGGTTCGTCGCCCTCGCCTGCCGCTTTGCCAAGACCGCGACCTGGACCTGACGGGCGCCCGGGCGCGGCCGCCGCCATGCATCCCCGTTGCCTCCCGCCCCGCCGTCCCCGCCCGGTTCGGGTCCGGTCGCGGCCGATTCCGCCGGTGGCGCCGGTGCGCGGCGCCTGAAACGGTGGACGGGCGGAAACGGTTCCCCGTCCCGAAGCTCGCGCCGGGGGCGGCCTCGGGCTTCGTCTCGCGCCGCGCCGGGCCGGAAACGCAGCGCGCCCTCGGCTTCCCCGGCGAGCTCGTCGACGACTGGGAGACCGCGGCGGTCCGCGCGATGCGGGACGTCGTCGAGGAGCGGGGCGCGCTCCGCCACTTCCTCGATTCGTGCATGAAGTGCGGCGCGTGCACGGACAAGTGCCACTACTTCCTCGGGACCGGGGACCCGAAGAACATGCCGGTCGCGCGCCAGGACCTCTTCCGGGATGTGTACCGGCGCTACCACACCCTCTCCGGCCGTCTCGTCCCCTGGCTTGTCGGAGCGAAGAAGCTCACCCCGGAGATGCTCGACGACTGGTACGCCTATTTCCACCAGTGCTCCCAGTGCCGGCGCTGCGCGGTCTACTGCCCGGTCGGGATCGACACCGCGGAGTTCGCGATGGCCGCGCGCGACGTGATGGACCGGATCGGGGTCGGCCAGCACTACACCAACGAGGTCGTCGAGAAGGCAGGAAGGCTCGGGAACAACCTCGGCCTGCCGGGTCCGGCCCTCGCCGACACCCTCGCGGGGCTCGAGGAGGACGTCCTCGAGGACACCGGGGTTCCGGTGCGTCTCCCCCTCGATGAACGGGGGGCGGAGATCCTCCTCGTCACCCCTTCCGCCGACTTCTTCGCCGAGCCGCACGTGGACGGCCTCATCGGCTACGCCAAGGTCTTCCACCGGGCGGGGCTCTCCTGGACCCTGAGCCGACACGCCTCGGAGGCGGCCAACTTCGCGCTCTTCATGGGGAACCGGGACCACATGGCGGCCCTCGCCGGGCGCATCGTCGAGGCGGCCCGGGACCTCGGCGCCTCCCGGATCGTCTTCGGCGAGTGCGGTCACGCCTGGCGCGTCGGCCACAACCACCTCGAGGCGCTGGCCGGCCCCCTCGACTTCCTCGCCCGGGACCGGGTCGAGCACGTGGTGGAAGTGACCGACGAGCTCATCCGCCGCGGGGCGGTCATCCTCGACCCCGCCGCCAACGACCACCGCCGGGTGACCTACCACGACTCGTGCAACATCGCCCGCGCCTCGCGGCTCGGCGACATCCCGGGGGGGCAGTTCGTCGTCCCTCGCCGGGTGCTCCGGGCGGCGTGCAACCACTACGTCGAGATGGCCCGGGGCACGACCCGGGAGGCGACCTTCTGCTGCGGGGCGGGGGGCGGGCTCCTCGCCGACGACCTCATGGAGCTCCGGGTCCGGGGGGCGGCCCCCCGCGTGGAGGCGTTCCGCGCCGCCGAGGTGACCCATCTCGCCGCGATGTGCGCGATCTGCAAGAGCCAGCTCGCCCGCGTCTTCCCCGAGTACGGCTTCGACCGCGAGCAGGTCATCAGCGTGCACCACCTCGTCGGCGACGCGGTCCGCCTCGACCCCCGCCCCTGACTGCCCGCAACCGGCCCGGGCCTCCCCCGCCCCCGCGCGGGTCAGGTGTCGAACGGGGCGGGGTCGGAGAAGCGGTCGAGGACGTTGCGGGTGATGCGCGAGATGTTGTTGTCGTAGCCGTCGTGGGAGAGGCTCCCGCAGTAGGTGATGGAGCCCACCGAGAACACCGCCCCGCCGTGTCCCGTCTCGAAGAACGCCATGTCGGAGCGGATGAGCGCTTCCGGGGGCTCCCCGGGCCAGGTGGCAAGGTGGGTGAGGAGCTCCTCGGGGACGACCACGAAGGTGTCGCCGTGCTGCTCGGAGGTCGCGAGGATGAGGGTGTTGGGCGGTGACCCGAGCCGATGGTCCACCCGGTCGAGCTCGAAGCCGGCCGCGCCGCCGCCGGAGAGACCGAAGTCGCCGAGGATCCGGTCCGGCGCCCCCTCGAAGATCCACGCCGCGCGCGGATCGTCGGCGCCCGGGGCGCGCACGTAGTACGAGCCGACGAACTGCCCCTGCCCCGAGAATCCGACCCCGGCGAGGCGCTGCGGCGGACGGTCGTTCCGGCGCCACAGGCCCCCGTACTGGCCGTCGAAGGCGTTGTAGTACTCCCCGGGCTCGGCCGCCCACGCGCGGATCCCGCCCTCCGCGCGCCGGATCTCGACCGCCCCCGGCACGTCGTCGTGGATCGCCACCCGCCAGTAGAAGCCGTTTCCGCCGAGGTACATGAGGCGCCCGCCCCCGCCGAGGAAGCTCTCCAGGGCGTCGAGGGTTCGGGCGGTGTGGTACTCGGGGTGGGACGCGGTCATCACCACCCGGTAGGGGGCGATGAGGTCGTATCCCTCGCGGTGAAGGTCCTCGTCGGTCACCACGTCGTAGCGGTAGCCGCACGCCTCCAGCCAATCGAAGAGGTGGGTGTCGGCCGGATAGTGGCGAAGGCCGGAACCCCGCTCGTCCACGTAGCTCAGGAACCCGGAGCGAAGGTTCAGGACCGGCCGCAACCTCGACGCGTAGCAGATCCCGCTCCCGTCCCCGTGGAAGTTGTAGGTCGAGAGCCCGTACTCGCGGTGGTCGTCCGCGGTCCGTTCGCGCGCCCCCCACGCCCGCGCCCGCGCCCGGTACTCGTCGTTGGTGAGCCCCCGCGAGAAGTTCCCGTACACGGTGTAGGTGAAGGTCGGCACGAGCACGCAGATCGCCGTCCCCGGACTCGGAGAGCCGGTTCGCGGACGTACGAAGAAGGGAATCATGTCCTCGTGCTCCGCGCAGCGAAGCCGCGCCGCATACGCGCCGCTCGGGAGGTCGCCCGGGACCGTGAACGAGAAGTCGGTCTCCCAGCCGCAGTCGTGGAGGTCGTCGTCGTGGAAGTGGATGGCCCCGTACTGCCGGGGGGCGTGGCGCCAGCAGTGCTCCTCGCCGGTCCAGAGCGAGCCTTTCATCGCGCGGGCGGGGAGGTTGACGAGCTCGCCGTGCCATCCGTTCGGCCCGCCGTCGACCACCCGCTGGCTCGGGATCTCGGAGGAGAAGTCCCAGTCGGCGATGACCGGGGCGGCAGGGTCCGGCTCGCGCGGAGGCGGCGAGCCCGCGCCCCCGGAGCCCGCGCCGACGATGTAGGGCCGCTCGATCTTGCCGTTGAAGTGACCCCCGACGGGGTCGCCTCCGAGGGCCGCGATGAAGAGGCCCTCTCCCGTGCCGGCGGGGGAGAGCGGCCCGTCCGCCCGCCGCCGGGCGGTGCCCGCGTCGTCCACCACCGCACACCCGTCGAGAGACGCCTGCCCCACCGTCAACGTCCCCGAGTCGGTGTCAAGGCTCGCCCACACCCGGTACCAGGCGCGGGGCCGGAGGGGCTTCCCGACCGCGACCTCCTCCACGCCGCCGCCCTCCGCCCGGGCGGCGCGAAGGACCGCGCCGCGCGCGCCGTCGAGCACCAGGGCGAGGCCGGTGCGCCCGTCCCCCGAGAGCCACGAGACGATCCCCTGTCCCTCGACCTCGGGGCGGGTCGGCCAGACGGTCGCGACCACCGTCATCGCCGCGCCCTCCGGGCGGGCGGCCCGCACCCGCGCATGGGAGCCGAGGTGGGCGTCCTGCGCGCGCGACGGCCAG
>JAJDXW010000391.1 GCA_022823045.1 Gammaproteobacteria bacterium
CGCCGCCTCCCGGCGCAGCGCCGCCCGAGCCGCGCAAGGTCCGGCGGGCGACGCCGCCCGTCAGGGCAGGCAGTCGAGGTAGGTCTCCATGTCCCACTCGGTGCTGGTATGGAGGAAGCGTTCCCATTCGTCGCGCTTGTACTCGTCGAAGAGCCGGTACATCTCTCCGGGGAGCGCGGACCGGACGACGTCGTCGTTCTTCAGCGCCTCCAGCGAGTCGCCGAGGGTCATCGGGAGCCGCTTGACCTGCTTGCCCGCCTCCATGGCCTGGTAGATGTTGCGGTCCTCGGGCGGGCCGGGGTCGATGTCCCGGCGGATGCCGTCGTCGGCCACCTTGATGATCGCGCCGGCCATCAGGTGGGGATTGACCATCGAGTCGACCGCGCGGTACTCGAAGCGCCCCGGGGCCGAGATGCGAAGACCGGTCGTGCGGTTCTGGTAACCCCAGTCCGCGAAGACCGGCGCCCAGAAGCCGGTGTCCCAGAGCCGCCGGTAGGAGTTGACGGTGGAGCAGCCGATCGCGGTGAGCGCGGCGAGGTGGGTCACGATGCCCCCCACGACCTGCAGCCCGACCTTGCCGGGGAGCTGCACATCGTCGGTGTCCGGCATGAAGGTGTTCTCGCCGCCGGAGAGGTAGGTGAAGTTGTCGTCCATGCCGGGAAGCGCGTCGGGGTCGTTGCCGAGGGGCTTGACCGACTCGCCGCCGCCCCGCCAGAAGCTGATGTTGTGGTGGCACCCCGAGGCCGACACCCCCATGAACGGCTTCGACATGAAGCAGGCGATGAGGTTGTTCTCGCGGGCAACCTGGGCGCAGATCTGCCGGTAGGTGGTGAGGCGGTCCGCGGTACGCAGCGGATCGTCGAACGTGAAGTTGAGCTCGAGCTGCCCCGGGGCGTCCTCGTGGTCGCCCTGAATCATGTCGAGCCCCATCGCCCGGGAGTACTCGATGACCCGGAGGTACACCGGCCGCAGGCTCTCGAACTGGTCGATGTGGTAGCAGTAGGGGTTGGAGAAACCGCCGTCGGGCTTGCCGTCCGGGCCGCGCTTGAGCCACATCATCTCCGGCTCGGTCCCGTGGCGAAGGTGCAGCCCGTCGTGATCGGCCTTGAACTCGTCGTGGATCCGGCGCAGGTTCCCGCGGCAGTCCGAGGTGAGGAACGCGCCCGGTTCCTGGCGCTCTTCGCGGTTTCGGAACAGCGTGCACCACAGGCGCGCCACCCGCTTGTCCCACGGGAGCTGGCAGAAGGTCTCTGGCTCGGGGATCCCGACCAGCTCCTTGTCCTGAGGACCGTAGCCGAGGTATTCGCCGTGCCGGTTGAGGAAGAGGTTGACGGTCGCGCCGTACACGAGCTGGAAGCCCCGCTCGGCGACGCTCTCCCAGTGATCGGCGGGAATGCCCTTGCCGCAGATGCGTCCGGTGATCGAAACGAACTGCAGGTAGAGGTAGTCGATGCCGAGCCGGTCGATCATCTTGCGTACCTCGCGGACCTGCTCCGCCCGTCCGGGCGCTTCCACGAACCCTTCGATGTCCATCGCCATTCTCTTTCTCTCCTCGCTCACTTCGGACGCTGTCGTACTCGCTGGCGGCGTGTCCCGGTCCGCGGGTGGACTCGCTGGCCGCCGGACGAGTCGTCCGGCTCGATCGGCGGGCGCCCGGAGGTTGGTCGAGCCTCTGCGCACCACCCCGCTCGCGGACCGGTCGCCGGCACCGATCATGACCAGTTTAAAACCAAAACTCAACCAAAAACTCGCCATTGGTATCAGGAACGCGGATTGGCTGGTACGCTAGCCATCGTGCGGGGCACCGCGCGAGCAAGGCACGACGGCCGAACCCGCGGCCGCGCGCCGGGGCACGGGCGGGCTGACCCTCGCCCCCGCGGGAGGTCGGCGGGTTCGGCGGCGGCGAGGGCAACCGAGCGGCCGGCATCGCAACGTCCCTCAAGGAGAGAGCATGGCAATCGACTCCCCTCCTCCCCGAACGGGCGACCGCCCCTACAAGGTCGGGGCCGGAGACATCGCGGTCTACGTCCGGCGCCGGATCACCGGCGGCGAGCTGCTGAACGGCGAGAGGCTTCCCCCCGAGCGGGCGTTCGCGGAGCAGTTCGGAGTGTCGCGGGGCACGGTGCGTGACGCGCTGCGCCGGCTCGAGGAGGCGGGATTCGTCGAGAAGCGGCCGGGGAGCGGCACCTACGTGGCCTACTCCGAGGTGGAGACCGCGTCGATCGCCCGCTCGACGAGCCCCCTCGAGCTCATCGACACCCGATTCGCGCTCGAACCCCAGATCGTGCGCCTCGCGGTGCTCAACGCGACCGAGCGCGCGCTCGCGAAGGCGGAGCGGGCCCTCGACGTCATGGAGCGAAGCGAGGACGACCCCGATGCGTTCGCGGTGGGCGACGAGACGTTCCATCTCGCGCTCTCGGAGTGCACGAGGAACGCGATGCTGGTCTGGATCACGGAGCGCGTGAGCGAGGTCCGGAACAACGCCGAATGGGCGAGGATGCGCCAGCTCACCCTGTCCCGGGCGATGATCCGGCGCTACAACGCGCAGCACCGCGAGGTCTTCGAGTCGGTACGTCGGCGCGACGCGGAGCGGGCCGCCCGGGCGATGCGGGCGCACCTCGACCTCGCGCGCAAGTCCCTCGTCGATGCCGCATCCTCATGAGGATGGCCCGCCCGGGAGCGCAGGTGTCCGTCTCCCTTCCCGAATTGGTACGAAACCGGTTCTCCGATTTGATCGGCGGGATGCGATCTGATGCAATCCCGGGTGCCTTCGCGGATTCCGGCCACGCCGGCCGATCCGCCGCCGACCGAAGCCCCGGGGAGAGACACGGCACGTGATCCTTGAGGCAACCGCGGCCATCGCGGGCGCGCCTTCGCGCCGCGGTCCCGCGCCGTCCCGCCGCGGCTCCATCCTGATTCCGGGCCTCCCCGCGCTCGGGCCGAACGTGGAGCGTCACCCGGTCCCCGGCGGCGGCACCCGCACCCTCGCCCTCGATGCCGGCGACGAGCTGACCGTGATCGACCGCGAGGGGCGGCAGCGGTGCGAGCTCGTCGTCTTCGACCGCGGGGGGCGCTCCGATCCCGCCCTGATCGGCGCCCGCGGCGCAGCCGCGCCGTCCGGGATCCAGGCAGTGCTCGAACGCGGCGTCCCCTCCGCGCGGCGCGTCCGGGAAGCCCTTGCCGCGCGCGGTCTCGACCTCGGCCGGGCGCGGGCGGTGCGCCTGTTCGGGGACGAGTCGCGCGCCGGAGAATCGGCCACGTTCGTCGCCACCGCCCCCGTCACCCTGGTCGCCGGCGCGCCGGGCGGCCCGATGCCGGCGGACGAGCAGTGTCCCCCGACCGAGATCGTGCTCTACGTGCGGCGCGAGAGCCGCACCAACGCGAAGCCGGCGGACGGTCCGCCTCCGCCGCTCGCCGAGCCGCTCCTCGACCTAAACCTCCCGCCGGGCACGGCCCGGGGCTACGAGGTTCGGGCGGGCCAGCTCATCCAGATCGTCGACGTCAAGGGGCGCGAATGCACCGACTTCCAGGCGTTCAGCCGGCGCGCCCTCGACGGGGGTCTGGAGCGCGAGATCGATCCCACCACCACCCGCACCCTGATGGGCTCGCTCTATCCCGGCCCGGGCCTGTACTCGAAGTACTGGACCGTCGATCACGAACCCCTGCTCGAGCTCGTCCAGGACACCTGCGGGCGGCACGACTCCTTCGGCCTCGCCTGCACCGCCCGCTACTACGAGGACATGGGCTACCCCGGCCACGCCAACTGCTCGGACAACATCAACGCCGAGGGCGTGCGGTACGACATCCGCCCGCGCGGCGGTTGGCCGGCCATCAACTTCTTCTACAACACCATGCTCGACGACACGAACGCCATCGGGATGGACGACCCCTGGTCGCGCCCGGGGGACTTCGTGCTCATGCGGGCGCTCACCGACCTCGTCTGCTTCTCCACCGCCTGTCCCTGCGACATCGACCCCGCGAACGGGTGGAACCCGACCGACATCCAGGTCCGGGTGTATGACCGGAACGAGGACTTCAAGCCAGCCATGGGGTTCCGCATGACCGCCGACGCCGACGTTCGGTTGACGAAGCGCACCGGATTCCACGACTCCTTCGCCGCCCACACGCGGAACTTCGTCGAGTACAACGGCTACTGGCTCCCCCAGGACTTCCCCGGCCGCGGGGCGATCGAGGAGTACTGGGCGTGTAGGGAGCGGGCGGCGGTGATGGACCTCTCGCCGCTTCGCAAGTACGAGGTTCTCGGGCCGGACGCCGAGGCGCTGATGCAGCTCGCGGTGACGCGCAACGTGCGAAAGCTCGCGGTCGGGCAGGTCGTCTACACCGCGATGTGCTACGAGCATGGCGGGATGATCGACGACGGCACCGTCTTCCGTCTCGGCGACAACAATTTCCGGTGGATCGGGGGCAACGACCTGTCCGGGCTCTGGCTCCGCGAACAGGCCGGGAAGCGCGGGCTCGACGCGTGGGTGAAGACCTCCACCGACGAGCTCGCCAACATCGCGGTGCAGGGACCGAAGAGCCGCGAGCTCCTCGAACGCATCCTCTGGACCGGCCCTACCTGGCCGACCGTCGGCGAGCTCGGGTGGTTCCGGTTCTCCGTCGCACGCCTCGCCGACTTCCACGGCATGGCCCTCGTCGTGTCGCGGACTGGGTACACCGGCGAGCTCGGATACGAGCTCTTCTGCCACCCGAAGGACGCCCGGACCCTGTTCGACGCGGTCATGGCGGCGGGCGAGCCGTTCGGAATCGCCCCCTTCGGGCTCGCCGCCCTCGACATGGTCCGCATCGAGGCGGGCCTCGTCTTCGCGGGCTGCGAGTTCTGCGACCAGACCGACCCCTTCGAGGCGGGTATCGGCTTCACCGTGCCCCTGAAGTCGAAGACCGACGACTTCATCGGCCGGGAGGCCCTCGAGCGGCGCAAGGCACATCCCGTCCGCCGTCTCGTCGGACTCGACCTCGAGGGCGGGGTGGTGCCGTCGACCGGAGACTGCGTGCGCGTCGGCCGCGCCCAGGTCGGGGAGATCACCTCGGCGATGCGCTCCCCGATCCTCGGCCGGGTGATCGCGCTCTGCCGCATGGACGTGACCCACGCCGCGCTCGGGGCCGAGGTCGAGGTCGGTCAGCTCGACGGCCACCAGAAGCGCATCCCCGCCCGCGTCGTCCCCTTCCCGCACTTCGACCCCGAGAAGCGGCGGGTTCGCGGCGACTACGGTTGACGGGGACTGACGGCGATTCGATGCCGATCCTCGAGGTCCGGGACCTCACCCGCCGGTTCGGCGGCCTGTTCGCCGTCTCCGATCTCACGTTCTCCGTCGAGGAAGGCGAGATCCGGGGGCTCATCGGGCCGAACGGCGCCGGCAAGACCACCACCTTCAACGTGATCAGCGGCTTCTACGCGCCGAGCGAGGGGCGGGTGCTGTTCCTCGGGGACGACATCTCGGGCATGCCCACAAACGCGATCGCGGCGCGCGGCCTCGTGCGCACGTTCCAGGCGACGACCCTCTTCCAGGAGCTCACCGTGCTCGAGAACGTGCTCGTCGGCTGCCACCTGACGGCCCGCACCGATCCGTTCCGGGCCCTGCTCGGAACCGACCGGCCCCGCCAGGAGGCGGCGCACGCCAGGGCGGCCGAGATCCTGGACTTCTTCGGGCTCGGCGAGCGCCGCGACGACCCCGGCATGAGCCTTCCCCATGGCCTGCAGCGCGCGCTCGGGATGGCGGTGGCGCTCGCCGCCGATCCGAAGCTCCTGCTGCTCGACGAACCGTTCACGGGCATGAATCCCGAGGAGACCCGCCGGATGATGGACATCGTCCGCAAGGTGCGCGACCGGGGAATCACGATCCTGCTCGTCGAGCACGACATGCAGGCGGTGATGGGTCTCTGCGACCGGATCACCGTCCTCAACTTCGGCCGGCTGCTCACCGAGGGAACCCCCGAGGAGGTGCGCCGCCATTCGGAGGTGATCGAGGCCTACCTCGGATCGGCGGCCCATGCTGCTTGAGGTTCGGGACGCCACCGTCCACTACCACAAGGTCGCCGCCCTGCGGAACGTCAGCATGGACGTGCCGGACGGCTCCGTGGTCACCATCATCGGCGCCAACGGGGCGGGCAAGAGCACGCTTCTGCGGGCAATCTCGGGCCTCGAGTCGCTGTCGCAGGGCGAGATCCGGTTCGACGGACGGCGCATCGACGGAACTCCGCCGGAGAGGGTGGTGGCCCTCGGAGTCGCCCAGGTGCCCGAGGGGCGGCGGGTCTTCCCGGACCTCACCGTCCTTGAGAACCTCAGAACGGGCGCCTATCTGCGCCGCGACCGGGAGGCCGTGGAAAAGGACCTCGACGGCGTCTTCGAGCATTTCCCGAGGCTCAAGGAACGGCGCCGGCAATGGGCCAAGACCCTGTCGGGCGGCGAGCAGCAGATGCTGGCCATCGGGCGGGCCCTGATGTCCAACCCGCGGGTCCTGCTTCTCGACGAGCCGACGATCGGCCTCTCCCCGGTGCTGGTTCAGGAGATGGCGCGGATCATCCGGGAGATCCACGAACGCGGAGTGCCGGTGGTCCTCGTGGAGCAGAACGCGGAGCTCGCCCTCACCCTCGCCGACTACGCCTACGTGCTCGAGATCGGCTCGGTGGCCCTGCACGGCCCGGCCGCCGATCTCCACGAGAACGAGCACGTGCGCCGCGCCTACCTCGGCGCCTGAACCCGCCCCGCCCCGCCCCACCCCGCCCTCCGGGCTCCTCTTCCCGGACGGTCGCGGGCGTCAGCCCGGCGCGCCGTCTCGCGAAGAGCGCTCCCCGGACCGGGCGAAGGCCCGCCGGAGCTTCGGGCCCAGGCTCTCGAGCCCGTCGGGCAGAAAGAGGATGGACGCGATGAGGATCGCGCCGTAGATGAGCGGGCGGGCCTGGTCGACCCCGAGCTCGCGGAGCACGATCTCGTTCACCACCGTCAGGGTCACGACGCCGAGGATGGGGCCGTAGATCGTGGCGGTTCCTCCGACGATAACCCAGACCAGCACGTAGACCATCGCCTCGACGTCGAACTGGTTCGGATTCACCGTCCCGAGATAGTGAGCAAGGAGCGCGCCCGCGAGACCGGCGAAGAACGAGGCGATGACGAAGGCGAGGGTCCGGTACCGGCGGGTATCGACCCCGACCGCCTCCGCGAGCTTGTCCTGCCAGTGGATCGCGTGAAAGGTGAGCCCGATGCGGGATCGTTCGAAACGGCTCAGGATCACGATGGAGACGGTGACCACCACCAGACACAGGTAGTAGTAGTTGACGGGGTTGAAAAACGCGACGTCGACGATCCCGAGGTCGATGTCCGGGAAGGAGGGGACAAGCTTGATCCCCTTCGGACCGCCGAAGGGCTCGCGGAACCGCTTCCAGCAAAGCCGGATCACCTCCCCGGCTGCGAACGAGCCGATGAGGAAATAGAAGGCCTTCATCCGCAACAGGGGGAAGCTCAGCACGTACGCGGTGAGGGCGGCGACGGCGGCGCCGAGCGGCATCGCGATCGGTACCGGCACGCCGAACCGCTTCGCGATGAGGGTGCTCGCATAGGCGCCGACTCCCACGATCACCATGTGCGCGAGCGACCACTCGCCGGTGAGGGTGAGGAGCCGGTAGCTCACCACCACGAGGACGTTGATGACGAGGAATACCGCCACCTCCTTCTGCGAGAAGCTGAGCACGTGGGGCAGGACGATGAGGCCCGCGAAGACCGCCGCAAGGACGGCGCGGTATCCCCAGCCGTGCCCGTTGCTCCCCATCGACATCGCGCTCCGCTCCGGTTCCCGCCGCCTGCGCCGTCAGTCCCGTTCCCGGACCCCGAGGAGCCCCGTGGGACGCACGATGAGCACGATGAGCATGAGCAGCAGGCCGACGATGTCCGCGACGACCCCGTCGGAGAAGGTGGTCACGAAGGTGTGCACGAACCCGTAGAGGATCGCGGCCACCACTGCGCCGCCGAGGCTCCCGAGCCCCCCGACGATGGTGACGATGAAGGCGGTGACGATGACGGAATGCCCCATGTACGGATAGGTGCGGACGAGGGGCGCCGCAAGGGCCCCCGCGAGGCCCGCCATCGCGGCCGCGATGAACATCGCGAGCCGGGCCGTCTGGCTGATCGAGATCCCCTGCAGGGATGCCGCCTCCGGATCCTGCGCGCAGGCGCGGAGCGCCCAGCCGAAGCGCGTCCGGCGAAGGAACACCCAGAGCGACACGAGCACGATGCCCGCCCCGATGATGACGTAGAGGCGCTGGACGGCGACGACCACGCCGTCGAGTCCGAAGAGGTGGAACGTCGTCTGCTGCGGCGCAACGATGTGCTCCATCCGCACCCCGAACCCCATGGCGATCGCCGCCTGCAGCATGAGCAGCAGGCCGATGGAGGCGATGAGGCCCGCGAGCGGATTGTCGCGCACGGGACGGAACAGGGCCCGCTCCATCGCGATCCCGAGGACCCCGACGAAGACGAGCCCGATCATCACCGCGAGGAAGAACGGGAACTCCCGATCCGCGTACACGAACACGACGCAGTAGGCGCCGAGCATGAACAGCTCGCCGTGGGCGAAGTTGACGACCCCCATCACCCCGAAGATGAGCATGAGGCCGACCGCGATGAGCGCCATGAAGCTCGCCGCGTAGACGGCGTTGACGCAGGTTTGCAGCAGCAGCTCGGTCATGGCGCCGGCCCGGAGAAATCACCGATCCCCGGTTGTGGACGCAGGATTTCGTGCCTCCACGGCAATTTGGTGCCCTCGCAAGCTTGCTCGATGAGTTTTCCGGACAAGGGGCGGTTTCGCTTGCCCGTGGGAAGGCTACCGGTCGCTCGCTCCGAAATCGAGCGCGCGGCGGCGCGGACGTGGATGGGGCTCGGACCCGTGGCCCGGCGCGGGACGGCCGGAGAGGGGGACGGCGCCCCCCTCCCCGGCCGTCGGTTCTCGATGGCGAAGCGGATGCCGGCCGGGAGGCCGGGATCAGCCGCGCTGATGGTACATCTCGCCCATCTCGGTGAAGTGCTTGACGAGCAGATCGCCGTGCATGGACCACCACTCCGGAATGCTGCGGTACTCCTTGATGACCGCCTTGCCGTTCTCGATCACCACCACCGGCCAGTTGCCGACGAGGGCGTTGTCGATCCCGAACAGCTCCTTGCCCCACCAGCTCGCCTCGCCGAAGGCGTGCTTGCCGGTGCCTCCCTGCTTCATGCCCGCGAGGACGTCCTGCGGCTCGACGCTTCCGACCCGCTGCGCCCCCTGGACCCAGAGGTCCATGATCGACGCATACTCCCACGACACCGCGCTCCACTCGCCGGGCCAGCGCTTGCTGTACTCGGCGTAGAACTCGTTGGGCGACGCGAAGTTGATCTGCGGCTCGTTGAGGGCCGGGTCGTCGAAGTCCGGGAACTGGAAGATGAACCCCTCCATGAACTCCTTCGAGGTCTTCTCGATGATCTGCTCGTAGAAGTCCGCGGTGCAGGAGATGATCTTCCCCTTGAAGCCCTGCTGGTGGGCCTGCTCGCAGAGCGGATGCACGTAGTCCGCATACGCGGTGTCGAGGCACAGGATGTCCGGGTTGGACGACAGCAGGTTCGTCATCACCGGCGCGAAGTCGGTGGTCTCGATGTCGAAGAACACGGTGTCGTTGACGCCGATGCCGTGCGCCTCGAAGGCCGCGAGATAGGTGGCGACGGAAGGACGCCCGAGGGCGTCGTCCTGGGCGCAAATCACCGCGGACTTGAGGTCCGGCATGTTCTCGGCGAGCCACCAGACGCCCGTCACGTTGTAGATGGGGTGCACCTCGCAGGGCGCGATGAGGTTCGGCGTATCGGGCGACAGATCGCTCGGCAGCAGGGTCGAGACCAGCATTCCCGACTCGTTGGAAATGCGCTGAACCCCGGGCCAGGTGTCGCCGCCGAGCATCATGATGAACTTGACGCCGTCATCGAACACGAGCTGGGAGGCGCCGACCTTGGCCTTCTCCGTGGCGTACTCGTTGTCGTAGGAGACGAACTCGAACTTGTAGGTGTCGTCTCCGATCTGGACCCCGCCCGCCGCGTTGACCTTCTCGGCCCAGATCTGGCAGCCGTACAGTCCGGGCAGCCCCCAGGCCGCGACCGGCCCGGTCAGCGGCGCGAGGAACCCGATCCTGACCGTCTTTTCCGCGGCGGAGACCTTCGCCGGAGCGAGGCCGCCCGCCATGGCCGCACCCGCTACGGTCGCGCCGAGAAAGGTCCTCCTGCCGATCTTCTTCTGGAGCAGTTGCTGTGACATTGCCTTCTCCCCTTGGTTGCCGGTGTCCCGAACGCCGTTCGGGCACGCCTCCCTTCGGTTCACGGTTCGGATTTCTCCGAACCCCGCCGGCTAACATACCACTTCTGTATCTTTTGGTAAAAATACATGAACCAAATTTGCACCAGTTGTTAACCGCACATGACCAATCGCGGTCTCGCGACTATAATCCGGTGGGTCCGCGCCGTGCGGTGCGACGGTGGGTGGAGCGCCCGCCCGCGCACGCCGGGGGCCCGTCCCGGGCGGATCGAGACGAGGAGTTCTGGACACGAGGAACCAAACGATGAACAAACGCGTTGCCATCATCGGGGCGGGTCCCTGCGGCCTCTCGCAGCTTCGCGCCTTTCAGCAGGCGCAAGCCCGAGGGGCGGACATCCCGGACCTGGTGTGCTTCGAGCGGCAGTCCGACTGGGGGGGCCTGTGGCACTACACCTGGCGGACCGGGCTCGACGAGCACGGCGAGCCGGTGCACTGCAGCATGTACCGGTATCTCTGGACGAACGGACCGAAGGAGTCCCTCGAGTTCGGCGACTACTCGTTCGAGGAGCACTTCGGCAAACCCATCCCGTCCTTTCCGCCCTACGCGGTCCTCAACAACTACATCCTCGGCCGCGCGGAGCGATCGGACGTGCGCAAGTACGTGCGGTTCGGGACGGCGGTGCGCCGGATCGCCTGGTCGGCGGACACCGGACGCTTCACGGTGCGGTCCACGGACCTCGCCGAGCAGACGGACCGCGAGGAGGAGTTCGACCACGTCATCGTCGCGACCGGGCACTTCTCGGTGCCGAACGTGCCGAGCTTCGAGGGGATTGACCGCTTCCCCGGACGCGTGCTCCACGCCCATGACTTCCGCGACGCGCTCGAATTCAAGGGCAAGCGGCTGCTCATCGTCGGCAGCAGCTACTCGGCGGAGGATATCGCCCTTCAGAACCTCAAGTACGGCGCCGCGTCGGTCACGTGCTCGTACCGCACCGGGGCGATGGGCTTCAAGTGGCCGGAAGGGATCGAGGAGCTCCCGCTGGTGACGAAGTTCGAGGGCGCCACCGCGCACTTCAAGGACGGAAGCACCCGCGAGTTCGACGCGGTGATCCTGTGCACCGGCTACCAGCACCACTTTCCGTTCATGGAGGACGAGCTGCGCCTGCGGACCACCAACCGGCTGTGGCCGGGGGGCCTGTACAAGGGAGTCATGTGGATCGGCAACCCGAACCTCGCCTATCTCGGGATGCAGGACCAGTACTACACCTTCAGCATGTTCGACGCTCAGGCGTGGTACGTCCGCGACGTCATCCTGGGACGGATCGAGCTGCCGTCGCGCGAGGACATGGAAGCGGACTGCGCCGTCTGGCGGGCGCGCGAGGAAGCCCTCGCGGATCCGATCCAGGACATCGACTTCCAGACCGCCTACTGCAAGGACCTCTCCGCCCCGACCGACTACGAGATCGACTGGGACGTGCAGTCCGACAACTTCAAGCACTGGGAGCACCACAAGGAAGAGGACATCGCGACGTACCGCGACCACGCGCACCGTTCGCCGGTCACCGGCACGCAGGCGCCGACCCACCACACGACGTGGTGGGACGCCCTCGACGACTCCCTCGAAACGTTCATGGACAACCGGTAGGTTCGGGCCGGATGCGGCTCGGGGCGTCCCGCCGCCCCGGGCCGTCGCCCGGTCTCATGAACTCCAGGCGGCGCACGAACGTCCCTCCACACCGTCAGGCGGGACGCCCTTGACGACTCCCTCGAAACCTTCATGGACAACCGGTAGCTCCGGGCCGGATGCGGCCCGGGGCGTCCCGCCGCCCCGGGCCGTCGCCCGGGCTCGCGATCACGAGGGGACTCGAGAGTCCCCCTCCACCGGGCCGCCCGCCGCGACGAGGAGCACGGCCCCGAGCAGCCGGCGCCAGTCGTTGAAGCCGGTAGGACGTTCCCGCCGCCATCGTTCGAGCCGGTCCGAACCGTCGGGCCGGCCGTCGCGTCGCGCGACGAGGACTTCCCTCCCCTCCCGGGCCAGCCGCCGGTAGCGTTCACGCGGAAACCGGTCGTAGGCGCCCGGATGCTTGGACTCGAGGCGCAGGTGAAACGTGGAGCTTCGCGCCCGGGCGACGGGCATGAGGGACTCGACCCACTCCTCTCCCGTATCCCACAGGGCGAGTGCCTCCTCGATACACCGCGTCGCCGCCGCCGTATCACCCGCCCATCGCTCGGCGACCGCGAGGTTCGCCAGGCTGGTCGCGTGTCTCAGGTCGCCGGAGGACAGATGCTCGCGGGCGAGATCCAGGGCGCCCCGCCAGAGCTCCGCCGCTTCCGTCCGTTCTCCCGCCCGCTCGCACTCCGCGGCCGCTTCCTGCACCTGCTCCCAGATGACCTCCGCGTTCGTCCACCCGGCCCGCTCGAGGGCGGCCGGGTCGTGAACCGTGGTTGCAACCGTCTCGGGAGTCTTCTTCGACGCATTGCCCATGGCATGGGCTCCGGATGGGAAGATCGAGACGAGAGTCAAAACCCTGGGGACGGCCTCGTCAATCCCGGCCCCGGATCCAACGGGTACGCGGCACGGCCGAGAGGGGCTGCGCGTTGCGCCACCGGCCCAAGTGTGCGAAGGATGGGACGGAATCAGAGGGAATCACGGGAGCAATGGGGGACCAGACTGCGAACGAAGCTCGAGTCGGGCGCGCGGGCGTCGCGGCGGTGTCGAAGCCGGTCTCGAGACCGTTCACGCGGACACCCTTGATTGCGAAAGGCCGGGAGCCGCCCGAGCGGCCATGAACGAGCTCCCGATCTTTCCCCTCGGCACGGTCCTCTTTCCCGGCGGGCCCCTCCCGCTCCGGATCTTCGAGCCGCGCTATCTCGACATGGTGAGCGAGTGCCTCCGCAACGAACGCCCGTTCGGAGTCTGCCTCATCCGCTCGGGCTCGGAGGTCGGCGAACCGGCCGAGCCTCACCCGACCGGCACCCTCGCCCGCATCGCGGACTGGGGCCGGGACGACCGCGGCCTCCTCACCATCGCGGCGGTGGGTGGGGCGAGGTTCCGGCTCCACGGCACGCGGACCGCACCGGACCGCCTGCTCGTCGGGGAGTGCGAGCCGCTCGCGGAGACGCCGGGCGAGGTCCCCAACCCCTACCGGCCGCTCGCCCGCCTCGCCCGGACCCTGACCGAACGCTTCGCCGAGCGGTACCGGCACGCTCCGCCACCGCCGAACGAGGACTCGGCGGACGCCGCGCCCTGGACCGGGTACCGTCTCGCGGAGCTCCTCCCGATCCCGATGCCGCACCGCCAGCACCTCCTCGAGATGGACGATCCGGTCGCGCGGCTTCGCCGGATCGACCGGGTCGTCGCCCTGATGGCGGAGGCGGCGCGAAGCGACGAGTCCAAGTGAGGCGCGACGGAGCCGGTCCGTAGCGCCCGTGGGCGGACGCGCGCGGGCCACCGCCGGACGCCCGCCCGTCCGAATCGCCCGTTCAGGGGTTCAGCAGGTACCGGCGCCAGCCGCCGCCGTCGGTCCGCTCGTAGCAGTCGCGTTCGTTCAGACGGTGGTCGCCCGGGCGCCAGAACTCGATCCGCTCCGGCACGACCCGGTATCCCCGCCAGTGCGGGGGACGGGGAACCGGGCCTCCCGCGAAGCGGCGCTCGTGCTCGGCGTAGCGCTCGTTCAGCTCCTCGCGCGACGCGAGCGGCGCGGACTGGTCCGAAGCCCATGCCCCAAGGCAGCTCTCGCGCCGGCGGCTCGCCCAGTAGGCATCGGACTCCGCCTCCGATACGGGCACGACCCGACCTTCGACCTGCACCTGCTCGAACACCGACTGCCAGAAGAAGGCGAGCGCGGCCCGCGGGTTCTCGTCGAGGTCGCGGCCCTTGCGGCTGTTGGCGTTGGTGTAGAAGACGAACCCCCGCTCGTCCGCGCCCTTGAGGAGCACGGTGCGCGCCGACGGCCGTCCCTCTCCGTCCGCCGTCGCGAGGATCACCGCGGTCGGCTCGCTCGCCTCCGTCTCCCGCGCGCGGGCGAACACCTCCTCGAACCGCGCGAGCGCCTCCCGCAAGAGATCCGTCATGTCCCCTCGATGTCCCGATCGTTCATGCCGAGGAGGTACAGGATACCGTCAAGCCCGAAGTTCTCGATGACGTGGTCCGCCCTTTCCCGGAGGATCGGACGTGGCCGGAACCCGACCCCGAGCCCCGCCGCGCGCAGCATCTCGACGTCGTTCGCCCCGTCTCCGACCGCCACCAGCTCCTTGCGGGCGAGTCCTTCCCGCGCCGCCGTCTCCCGGACGAACGCCGCCTTGGCCGCGCCGTCGATGACGTCGCCCTCGATCTCGCCGGTGAGCCGGCCATCGCGAATCGCGAGCTCGTGGGCCTGCACGTGGTCGAGGCGAAAGCCGAAGCGCTCCGCGAGCCGCCGCGCAAACCATGCGAATCCGCCCGAGACCACCGCGATGCGGTAGCCGTGCCGATCGAGGGCGGCGAGCAGACGTCCGGCTCCCGGGGCGAGGGGCAGGCGACGGGCGATCTCCTCGAGCGCCTCGACGGGGAGCCCCGCGATCCGCTGGAGGCGTGCGCGAAGGGCGCAGCGGAACTCGATCTCGCCCCGCATCGCGGCGTCGGTGATCGCGGCCACCTCCCGTTCGGCGCCCGCCGCCCGTGCGAGCTCGTCGATGCCCTCCGCATCGACGAGGGTGGAGTCCATGTCGAGGCAGACGAGCCGCCGCCCGCGGCGCGAACCGTCTTCACTCTGCACGCAGGCGTCGACACGCACCCCTTCGAAGGCCGACCGCACGGCGCCCCGGAGCCGGGCGCCGTCCCGAATCGATCCGCTCGCGACGATGTCGAGCGCCCGGCAGCCCTCCCCTTCCGGCCCGGGAGCCGGCGGGTCGCCAGGCCACCGGCCGGAGAGGCACTTCGTGCCCTCGATCCGGAGCCCGGCGCGAGAAAGCACCTCCTCGGCGCGTGCGACGTGCCCTCCCTCGATGCTCGGACCGAGCAGGGTGATCGCGTACCGGTGCATCCCCACGGAGGTCCGGAGGGCGGCGGGCGCCGCTACCGCGGGTCGGAGCCGGCCCCCGCCACCGCGCCGGCGGCGGGAGGCAGGCCGAAGAACGCGCACGCGGTTGCGGTGGTCCGCGCCGCGAGCGCCTCCACCCTCTCGCCGGTCGCGCTCGCCACCGCGCCCGCGATGTGGGCAAGAAGCGCGGGCTCGTTCCGGCGGCTCCGGGGGCGGGGGCGGAGGTCGCGCGGCAGCAGATAGGGGGAATCGGTCTCCAGCATCAGCCGGTCGGCCGGGATCCGGCCCGCGAGATCGCGCAGGTGCAGGCCGCGGCGCTCGTCGCAGATCCAGCCCGTGATCCCGACGTGGAGGTCGAGGTCGAGGTAGGCATCGAGGTCCTCGCGATCGCCGGTGAAGCAGTGGATCACGACCGGCCCGAGCCGGTCGCGGACGGGTCTCAGGATCTCGACGAAGCGGCGGCGCGCGGCGCGCTCGTGCAGGAAGACGGGAAGCCCGAGCCGGGCCGCGATCTCGAGCTGCGCCTCGAATGCCCGTTCCTGCTCGGGTCGCGGCGAGAAGTCGCGGTAGAAGTCGAGGCCGGTCTCGCCGACCGCGACCACCTCCTCGCGCCCCGCGAGCGCTTCGATTGCGGCCGACGCCGCGCCGTCGAAGGTCGCCGCCTCGTGGGGGTGGACGCCCGCGGTGGCCCGGAGCCGGCTCGGGTGGCGGCGGGCGAGCGCCGCGGCCGCCTCGCTGTCCGGCCGGCTGGTGCCGGTGACCACGATACGGTGTACTCCGGCGCGGGCCGCCCGCACGAGCACATCGTCAAGATCGGACGCGAAGGACTCGTGGCAGAGGTTCGCGCCGATGTCGATGAGCTCCATGGGCGGGGGAGGATATCATTCCGCCGGCCCCGACCCCGGCCCCTTCCGAATCGACGCGCACCCCACCACCGCGCGCGGAGCGACACGAGACGAACGCGCGGCAGACGAGAACCCCCGATGTCCGAACCCGCTCCGCGCCGCGCACCGCCCCTTCGCGAACGCCTCCTCGAGCTCGGCGCGCTCCGGGTCGCCCTCCTTGCGGCGATCGCGGTCCTCGTTGCAAGCGCCCCTTTCGCTTCATCCGACCCGTTCGCAAGCAGTGCGCTGGAGGGAGAGGCCGGGGTCTCGCCGTACCTCCATGCCTCCTTCGGCATCGTCTGGACGACCCTCATCGCCCCGCCTCTCGCGGTGATGATGGCCTTCGTGGTGCCGCTCGACATGCTGATGAGCCGGATCTACATGACCGGCAAGCCGGAAGTCGAGCGGGCGCGCTTCCGCCGCATCCTCGCCGTCGAGGCCCTCGCCCTCGCGCTCCTGATTGGGGTATGGACCCCCTTCTTCATGGCGCTCCTCTCTGTCTGACGGACGGACTCGCTCTTCAGTCCGTGCGGCCCACAACCGTCGTATCCTGGGGCGAGTTCGCGCTCTTTCGACGCAAATGGGTGCTCTGCCTGCCCCGCCTTCCCTCGAACCGAAGTCTCTACAACATACTGAAGAAAAAAGCCGAATTCCTCTCCGGGACGCTGCATCTCTCCATCGCTTCCACGACCCGAAGGAATGATGTACATGTCGGCCTGAAGCAACCTGCCCGGTCGTGCAGGAACTGCCGAAGGACGGCATGACCATGATCGTCGTGACGCACGAGATGGGGTTCGCGCGCCGGGTCGCCGACCGAATCGTCAAGGAGATGCGGTTCAGCGCGGCGGATGGGGAGTGGCGGGTCGCCTTCGCATTCGACCCCGCCCGCCGCACCATTCTGCCGGCCGTGGGCGACAAGTCGGGCGGCGGCGGGAGACGGTTCTACCGCGCCCTCATCGCCAAGGCCGACGAGCGCTTCGACCGGCATCTCGCGCGGCTCGCCAAGGAAGGAGGATCGTGATGGGGGTAAGAGAACGCTTAACGCCTCGGGCTCCCGGGGCTGCGGAGCCATCGGAAGGGAGCCATCGGAAGGGTTGCGCGCAGGATTACGGTAAGGAAACATCCTCGATCAGGAGCGCCTCGGTGAGAAGCGGGACATGGCGGTTTTTCTGTGCGGCAAGTGCGGACACGTTCGGGAGGTCTCAAGTGAGTACATCGGGCGCTCGGTGGCCTGTCCCCAGTGTAAGCAGGCCGGTGCCGTCCACGACACGGTGAGATTGTTCGAAAGGCTGATCGGTGAATATCGGACCCAGAGGACGGAACTGCGCGAGCTGAGAGCCAAGCTCGCACCGGGGGAAGCAGTCAGACCGCCGGCCGGCGAACGGCTACCGCTCCCGGAGATCGACATCCACAACACGCGGGCGCTGGCCGATCCACGGCAGTTCGAGCCCATAGTCTCATGGTTCAAGAAACGCAGAGTCCAGTTCGATGCAAACCAGCGGGCGATGGATACGACCGGGTTCTTCGACGAGATAGCCGTGCAACTCGGTGACGGGTACGAAACCCTGAAGCTGGTCATCAACCAGATAAGGTACGCCCAGCGCAGGGGGTTCAGTGCGGCCAAGATCACGTTGTCGAGGATGGACGAGGAGGTGATTGCCGCCATCACGAACTTCTGCCGGGCGCTCCATCAATACTCGTTCGTCGCGAAATACTTCTACAATAAAGATGACCGCGTCGCATGGCTCACCCTGCAGACCACGCCCGAGATCGTGAAGTTCTTCAACGGCGAGTGGTTGGAGTGGTATGTGTTCATGAAGCTGCTGGCGTTCTTCCGCGAAAGGCGGATTCCGGCTGCGTGCCTGCGTAATCCGGTGGTTACCTTCCCGAACGAAGACGTCAACGAGCTCGATGTCTTTTTCCTTGTCGACAATCGAATTCCGCTTCTCATCGAGTGCAAGACGGGGGAGTTTCGCCAAGACATCGAGAAATACACGAGACTCGCCAAGCGTCTGAGCCTTGAGAAGGGACAGCTCCTGGTCTGTGCGATCGGACTCGACGAGAAGCAGATTCAGGGATTCAACAGCATGTACGGCGTGACGTTCGCGAACGAGACGAATTTCCTCGAGCACGTTCAACGAATCGCAGCCTGACCGGCGACGGCTTCGCCGCTTGGTGAGTGATGCTCGTCTCGGTAGTGGCGAGGAGTATCAAGATGTGTGGGGTCAAGCGACGGCGAGCGTATGCCGCGCACCCGGAGTTCCTAAACCAATACGGGCTGGCCGAGATCAAGGCGCACCATGCCTATGCGCGCGGCGCGACCGGCGAAGGGGTGACGCTCGGCATCGTCGACTGCGGGGTCGACCCGAGCCATCCGAAGTTCGAGGGCAAGCTCGAGACCGGCAACGTCGAGGGCTACAACCCCGACTTCAGCACCTGCGAGGACCGCGCCCCCGACGGCGCCTGTCTCAGCCTGATCGGACATGGAACCTTCGTCGCGGGCATAATGGCGACGGGCCGCCGCGCGACCCCCGACGCGGGCGCCGGGGGCCCGTCGGCCATCCACGGTATCGCGTTCAATGCCGGGTGAATTCAGGATGGCTAATCCCGATCGAGGAGCCAGCGAAGGAGCGCGTTCTGGACGGCCGTACCGGCCGCGGTGCGATGGATTCCAGGGTGCTCCTGCAGCGCCGCGACCGCGAGCGTCCGCCCGCTCGGCGCCCGGACGTAGCCGGCCAACGCCCGCACCCCATCGAGGCGACCGGTCTTCAACCGGACCCGGGTCGCCTCCGGGTGGCCCGGGAGGCGCCTGCGCAGGGTCCCGTCGAGGGAGGCAAGGGGAAGCGAAGCTGCGAACTCCGGGCGGAACCGGCTGCGCTCCCCGGCGAGGAGCAAGCGTCCGAGGCCGCGGGCGGTGATCCGGGTGTCGCGGGAGAGACCCGCCCCGTTCACGAGGCGGAGGTGGGGGAGCTCGACCCCGCGCCGCTCGAGCCAGGCGGCGACCGCGCGGCGCCCCTTGTCGGTCGTCCCGGGAGGTCCGAAGCGCTCCGCCCCCAGGGTCAGCAGCAGGTTGCGGGACATCACGTTGTTGCTGAACTTGTTGATCCCGCGTACGACGAGAGCGAGCGGCGGCGAGCGGTGGCGATGCCACGGAGTCGCCCCTTCGGGAACCGGGGCGACCGCGAGCCCGCCCTCGATCCACCCCCCCATCCCGGTCCACAGCGCCCGCACCACCCCGTCCGCAAACCGGACCGGGGGCAGCACCGAGCGCGGAAACGCCGCACGCGGACAGCCACGCGGGAAACGTCCGGCCACGGTGAGGGTGGGCAAGGGGGCGTCGAGCGGGGAACGGACCGAGAGCGCCCCGGACACATCGAAGCGAAGGTCGCGGCGCGCGCAGCCGCCCGCGGAGAGCGCGAGGCGGCTGCGCACCCGGAGCCCCGCGACGGGCGGCTCGATCCACGCCCGCGGCTTGCCACCACGCGCCTCGACTACCACGTCGAGCGCGTTGAAGTTGACGAGGAGGGCGTCGGGCGGCGCGTTGTACGCGCGGTACGGCCTGCCGTCGAAGTCCCCGGGCGGCGGCTCGTCCCCGACCGAGAACCGGGTGTTGTCGATGACGAGCCGCCCCGCCACCTCGCGAAGGCCCCGCGCCCGCACCGCCGCGAGCAGCCGCCAGACTTGCTCGACGACGAGGAACGGGTCGCCGCTCCCGACGAGCACGAGGTCACCTTCGAGACGCCCGTCCCGCACCGGCCCGGTCACATACACCCCGGTCTCCCACCTCCAGGCGGGCCCGAACTCCTCGAGGGCCGCGAGCGTCGTCAGGAGCTTGATGGTGGAAGCGGGGTGGCGCGGAACGTCCGCCCGGTGGCTGACGAGGGGCGGGTCCGGCGCCCCCACGTCCTGCACGAAGACACTGAGCGAATCCGCGGGAAGGCGATGGCGGGCGAGCGCCTCCTCCACTGGACCCGGCAGCCCGCCCGCCCCGACCCCGGCCGGAACCGAGAGCGCGGCGGAGAGTACCGCCCCGATGGCCGGCCGCGAAACGCCGCGCCCCACTACCGGGCGGCCCGAAGCTCGAGGAAGTCCGCCGGGGTCAGGAGCGGGATCTCGTGAAACGAGTACACCTCCAGGAGGTCGCGATCCCCCGTGATCAGACAGTGCGCCTCACCCATCAGCGCCGTCTCGAGGAACTTGTCATCATCGGAGTCCCGGCAACCCAGCTTGGCTCCCGCGATTGCGACCCATTCCGAGACGGCCTGGATCTGCGCGAGGAAGACCGCCCTGCGGTGCCGACCGACGTACCGGTCGAATTTCGACCGCGAAAGACGAGATCGAAGCTCGCCGAACGTCTCCTCGAAGAACACCAGCACTCCATTGTCCGCCCGTACCGCCGCGACCGCCGCCCGTGGCGGCCCACCCGACCGAAGCACGGCGCTGATGAGGACGTTGTTGTGACAAACAAGGGACGAAGGTTTGTTCATCTACAATCCACCATATAGAGATGCTCAGTCCTCCCAACGACGAAGATAATACAACGGGTTGAGCGGTTCTTCAAGGGAGCTTGCCGCAAGGTCCGATCTCAACAATACAGGAAATGGTGGAAGCAGAAAGTAGCATTCCGGGATCTGTATGGTAAGCAACTCCACGGATGGGAAAGAACGGAAACACTCCCGGAAGTGCCTGGAAACAAGCGCTTCCGGGGATCACAAACAATATACAGGAGTGTCCACAGCGACACCATGTTCATCAGGTACTTCATAGGTATAATTTCGGATCAAATTCCGAGCCGCCGGCTGGCGTCGCGGTCCATCGTAACGGTTCCGGGAGCCTGCGGAACGCACGGACTGTCGGGAGGAGGAATGGCATGGAGACGAAACGTGGACGCCGCCGCCAGCGCGCGGTCATGGCGATGGACAGCGAGTGGCAAGCGGTGCGCCAGCGTGCGGAGACAGCCGGGATGGATGTCTCGCGCTTTCCAGCGCCTGCCCCGACCAAGCCGGTGTTCCGACTCCTGTTGCACCGGCTGACCGCATTTTGTTGTCGCGTTGTAGCGGCGTACCGCTGGGACTACTCAATTTCCATACGCAATCCAAGTTCCTATAGCCTCATAAATTTTGGTATCAGCCCAAGTGAAGAACTTGTAAGAAAATCCTGATTTTTCGATCTTTGTCGGGAGAACGCGGATTCTTGCATTCCATCTTCCATCTATATCCAAGCGACTTAAATTTAAGACCACTTCAGGCTTGGAAGAAAATTCCTTTTTAAATTCAACACGGCCCTCCATTCCTCGGGTTTCGTAATTTCCACTTCGATGAAGGATCTGCCGATCATTAGGAAGAGAAAGAGTTCCCGACTCTATGCGTATTGCGTCTGCCTGCAATTCTCCTAATTTTTGTCGAAGATCAGCAATTTCAATTTTCATGGTGTTCAATACATCAACTGGGAAATACCCACTATTGGACTCAGCATAGGCCGGCCAATGGAAAACCATTCGCGCTTCGCCGTTAGCACGGTCTATTGTTACTGCCGACTTCGACTTCCAGTTCTCCCGTTGGCATCGCAGGTTCACTTGGCTCGAATCCTGCATGATGACACTACCGTTACCCTCGACACCCCGCCGCGATGGATCCAACTGCAGGTCGTTCCCTCCTCTGGAACCGCAGTCCATCGGACCTCCGCCTCCTCCCCTTCAGTGCAGGCGTTGAAGCGGACACCGAACAGCAACTCTCCATGTGTAACTACCAAACCGTCATGGTCGAAGACCACTCCTCCTTTGGTACTTCTGAGACACGCTTCGTACGCCCGGAACGCATCGCCGGGAACTTGAGACGTATAATTTTCGTAGTCATCTTCACCTCGCCTTGTGGTTCCGCCATCTCGACAATACTTCGTCGCAACCGCATCGGCGCTCATGCGCGAACTACCCGACGACAGCGACAGTACGTTGTAGCTCACCCCAAAGCTCGCCGACCGGCCGCTCTGCTTGGAACTATGGTATTCTCGGCAGAAGTTCTCCTGATGGCGCAAGAATTCCTTCCTGCTTGCAATCGATCTCGTCTCGCCCCTGCTCTTGTTTATTACGCCTAAACAGCGGTCTTGGTCCGATTCTTGAGCTATCGCCAAGTTCGGGGTATATCCAGCGGCGAAAGACAGCGCTGCAACGGTCAAGTACAAACCCACTGCCCCACGTGCCATCCGGCGTATACCGATGTTCAAGGCGTACAACATGACTATTCTCCCTCGCAGTTCAATCCGAGAAACCAACCAGCAGGTTGACGATCAGCCGGATCATCAGTTCCTTCCTGGCGGGTGCGCTTTCGGCGATCAGCAGGGTCAGCGCCGTCAACGCTTGGGAATTGAGCCGGTGCTCCATTCTCTCCTGCTTCAGGTAGAGCAGGAACAGCAGCGAGCCGATGCGTTTGTTGCCATCCGAGAAGGGATGGTCCTTGACAACGAAATAAAGCAGGTGCGCCGCCTTCTCTTCGCGTGAGCGGTAGAGCGCCTCGCCGAACATGGTCTGCTCGATATTGCCGAGAATGGCGGCGAGCGCATCGCCCCGGGGGTTGCCGAACAGGGAGGACGCCTCGTTGCGCGCCATAAGGTCGTGCCTCAGTTGCGCGATCGCGCGGACGGCGCGGTCATGTTCGAGCACACCGACGGGCGGCTGCACGCCGGCTGGCGTCAGCAGCCGATCCTCGTCGTATTCCAGCAGCAGGCGCCATGTATCGGCATAACCCGCGATGAGATCCAGGACCGCCTGCCCGGTGTTGTCCACCAAGGCCTGGTTCTGCAAGGTCCGGGCCAGCAGGTCCAGGGTCTCGCGCGCTTCGCGAAGGCCGCGCTCGGCAAGCTGGCGCTCGTTCAGCGTGAAACCGCGCACCAGGTGGTCTCGCAGCGTGTTCGTGGCCCATTGGCGGAAACGTACGCCTCGCTTGCTGTTGACGCGGTAGCCGACCGAGATGATGGCGTCGAGATTGTAGTGCTTCAGTGTGCGTCGGACCCGGCGCCGGCCCTCGGTTCGAACGACTAAGAATTCCTTAGTCGTTGGATCTGCCTCCAGCTCCGCGCTGGCAAATATGTTGCGCAGGTGCATCAGGACGTTCTCAGGCGTGGTGTCGAACACCTCCGCCATCTGGCGCTGGGTCAGCCAGACGGTATCCTGGTCGAGACGCACATCCACCCGCACCTCGCCTC
>JAJDXW010000113.1 GCA_022823045.1 Gammaproteobacteria bacterium
CGGACGTTCATCCTTCGCAGCGAGACCCTCGGTCTCGAGCTCCACGTACAGGGCAGCAAGATGCAATTCCGGGACCCGGTGACGGACGAACCTCTGCTCAGCCACTCCGAAGAGGCCGCCGCCCGACGGGAAGAAGCCGCCACCCGACGGGAAGCGGAGTTTCGCGCCGAGCGGGAGGCCGCCGCCCGACGGGAAGCAGAGGTCCGCGCCGAGCGGGAGGCCGCCGCTCGACGAGCCGCCGAGGCGCGGGTCGCCGAACTCGAAGCCCGCATCGGCGGGAAACGGTAGAGTCCCGCAAGGCGCCGGCGGGCGCACCGGACGCTCCTGGGGGAGGGCCTCCGGGGAGAGGCTCCGGCGAGCGGCCCTCCCCGGCAGCCGGGTCCGCCCGCCCTCGGCAAACCACCGGAGCGCAGGAGCGTGTGCGGACTGGCCGGAGCCTGGGAGCCCCGCGGGCGCAGGGATGCCGATGAGCTGAGGAGGATCGCGCGCGGCATGGCCGCGCTCGTCGAAGCGCGGGGCCCCGACGATTCCAGCGAGTGGTCCGACCCCGACGCGGGCATCGCGCTCGGGCACCGGCGCCTCGCCATCATCGACCTCTCGCCGGGCGGCCGCCAGCCCATGGCATCCGCGGGGGGCGACCTCGTCATCGCGTACAACGGCGAGATCTACAACTTCCGGGAGCTCCGCGCGGAGCTCGAATCCGCCGGCGCCACCTTCCGGGGCGACTCCGACTCCGAGGTGCTGCTCGAGGCCTGCGCCGCCTGGGGGGTCGAACGGGCCATCGGGCGATGCATCGGCATGTTCGCCTTCGCGCTCTGGGCGCGGGGCGCGCCGGCTGCACCTCGTGCGGGACCGCCTGGGCATCAAGCCGCTCTACTGGGGGCGGACGCCGGGGGGCGATCTCGTGTTCGCGTCGCAACCCAAGTGCTTCAGCGCGCACCCGGACTGGCGGCCCGCGGTCGACCGCGCCGCCCTCGCCGCCTGCCTCCGCCACGGCTACCTGAACGCGCCGCAGTGCATCTACCGCGATGCCTACCAGGTCCGGCCGGGGTGCATCCTGACCGTCGACGCCGGCGGGGAGGCCCGGGAACGCCGCTACTGGGACGCCATCGAGGTGGCCCGGGACGGCGCGGCGCGGCGGCGCGGTGAGCGGCCCGACGACGAGGAGGCGGTCGAGCGACTCGAGGACCTCCTCCGCGACGCGGTGGCGAGGCGCATGGTGGCCGACGTGCCGCTCGGCGCGTTCCTGTCCGGGGGCACCGACAGCTCCACGGTGGTCGCACTGATGCAGGCGCAGAGCAGCCGGCCGATCCGGACCTTCTCGATCGGGTTCAACGAGAAGCGCTTCGACGAGGCGACGCACGCGCGGGCGGTGGCGCGCCACCTCGGGACGGACCACATCGAGCTCTACGTCGAGCCCGACGACGCGCTCGACCTCGTGCCGACCATCGCCGAACGCTACGACGAGCCCTTCGGCGACTCGTCGCAGCTCCCGACCCTGCTGGTGAGCGAGCTCGCGCGGCGGCACGTGACGGTGGCGCTGTCCGGCGACGGGGGCGACGAGCTCTTCGCCGGGTACAACCGCCATGCACGGGCGCACACCCTGCGCCGCATCTACACCACATCCCCCGCCTGGGCGAGAAAGGCGGCGTCCCGCGCCCTCACCACCCTTCGCCCCGGGACCTGGGACCGGCTCTCCACGCTCATGCCCGAGCGCCTTCGCCCGCGCCTCATCGGAGACAAGCTCCACCTGCTCGCCGAGGCGGCATCCCTGGAACGCTTCGACGACGTCTACCCGCGGCTCGTCTCGCAATGGCCGCTCGATGCGGAGCTCGTGCCCGGCGAAGGTCCGGGCGCGGGGCGGATCGACCCCGCCGCGTTCGAGGCCGGCCTCGAAGGGGATGCGGAGCGGATGCAGCTCATGGACCTCCTCACCTACCTGCCGGGGGACATCCTCGCCAAGGTCGACCGCGCGAGCATGGCGTTCTCGCTCGAGGCGCGCGTGCCGCTCCTCGACCACCGGGTCGTCGAGCACGCCTGGAGCCTGCCGCCCGACTGCAAGCTCCGCGCCGGGGAGACGAAGTGGATCCTCCGCCGGGTGCTCGAACGCCATGTGCCGCGCTCGCTCTTCGAGCGGCCGAAGATGGGGTTCGCGGTGCCGATCGACCGCTGGCTGAGGGGGCCGTTGCGGGACTGGGCGGCCGATCTGCTCGACCCGGCCTCCCTCGGCGACGAGGACCTCTTCAACGTGGCGCTCGTCCGCCGGCGATGGGACGAGCACCAGTCGGGGGCGCGCAACTGGCAGTATCCGCTCTGGACGGTGCTGATGGCGCAGGCGTGGCGCCGCCGCTGGCTCGGCCCTCCGCCCCCTCGCCGCCGGAACGCCGCGACGTAGGCCCGGGTCCCGATCGCGCCGGGGCAAAGTCCTACGCGACTCGCGCGAAATGGCCGATGCCAAGACCCCCGCGCCCGTGCGACGCTTTGTCTCCGCAACGAGGTTGGGGGCGCGGACATGCGTGTGTTACCGTCGAACGCCACGGTCCGCCGGAGACCGTCCAGCCCCGTCGGGAGGGTAACCGATGAGCTCGTCCATCCTGTCGCCGGCCGCGGT
>JAJDXW010000382.1 GCA_022823045.1 Gammaproteobacteria bacterium
GCATGCACCGCCGGGGGCTCTGCGTGTATCCGCCCGACGTTGACCGGGACCCCCGGGTGCGCGCCACCGAGGCGATGTGGCGCAAGTGGTCGCGATGGGGCGTCTTCGACTTTCACATCCCCACCAAGCCGCATCCCATCATCTTCGCCGCCGCCTTCGATCCGGACGGATTCAAGCACGCCGCGCTCGAGATGGTCGCCGAGGCCAGCGTCGCGCTTCGCCTCCATAGCTGGTTCCAGTCCGCGATCGTCGATGAGGACGGCCGGGCGGCCGGGGTGATCGTGGAGACCAAGGAGGGGCCGCAGGCGATCCGGGGCGACGTGGTGATCGACGCCACCGGCGACCTCGACGTCGCGGCGAGCGCGGGCGCGGCGTTCGAGGAGGGCGCCTACATCGTCACCACCGTGTCGCGCATCGGCGGGGTGGACACCGACGCCGCCGAGCGCTTCCAGTTCGAGGAGCCGGAGCGCTTCGCTGAGGTCGACCGCCAAGCGAAGCGCCTCATCGGCGGGTGCTGGCAGTACTGGTGGCTGAAGACCCCCCTCCCCGGCATCGTCTGGTGCAACTGCCCGCACATGACGGGCTTCGACGCGATGAAGGTCGCGGACCTCACCGCGGCCGAGTTCGAGGGGCGGCGCCGGATGCGGGCCCTCCTCGATTACGCCCGCGCGAACGTGCCCGGATTCGAGCGCGCGTACTTCGTCGACTTCGCCCCCCAGACCGGGGTGCGGCAGACGCGGCTCCTCAAGGGCGAGTACGTCGTCACCAAGGAGGACGTCATGGAACGCGTCCACTTCGCGGACTCGGTCTGCCGCGGCCGCGACTACTACACCCCCTACCGGGCGCTCCTCCCGGTCGGCGTCGAGCAGCTTCTCGTCGCCGGCCGGCACTACTCCGCGACCCCGTCGGCGCAGAAGGTGAGCCGCGAGATCCCCCCCTGCATGGCGATGGGCGAAGCGGCCGGCATCGCGGCCGCGCTCGCCCTCGACGGCGGCACCACCGCCCGGGACGTCGAGGTCGGACGTATCCAGCAACAGATGCGCGCGCAAGGGGCCGACCCCGGGGACCGCCCGGCATCCAACGCGCGGATCGCCGAAACGGAGGCGGCCTGACATGGCGGCGACCGCGACGAACGGCAACGGGGCCGGGGCTGCCCCCCTCCCCCTCGAAGGGGTGCGGGTCCTCGATTTCACCCAGGTGATGATGGGCCCCTGCTGCACCCAGATGCTCGGCGACTACGGGGCGGACGTCGTCAAGATCGAGCGGGCGGGGATGGGCGACCTCTCGCGCTGGAGCGTCGGCGAGGATCCGGACGGCGGAAACAACCCGGTGTTCGCGAGCCTCAACCGCAACAAGCGAAGCCTCGCCCTCGACCTCAAGTCCGAGTCGGACCGGGAGACCGTGCGGCGGCTCGTCGAGACCGCCGACGTGGTGGTGAACAACTTCCGCCCCGGGGTCATGGAGCGGATGGGCTTCGGCTACGAGGACCTCAAGCGCATCAACCCGCGCATCATCTGGGCGATGGGGTCCGGCTACGGGCGCGACGGCCCGTACGTGCGCAAGGGCAAGGGCGGCCAGGACGTGCTCGCCCAGGCGATGACCGGGGCCATGCACCGGCGGTCCGGCCCGGAGATCCCCCTTTCCGTCTATCCCACCGCGCTCGCGGACTACGCGGCCGGCATGCACCTGGTGCAGGGGATCCTGCTCGCGCTCCTCCAGCGCGAGCGGACGGGCGAGGGGCAACGGATCTCGGTCTCCCTCTACAACTCCATGCTCGCGATGCAGATGCAGGAGGCCGCGATGCACCTCATGCGCGGGCGCGAGCTCAACTGGGCCGCGTACCCCCTGTCCGGCGTCTTCGAGACCACGGACGGCGCGATCGTGATGGTGGGAGCCTTCAAGGAGAACCCGCTCCGCGAGATCTGCCGCGCGCTCGATCTCGACGACCTGTCGGGGGACCCGAGATACGAGAACCACGAGCGGCAGACCTCACACCGCGCTGAGCTCCAGGCGATCTTTCGAGAGAGGTTCGCGACCGGCACCACCGCCCACTGGGTGGAGCGCCTGGAGGGCGTCGACATCCTGTGCGCGCCGGTCATGTCGCTCGAGGAAGCGCTCGCCGATCCCCAGACCGCGTTCAACCGGATGATCGTCGAATCGGAGCCCACCGCCGCCGGGCCGGTCCGCCTCGTCGCCTCGCCGATCGAGATGTCCGCCGCCCCATTCGCGATCCGGCATCCGCCCCCGAGGCTCGACGAGCACCACGACGAGGTGCTCGCGGAGATGGCGGAACCGGGCGGGGAGGAGTCGGCGGCGTGAAGGACGAAGAGCGAGACGGCGCCGGTACCTCCGGCGGGGGAGTGCGCCTCGAGCGGACGGACGGCATCGCACGGATCACCCTGGATCGACCCGACCGACTGAACGCGGTCGACTCGACGACGGACGCGGTTCTCAACGAGATCTGGGATTCCGTCGAGCGCGACCCGGACGTGCGTTGCGTCGTGCTCACCGGCACCGGCCGCGCGTTCTGCGCGGGGGCGGACATGAAAGAGGACGGACCGGGCGGACTCGCCTACTGGGCGCGGTCCGGCCGCCATGGATTCGGGGGGATCGCCCTCGCCGGCCGGCTCTCCGTGCCCGTCGTCGGGCGGATCAACGGCATCGCCCTCGGCGGCGGCTTCGAGATGGCCCTTGGCTGCGACATCCTCGTCGCGGCGGAATCCGCGTCCTTCGGCCTCCCCGAGCCCCGGGTCGGACGGCTTCCCCTCGACGCCATGGTCACCCTTCCCCGCCGGCTGCCGCGCACGGTCGCGATGGGTCTCCTCCTCACCGGACGGCGTATCGGGGCCGCGGAGGCCCTCGCCGCGGGCCTCGTCAACGAGGTCGCGCCGGACGCGGAGCTCGACCGGGCGGTGGACGCGTGGGTGGAGGACATCCTCGCGTGCGCGCCCTTGAGCCTGCGGGCGATCAAGCGCTCCGCCGCGGACACCGCGCACCTCGGCGAGCGCGAGGCCCGCATCGCCGGCCTCCCGAGCCTCGTCGCCGCGCTCGAGAGCGAGGACGCCGACGAGGGAGTCGCCGCGTTCCGCGAGAAGCGGCCGCCGGTCTGGAAGGGGCAGTGAAGGCTCCCGGCCCGGCGCGGCGCGGGACGGGGGCCGCATGACCTACGTCATCAACGAAGCGTGCATCGACGTCAAGGACGGCGACTGCACGAACGTGTGTCCCGTCGATTGCATCTACGAGGGCGGGCGGATGTTCTACATCCAGCCGGACGAGTGCGTGAACTGCGCCATTTGCGTCTCGGTGTGTCCGGTCGAGGCGATCTTCGCCGAGGAGGACCTGCCCTCCGAGTCCGCTCCGTTTCTCGCCGTCAACGCGGAGTTCTTCGGAGACCGCGTCACCGGCTGGGGCAGCCCCGGAGGCGTCGCCCCCGAATTTCGCACCGGGAAGGACCATCCGGTGGTCGCGGACTGGGACTCCGGGGCGGGCTAGGTCGGAGCCGACGACGAGTCCGATGCACGCCGCCGTCCTCCGCTACTTCGAGGCGGTCGCCGAGGAGGGCTCGATCCGGCGGGCCTCGGAGAGGCTGAGCGTCTCCGCCTCGGCCATCAACCGGCAGATCCTCAAGCTCGAAGGCTACTTCGGAACCCCGCTCTTCGAACGGCGCCCGAACGGGATGCGCCTCACCGACAGCGGGCGCCTGGTCCTCGATCACTTCCGGTCCACGCTCCGGGACTTTGCCCGGTTGAAGGGGGAGATCGACGAGCGCCACGGGATCGTCAGCGGCACGGTGACCATTCTGACCCTCGACAGCCTCACGGTTCACTTCCTCCCCGAAGCGCTGTCGAAGTTCATCGCCGCCCACCCGGCCGTGGAAGTCAGGGTGATCTCGGGCGATCCGAGTACCACCACGCAGGCCATCGTCCAGGGAAGCGCGGACCTCGGCCTCACCTTCCAGTCGCCGCTGCGCAGCGGAATCAGCATCCTTGGCGAGATCCCCTGCGCAATGCACGCCATCATGGCCCCGGACCACGAGCTCGCCGGCCGAACGTCCGTCACCCTGGACGCGTGCGCCGCCTGGCCCCTCATCTACCAGGAGAACTCGGGCTCGATGGGCGCGTTCCTGGGCGACGAAATGGAGGCGTTCAAGCGTGCGCACCAGCCCGTCCTGACCTCAAACACCCTGGCTCTCATGAAGCGGCTCCTCCTCCGGGGGGCCGGCATCGCCTTCTACACGCGCCTCGGCTTCGTCGAGGAGATCGCCGCCGGACGGCTGGTGGCGGTGCCGCTCGACGACGACCGGCTGTCCCGCGTCCGGCTCTCCCTCATCATGTCGTCGGACCGCTCGCCGACGGTCGCGGTGCGGGCGATGGCCGCGCACCTCAAGGCGGCCCTCGCCCGCTTCGCGGCAGACTTCGAGCCCCGGGCCGCATGAGCGCGCGCGAGCTGGCGTTCCGGCGGCTCCTCGCCACGCCCGGACGGGAGCGCGCGCTTCGGGACGCGGTGGTGGAGGTCGAGGATGGCCGGGTCCGATCGGTGATATCGGGAGTGGCGGCCATGGACAGCACGCTTGGCGGGGAGGACCTCCTCGTCCTGCCGGCGATGGTGA
Organism: Gammaproteobacteria bacterium; assembly: GCA_022823045.1. Lineage (GTDB taxonomy): Bacteria > Pseudomonadota > Gammaproteobacteria > HK1 > HK1 > JAJDXW01. Next base: position 4,610 of record JAJDXW010000382.1, read on the forward strand.
ACGCCCACGACCACGGCTACGGGCTGCGGCCGCTCGCCCTCGGCGGGGCCGACGACGCCCTCGAGTGCTGGATCGCGTCACTCACCGGACGGCCGACCATCGATGCCGGGCTCGAAGCGGCCGTCGCCTTCGGCCGGATGGCCCATGCCGGGATCGGCGCGACCGTGCACTGTCACAACTCCCTCGCCGCGGACCGGCTCGCCGACGAGGCGGCGGAGGTCGCGCGGGCGGCGGCGGACATCGGGATCCGGGTCGCCTTCACGTGCCCGGTCCTCGACCGCAACGCCTTCGCGTATGGCGACCAGCGCGCAATGCTGCCGCACCTCGACCCGGTGGACCAGAAGCGGCTCACGACGGCCCTCTCCCGCTCCGACCCCGCCGACCACCTCGTGGACCAGGTGGAGGGGATCGCGGCCGCGTTCGAGAGCGAGCGGTTCCGGGTGCAGTACGGACCGATCGGCCCGCAGTGGTGCCTCGACGCGACCCTGGAGCGCATCGCCCGGGCCTCGGCCGACCACGACCGCCGGATCCACATGCACCTCCTCGAATCGCCCCGGCAGCGGGAGTGGCTGGACTTCACCTACCCGCGGGGCATCCTCCGCCACCTCGACGACATCGGGTTCCTTTCGCCGCGGCTTGCCGTCGCCCACGGGGTGCACCTCACGGAGCCCGAATGCGAGCTCCTCGCCAAGCGCGGGGTGACGGTGGCGGTGAACACTTCCTCGAACCTGCGGCTCCGCTCCGGGGTCGCGCCGGTCTCGCGCTTCGTCGACGCCGGCCTTCACTTCGGGTTCGAGCTCGACGGCGGCGCCCACGACGACGACCAGGACTACTTCCGGGACCTCCGCCTCGCCTGGAGGCTCCACAACGGGACCGGGCTCGAGCCGGCCCTGCCGCCCGCCCGCCTCTTCGAGGCGGCCCTTCGCGACGGCTGCCGGGTCATCGACGGGAGCGAGAACTACGGCACGGTCCGGCCCGGCGCACGGGCCGACCTCGTCGCCCTCGACTACGGGGAGATGAGCGCCGACTTCCTCGTCGAGAGCGACGACGAGGTCGACGTGCTCCTCACCCGCGCGACCTCCGCCCACGTCCGGCACCTCGTCGTGGACGGGCGAGACGTGGTCCGGGACGGATCCCTCACGGGAGGGGATCTCGCCGACATGGAGTCGGAGCTGATGGCGCGGGCCCGGAAGGCGGCCCTGATCCCGCCGGACCAGCCGCCCCGCAACCGCCGCCGCCGCGAGGCGGTCCGGCGCTACTACGCTGAACGCCACCACCTCACCGAGCCACCCGGCCGGGACACGACGTAGAAGTACCGGGAATCTCGACAGCCGCGAGCAGTGCCCATGGAATTCGGTCTGACCATCGCCAATCGCGGTCCTTTGGCCACACCGGGATCCATACGGGAAATGGCCAGGAGAGCGGAGGCGAGCGGTTTCGTCCGGTTCGCGGTACCCGATCTTGTCGTCGTCCCGAAGACCTACGCATCGCGCTACCCCTACGATGTGTCCGGCAAGCTCGTCGGGTACAGCAGTGACTGCTTGGAGCAGCTCGTCCTGATGGCCCATGTGGCGGCGGTGACGAAGAAGGCGCGGATTCTATCCGCCGTAATGGTGGTGCCGCGCCGTCCGGCGGTACTCACGGCCAAGGCAATTGCGACTCTGGACGTGCTCTCCGAAGGGCGTATTGACCTGGGCGTCGGCGTGGGATGGCTGCGTGAAGAGTTCGAGGCCGTCGGCGCCCCCGATTTCGATGCCCGGGGGCGCGTCACCGACGAGTTTCTGGAAGCCTTCAAGACGCTCTGGACCGCCGAGGCCCCATCCATGTCGGGTGAATTCGCCGCGTTTGACGACATCATCTTTGAGCCCAAACCGGTACAGATCCCGCATCCGCCGATTTGGATTGGCGGAGAGAGCGGTCCGGCGCTCCGCCGCGTGGCACGCCATGCCGATGTCTGGTTTCCCATCGGCGCCAATCCTCGCTACCCGCTCGATACGCCTGCCCGCTTCGCGGCTGGCGTCGAGCGTGTACGTGCTGCGGCAGAGAAGATCGACCGCGATCCAGCGGAGATAGGACTCGCCTTCTCAGCCACCTGGTATCGCGAAGACCTCTCACGGCAGAACGACGAAGGCGACCGCTTCATCCTGACCGGATCGGACGAGCAGATCGCTGAAGATGTGGCGGCGTTGCGCGACCTTGGCACAACGCGGCTCATGTTCAACTTCCTTCGGCCGAGCCTTGAGGAAACCGTCGCCGCCATTGATCGTTTCCGCGAGAATGTCATGGAACGGCTTTCGTGAACGCCCTGCCAGGAGTTCTCACCGCGGGCGCGCGGCGCTGACGTGCAGGGAACTCGAACCTCTTCATTGCGCATCACGCTACATTCAGTCCTTGGTGCATTGCGATTTCGTCCACTACAGATCAACAAGTTAGCGGTAGTTCCATATGCGGGTGGACTTCCAGCCGGCGTCTCCGGCCCAGTACTCGCCCTTGCCGTTGCCGTCCTTGTCGAACATCGCGGCAATCTCCGGCTTCCTCGGATCGTTGACGGTCGCGGTGCGAGCGATGGCCGCGCACCTCAAGAAGGCCCTCGCCCGCTTCGCGGCAGACTTCGAGCCCCGGGCCGCATGACACCCGTCCCGATGCGACGACCAACGACAACCAATCCGCGCCCGGCGACCGTTGACCATGCGTTGCCATGCCGGATACCATCCCGGCATGGTCGTTACCATTGACAACGCAGGGCGCCTCGTCGTCCCGAAACCACTTCGGGAACAGTTCAATCTCACGCCGGGATGCGAGCTCGAGATCGAGGCCGGCGTCGACGGCATCACCCTCCGCCGGGCCGACACCGAGCCTGCGCTCGTTCGCAAGGAGGGAATCCTCGTGCATCACGGCACGAGCCGCATCGCGCTCGACGTGGGTGAATTCGTGCGTGCCGAACGAAATGCCCGTCACGCGCGCATCACCCGCAGTTCGCATTGAGTGCGCACGCTGTTCGACACCTCCGTCCTCGTCACCGCGCTGGTGGACCAGCTCGGAAACCACGAAGCCGCATTTCGTGCGTTGCAACGCTACACGAGGGACGAACATGAAGGCTGCTGTTCCACGCACGCACTCGCGGAGTGCTATGCGACGCTGACCGCGTTGCCCGTCGCGACCCGCATCTCTCCCGATGAGGCGCGCCTCCTCGTCGAAGACTCGGTTCTCGGACGGCTCGCGGTCGTGCCTCTCGATCCGGACGACTACCGCGCTGTCCTCCACCAGGTCGCGGCGCTCGGCCTCGCGAGCGGCGCGGTCTACGACGCGCTTCACGCCCACTGCGCGCGCAAGGAACGCGTCGACCAAATCCTGACCTACAACCTGTCGGACTTCGCGCGTTTCGACCTGAACGGCATCATGGTCACGGCGCCGTAACCCCACGATTCGAGACGCCGGCCACGTGAGCGAGCCCACGTTCGGGTTCTGGCGGCTCCTCGCCGCGCGCGGGGTGACGGTGGCGATCAACACTTCCTCGAACCTACGGCTCCGCTCCGGGGTCGCGCCGCTCGCGCGTTTCATCGACACCGGCCTTCGCTTCGGGTTCGGGCTCGACGGCGGCGCCCATGACAACGACCAGGACTACTTCCGGGACCTCCGCCTCGCCTGGAGGCTCCACAACGGGACCGGTCTCACGCCGGCATTCCCGCCCGCCCGGCTCTTCGAGTCCGCCCTTCGCGACGGCTGCCGCGTCATCGACGGGAGCGAGGACTACGGCACGGCCCGGCCCGGCGCGCGGGCCGACCTCGTCGCCCTCGACTACGGGGCGATGAGCGCCGACTTCCTCGTCGATAGCGACGACGAGGTCGACGTGCTCCTCACCCGCGCGACCTCCACCCACGTCCGGCACCTCGTGGTGGACGGGCGAGACGTGGTCCGGGACGGCTCCCTCACGGGAGCGGATCTCGCCGACATGGAGTCCGAGCTGATGGCGCGGGCTCGGTAGGCGGCCCTGATCCCGCCCGACCAGCCGCCCCGCGACCGCTGCCGCCGCGAGGCGGTTCGCCGCTACTACGCCGACCGCCACCACCTCTCCAAGCCCCCCGGCCGGGACAGGACGTAGAAAGTCCGGGAATCTCGACTCAGCCGGTCAACCGCACCACCGGCCACATCGTTGCGGGCCGCGTGACCGCACGTATACTCGCCGCATGGCGGGCAAATTCAAGACCGATGTCCTGGACCGGGCCATCGCCCGGAAGCGGCGAGAACGCGAGGCGCTTCGCGTTGCGGTGCAGGCACGCGCGTTGCAGCTTCTCGACGAATCACCGGTCGAACTCGACGAGGCGATCCTGTTCGGCTCGGTCGTTCGCCCGGGCCGCTTTTCGGCTCGTTCCGATGTCGACGTCGCTGTCCCAGACCTCGAGCCCCGCGACTTTTTCGCTCTCATGGGTCATCTCGAAGAGGGGCTGGAGCGCGAGATCGACCTCGTGCCGATCGATACCTGTCACTTCGCCGATTCGATCCGACGGACGGGACTGAAGTGGAAACGGACCAATTTGTAGCATTCGCGGCGCAAGTTCGGGCGCAGCTCCTCGAGATTGCGGCCATCTACGACCGCATCGACGAACGGGAACAGGTGCCCGGCCCCGCCGGTCTCGAGAGCCTCGCCCTCCAACTGCACAACCTCTACAGCGCGGTGGAAGGCCTGTTCGAGATCGTTGCGGACGCCTGCGAGAATCATATCGACGCCGACGCCGGTTATCACACGTCGCTTCTCCGGCGCATGAGTGTCGCGGTGCCCGGGATTCGGCCTGCCATCGTCTCCGCCGAGACCCTGCCGCTTCTCGACAATCTGCGCCGCTTTCGCCATGTCGTCCGGCATGCCTACAGCGCCGAGATCGACGGCAGACAACTCCGCATCGTCCTGGAGGACGCCCGCGCCCTCCGCCCCCTGCTGTGGCGGGACGTGGAGGAACTCCTCGCCGAGCTAGACCCGTCGGAGCCGTAACGCGCGCCGACCACGGAGCTTCGCGCCCTCCGACTCGGTGGAACAAGGAGCGGGCTAATACCTCTGCACAGAGGTCTTGATCGATGGAAATGTGGCGGCAACTCGTCAATGCGGTTGCCTGGGTGCTCGGGGACCCGGTGGAGCACCTCGGTGAGCCAGGCCTGAGGATCGAGGCCGTTCATCTTGGCGGTTTCGATGAGGATATAGGCGATGGAGGCAGCCTTGCCCATGGGCGAGGTGAGCGCCCGGAACCCGATGCCACGCTTGTCGAAGTCAAGGTAGCTGATCTCGACCATTGAAGGTCCAAATGGGCGAGGATCATGGGTGCTGATAAAGTACTCTACTGAATCACTCTACACTCTAGCTAGCGGGGTCAGCCACAGTGATGGGAGAAACTACGAATAAAGTAAAGCCGTTCGTTCAAATCTTCGCTGCCGTTTCGATACTACCCGCAACAGGCGCTTCCCTTTCGGTGTCGGCTCAGACGACGATGGACGAAGCCGTAGCGGCATTTTGGCGAGGCGAATATCCCGTAGCGTCTGAGGGGTTCAGGACTCACGCTGAACAGGGGGTCGCCGACGCTCAACTCTTTCTCGGGATAATGTACGACAACGGCATAGGTGTCCGGGAGGACGATGCCGGTCCGTGGCGAGGATGTTGAGCGTCTCCTCCGCCGATACGGGCTAGGCAATCACCTTGAATGCAAACGGCGGGCCTCCAATCGGCTATACTTGCCATGGCTGCCGACGGCAGTGTTTCCCCCGTGCCTCGTGAATCGACCTCCGACTGCGATGTGCTTCCAAGATAAAGGAGCAAGTCATGTCCTGCATCCTTCGATTCGTACCGGCGCTCGCTCTCCTCGGCGTAGCGGGTGCCGCCCCTGGTGCCGATGCCGAGGACAACTGGCGACCCATGTGGCTCGCCCTAGATTTTCCTAGGCTCAACCAGATCGCCATATTGGTAACGCCGTTCGATAGCTTGACGACCGAGAGCGGACTCACTGAACGCATCGTGCGCGATGCCGTGGAGCTTGCCCTGCGGCGGAACAAAATTTCGCCCGCACCACCTGATGCCCCGCGCGTAGTTCCGAAACTAGAAGTCGACGTAAGCGCGATGACCGTCAGAACCACCAAGGGCAAATACGTCTTGGATGTTTGGGGTCTCCTGATTGCGTACGAAGCTCATGTCGGAAACATGGGTCACCCGGGATCGCGGCGAGCGCGAGGGACCCAGATTAAGGTCATGCGTACTCCGACCGGCCCTGGCGGTGGCGCGGGACGATGTCGATGTCGCGCAGCCCCGCGTGGCGGCGGCGACCGATGCGCTCGAGAATGACCGGAGGCTCGCCGCGACAGTGTTGCGCCGCCGCGCGCCGGGCCGGCGGGGCCGCCGCGCGCGGGATGCTCCGGGTGCTCTCGACGCCCATCAGCCGCACCGGCGTCGCGCTGCCGGGGCCGTCCGCCCGCACCGCCACCTTCCAATCCTGGGCCGCCGGCTCGTCGGGCTCGACGTACGCGAAGTAGACCGCCGCCGGGACGACGCCATCGCCGCGTGCGCCCGGTCCGCCGAGCTGCACCCGAGCCCTCGCCGCGTTCACAAATACGCCGGTGGCTGAACGCGCCGGTCGGAACGGAGCACGACCGCCCCGTCCGCAGCTTGTGGGTAAAATCCGTGCCGCAAGCCCGTGCGCCGGGGAGCGCGCTGATGAAGCGGCGTGGAGGCGAGGTGCGGGGCTGCCAAGCCGCTTTGGTGCAATCGATTGGAGAGACTGTATGAACACGGCCCTCCAATGGCGGGGAACCGACGACACACGATACATCGCATATCTGATGGCGGAGTCCGCCGGGAAGCTCCGCGCACTGCACGGCGCGGCCCGCGAAATCCCGCAATACCATTCGAGCCATGCCGCTCCGATGCTGCTCGCGTTCGCGATGGGAACGGGCGCTCAAGGCATGGCACCTGCGCACAACGGGGGAGGCGGCGGAGCGCACGCATCGCCTGTTGGCGCTCTACGAGGCGCTGCCCGAAGAGGTGCGGGAATGCCTCGACGAGGCGGCCGGCACGGCACTCCGCCCGTACCCGTCGAAGACGAGTTCGGGACGCTCCCGGCTGGCCGAGGTGCTCGCGGCGCACGACACCGCGTTCCGCGACTGGCGCTACCCGGAGGAGATGTTGGCGGACCCAGAGCGCCCGAACGGACTGTTCTTCGAGACGGGCGAGCACGAGGCGGAGGTTGCAGCACGCGAGCCGCAGCCGCGTCAGGTGTGCGGGTAGCTCCAGCCGACCGGCGCCGACACCCGAATCCACGCCTGAATCCACCCCCGAGTCCGCCCCGTCCCCTCGGATCACCGATCTCGGCCTCATGCGGGACATGGGGGCCTGCGTGCAGTGCGCATCAGTCGCGGGCGCGCATCGTAGTGCGTGCGCCGGCGTTGCCCAGCGTCCCCATATGCACGGCACGGACGCCA
>JAJDXW010000201.1 GCA_022823045.1 Gammaproteobacteria bacterium
CCGCCGTACTTGAGGCAGTAGCGGTTCGCGGCCCGCCACCACTCGCTCTGGTTGTAGTAGATGCAGCGGGTGTCGAGGCAGAGGTTGCCGCCGACGGTGCCCATGTTGCGGTGGGTCGGGCCCGCGATCGAGCCCGCCGCGGCCGCGAGCCCCGGGAAGCCCACGCGCACCCGGGGGTCCGCGGCGAGCTCGCGGATTGTGACCCCGGCCCCGATGCGGAGCCGGTCGCCCTCGACCTCGATCCCCTTCAGGTCCGCGACGCGGCCGAGGTCGATGAGGGTCGCCGGCGGGTCGCCGATCCCGCGCCGCAGGTTCACCACGAGGTCCGTGCCGCCGCCGAGGAACCGGCTCCCCGGGTGATGGGCGCGGGCGGCGCGCACCTCGGCGATGCTCTTCGGGGCGAGGAGCTCCCATTCGGGGAGGACGTTCACGCGCCAGCCCCGGGCGGTGGCCCTCCGCCGTTCCCCGCCCCGCCGGGGCGCGCCGCCGCCCGGGCTTCGCGCTCCGCCTCGCGGCGGCGGCGCTCGAGCGCCCGCCACACCCGGTCCGGGGTCACCGGCAGCTCGTCCATCCGAAGGCCGATCGCGTCCGCCACCGCGCTCGTGAGAGCGGGAAGGAAGCCCGCGAGAGAGCCCTCGCCCGCCTCCTTGGCCCCGAACGGGCCGAGGGGGTCGTTGCTCTCGACGATCTCGACGTCGATGGGGGGCGAGTCGGCGATCGTCGGCACCCGGTAGTCGAGCATGTTGGGGGCGGAGAGGAGGCCGTCCGCGTAGCCCGTCTCCTCGCTCATCGCCTGTCCCATGCCCATCCACACCGAGCCCTGCACCTGCCCCTCGACGGCGAGACGGTTGAGGGCCTTGCCGCAGTCGTGGGCGACCCAGACCCGCTCGACCGCGACCTGCCCGGTCTCCTCGTCCACGCTCACCTCGACCACCTGCGCCGCGTAGCTGTAGCCGGTGCTCGAGCCGACCGTCGCCCCCCGGTACTTGCGTCCGCCCTGCGCCTCGACCGGCGTGGAGAAGTTGCCCTTGACGGTGATCGTGCCGCTCTCGCGGAGCGCCGCCACCGCCACCTCGTCGAAGGTGAGGCCCCGGTCCTGGCTCCCCGCGCGGTACACCTCGCCCAGCACCTCCACGTCTTCCGGGCTCACCTCGAGCTCCCGGGCGGCCGCCGCGGTCAGGGTCGCGAGAAGCTGCTCCGCGGCCTCGATCGCCGCGTTGCCGACCATCACGGTGACCCGGGACGAGTACGCCCCGTTGTCCTTCGGGGTGATCTCGCTGTCGCTCGCGACGATGCGGATGCGGCCGGGGTCCACCCCGAGCACCTCCGTCACGCACTGGACGAGCACGGTGGACGAGCCCTGCCCGATCTCGGGGGCGCCGGTGAGGATCACCACCGAGCCGTCGAAGTCGAGCTTCAGGTGCACGGTGGCATGGGGCTCGCCGGTCCAGTGGACGGGCTTCGACGCACCGCTCACATAGTGCGAGCACGCCATCCCGAGCCCACGCCCCGCGGGGAGGCGCCCGCGCCGCTCGCGCCAGCCGCTCGCCCGCTCCACCCGGTCGAGGCACTCGGGGAGCCCGTAGCTGTTGACGAGGAGGTCGTTCGCGGTGACCGCAGGGGCGTCGATGAGATTCGCGCGCCGCACCGCGAAGGGGTCGAGCCCGAGCTCCGCGGCCATCTCGTCGAGGAGGGCCTCGAAGGCGAAGCGCACGTTGACCGTGCCGTGGCCTCGCATCGCGCCGCAGGGCGGGGTGTTGGTGAGCACCCGGCGCCCGCGGTAGCGGACGTGCTCGAGGTCGTAGATCGCGTAAAGGAGCGAGCCCGAGTAGAGGATGGTGACGATCCCGTAGCCGGAGTACGCGCCGCCTCGCTGCACGCTCTCGCACTCGACCCCGGTGATCCGCCCGTCGCGCCGGAGGCCGATCTTGAGCCGCACCGACTGCTCGGGGCGCCCCCGGTGGGTGATGAAGGTCTCCTCGCGGGTCGTCACGAGGCGGACCGCGCCTCCCGCCTTCCGGGCGAGGAGGGCGCAGACGAGCTCGACGTGGAGGGTCTCGGTGCGGCAGCCGAAGCCGCCCCCGATGTGGGGCTTGACGACCCGGATCCGCGACTTCTCCATGTCGAGACAGCGCGCGAGCATCAGGTGCACGTAGTAGGGGACCTGGGTGCTCGCGTGCACGGTGAGCCGGCCGCGCTCGGGGTCGTAGTTCGCGAGGGCCGCGTGCATCTCCATCTGGGCCTGGCAGACCTCCGCGCAGCGGTAGGTCTTCTCGCGCACGAGATCCGCTCCGGCGAGGGCCGCGTCCACGTCCCCGAGCTCGTACTCGACGTCCCGCTCGACGTTGCCGGGGCGCTTCTCGTGGAGGTCGACCGCGTCCGGGGCGAGGGCGTCCTCGGCCGTGTAGTAGGCGGGCAGCTCCTCGGCCTCGACCCGGATGAGGGCGAGGGCGCGCTCCGCGGTCGCGTCGTCGTCCGCGGCGACGGCCGCGATCGCCTCGCCCCGGTAGCGGACCCGGTCGCGGGCGAGGGGGTACTCGTGCATCGCGATGGGGAGGACGCCGAACGTCCGGTCGCAGTCCGCGCCGGTCACCACCGCCCGCACCCCGGGCAGGGCCTCGGCCTCGGCGGTGTCGATGGAGCGGATCGCCGCGTGCCCCCACGGGCTCCGGAGGATTCGGCCCGCGAGGGCGCCCGCCGCGGCGGGGAGGTCGGCGGTGTAGCGGGCCCGCCCGCTCACCTTGTCGGGCCCGTCCACGAGCGGCACGTACCCCCCAATGGTCCGAACCCGCTCTGGAGCTAGTCCGTTCATTTCAACAAGTATCCGATTTTCCTAACCTTTTGTCCTGACGACATATAGAAAGAAATACGGGTCGCCTAAGCGCCCCTGCCCCTTTGCAACGTTGTACGACCAGCCTTCGTAGTAGTCGATCAAGTCCTGTTCCAATTGCCTGATGAATCGTTCCGATGCAGTCTGGTACAGCACAATCATCTCGTCATACTGCGAATTGTGGGACCGGTAACCACTCGCCCTCTTGTCAGGATCACTTGTAATCCCAATCTTGAATGGGGTATCGCTGCGCACAAGGGCGGAGATTCGCTGGCATAGGTTGGTTTGGACCTGCCTGTACCCCCCGGTATCGACCCTCCGCCAGATCACTTCCATAGACCGGTCCTCTCAGTTCGTCTAACGCGGACTGGGCAACGCGCGAGCACTTGCGGCCGCCTCGGCGGCCCATTGCACCGCCTCCACGATCTTGACGTACCCGGTGCAGCGGCAGATGTTGCTGCCGAGGGCTTCCCGGATCGCGTCCTCCGTGGGGTCGGGGTCCTGCCGCAGGAGCGCTTCGGAGGCCATGATGAGGCCCGGGGTGCAGTAGCCGCATTGGGAGCCGAGCTTGCGGTGGAAGCCTTCCTGGATGAAGGCGAGGCGCCCCCCTTCGGAGAGCGACTCGATCGTCTCGACTGAGCGGCCCGCGACGGTCGCCGCGAGGGTGAGGCAGGAGAGGATGGGCGTTCCGTCGACGAGGACCGTGCACGCCCCGCATTCGCCGCCATCGCAGCCGGTCTTGGTGCCCGTCAGCCCCACCGTCTCGCGCAGGTGGTCGAGCAGGAGCAGGTTGTCCGGCACCGCGTCCGCGCGGTCGCGGCCGTTGAGGCGATAGCTCAGCAAGCGAATCATGGTCGGCCCCAGGGTTCCCGCGCCCCGCCGGTATGGGGCCATTCTAGCCTGCCTGCCTGGGCGGCTTCTCGCACCGGCCCCGGCTCCCGGCCAGCGGCGGATGACGGTCGGACCCGCCGATTGCCCGGCCCGCTCAGGCGGGGGACGGCCGGCGCCGGCGCCGGCGGGCGGCACGCGCGGTCCCCGCCGGCCGGCGGTGGATCTCGGGCCAGA
>JAJDXW010000087.1 GCA_022823045.1 Gammaproteobacteria bacterium
GTCTCGCTCAAGTCAAGGGGGGGAACGAATCAGCCGCCGCGGCCGTCGTCGCGACGGTCCCGGTCCTCCGGGCGCCAGTACTCTCCTTCCAGGGTGCGGCCATCGTGCTGCGGGTGGCCGCGGGGACGGGGCGCCCCGGCCGGCCGCAGGCTGACGGTGGCGAGGATGAGGCGCCGCCGAACGGACGGGACGAGGCAGGCGAAGCCGGTCGCGTCGGTGATGAAGCCCGGGGTGAGAAGGAGCGCACCGGCGATGAGGATCACCGCTCCTTCCAGCAGCTCGAGAGCCGGGACCTCCCCCTTCGCCATCGCGGCCCGGGCCCGGAAGAGGGTGGCGAGACCCTGAACGCGCATGAGCGCGGCGCCGACGACGGCGGTCAGCACCACGAGCCCGATCGTGGCGACCGCACCGACCACCGAGCCGACCTCGATGAGCACCCAGATCTCGGCGATCGGCACGACGAGGAACAGGACCAGCAGCAGGCGCACGGCAGACATCCGGGACGGCGAAGGGATATCATTTGACCATCAATCGATCGGCGGCGGGTCGAGGGCGCGAACGAGTCCGCGCCGCGGGGCGCGGGGGACGGGATCGATCGGATGAACACGCGGACCTCTTTCCTGGCCAGGCTCCCGCTTCCCGGCGGCTTCGCGCTCGCATGCGTGCTGACGGGTACTCCGACCGCGCTCGGCGCGGGGGCCGCGGCGAACGCTCCGGTCGCGGCGAAGCCGCCGGCCGCGGAGGCCCGCGCGGGTTCGGCGCCCCTCGCAGCGGCGGGCCCGGCGACGCGCACGCTTCCGGCCGACCGCGTGCCGGCGCTTCCCGGCCTTCGGTCCGAATCGGTTCCGGGCGGGCTTCGTTCGGGCGCGGAGAGGGCGGAAGGGGACACCGATCCGACGGCCGGCTTCCTCCAGGAGCTCATCGACGCCGGGCGCGACGAGCCGGAGTTCCTGCATCCAGACGCCGCGTTCCGGATGGAGGCGTCGGCGCGGAACCCGGGCCTCGCCATCGTCCGGTGGAGCATCGAGCCGGACTACTACCTCTACGCCAAACGGGTGGAGGTCCATCTCCCGGAGGGCTCCCCTCCGGGGACTTCGATTGCCGGGATCGACCTCCCGAGGGGCGAGACGCAAGAGGATCCCTACTTCGGCCGGGTCGAGGTCTACCGTTTCGAGGCAATGGCATCGGTGCGGCTCGCCCACGCGGGCTCTCCTCCCTCGGCCCTTGCCCTGGACGTGATTTACCAGGGCTGCGCCGACGCGGGGCTCTGTTACCCGCCGATCCGGAAGGCGGTCGCGGTGCGGCTCGACGGAGCCGCCCCCGGTCCGCCCCCGGGAGGATCGTCCGCCCCGGCCGCCATCCTTCCTGCCTTCTCCGCCGGCTCGCTCGCCGACGCCTCCGCCGGTTCTCCTCCGGCGGACGCCGCGCTCTCCGAGACCGACCGGATCGCCTGGCGGCTCGCGACCGGTGGCCTCGGCGCGAGCGCGGCCGCGTTCTTCGGTTTCGGTGTGCTGCTCAGCCTGACTCCCTGCATCTTTCCGATGATCCCGATCCTCTCCTCCATCCTCGTCGCCGGAGGGGCCGGAGGGACGGGCGGAAGAATCGGAGGGGCCGGAGGGGGCGCCGCGCGCGGCCGCGTGAGGGGCCTCGCCCTCTCGCTCGCCTACGTCTCGGGGAGCGCACTCGCGTGGGCGGTGATCGGCGGCATTGCCGGGCTCCTCGGGGCCAACGTGCAGATCGCCCTTCAGAGCCCCTGGGCCATCGGGGCGGTGAGCGTCGTATTCGTCGCGCTCGCCCTTTCCATGTTCGGTCTCTACTCCTTCGAGCTTCCCTCCGGGTGGGTGACGCGCGCCACCGGCTGGACGAACCGGGCCGGCCGCGGCGGGGGCTACGCCGGCGCGGGCGCGATGGGCGTGGTCTCGGCCCTCGTCGTCGGGCCCTGCGTCGCCGCGCCGATGGCGGGCGCGGTCCTCTACATCGGGCAGGCCGGAGATGCGGTGCGGGGCAGCCTCGCCCTCGCCGCGATGGGCTACGGCATGGGGGTGCCGCTCCTCGTGCTCGGGGCGACGTCCTCGCGGCTCCTGCCCCGGGCGGGCGCGTGGATGGAGACTCTTCAGCGGGCCGCCGGGGTCGTGCTTCTCGGGGTGGCCGCGTACCTCCTCGAGCGGGTTCTGCCTTCCGCGGCCGCGCTCGCCTCGTGGGCGGTCGTCGCCGCGTCGGCCTGCGTCGTCCTCGCGTGGTCGGCCGGAAAGGCGCTCCGGCGGGGGTCGCGTTGCGCGGTGGGAGCGGGAGCGCTCGCCGCCGCGGTGTACGCCGCGGTCCTGGTGGTGGGCGCGTCGACGGGGGCCCGCGATCCCCTTCACCCCCTTGCCGGGCTCCGCTCGCCGATGGCTCCGGGGACGGGGCCGGGCGCGCTCGAGTTCACCGCCATCAAGGGGCTCGACGGGCCCCGGGGACTCGAAGCGGCGCTCGGGCGCGCCGAGGCCGCGGGACGATACGTCATGCTCGATTTCTACGCCGACTGGTGCGTGTCGTGCAAGGAGCTGGAGGAGAGCACGTTTCGCGATCCGCGGGTCCTCGCGGCCCTCGGTGGGGTCAGGGTCCTGCGCGCGGACGTGACCGCGTACGACGCGGCCGACCAGGCCCTGATGAAGCGCCTCGGGGTTCTCGGCCCGCCCGCGATTCTCTTCTTCGGCCCGGATCGGGAGGAGCGCCGCCGCTATCGCACCGTGGGCTTCAAGGACGCTGCCGACTTCACGAAACGGGTGACGGGAGCGACGAGTGCCGCATGACGCTCGCCGGTGGTGGCCGGTGCTCGCGGGGGCGGCGGTGCTCGCCCTCGCGGCGGGGTGGGGTGCGGGGCGGTTCTTCGGCGGAGGTCCGAACGAGGACGCGGCAGGGGCGGCATCCGGGTCCGGGTCGAGCCCGAAGGCCGTCGAGGCGCCGGCCAGCGTCCTTCACCAGCTCCGCCCCGACTTCACGCTCCCGGATCTCGACGGGCAGCCGCGTCGGCCGGACGAGTGGGACGGAAGGGTGCTCGTGGTCAACTTCTGGGCGACCTGGTGCGCGCCCTGCCGGGAGGAGATCCCGCTTCTCATCGACCTCGAACGGCGCCGGCCGGGGGTGCGGGTGATCGGCATCGCGGTGGACCGGGCCGACGCGGTGCGCGCATTCGCCGAGGAGCTCGGCATCGGCTATCCGATCCTCCTCGACGACCTCCAGGGAAGCACCATGCGCCGCTACGGCAACCGCTTCGGGGCGTTGCCGTTCACCGTGGTGACGGGCCGGGACGGCGTGGTCTCGTATGTTCGGCTCGGGGAGCTCGAGGCCGGCGAGCTTGACTGGGTCACCGAGACCCTGCTCTCCCCCGATTCTGTGAATTAGGCGTATTTCGGCGGAAATGGCGCCATTTTGGGCGCATTTCCTACAATTTTCGAGACGTATACTCTCGATTTCGCGGGCGTTGCCGTGCTAGCCTAACGTCTCCGGAGCCGCTGCCTTTCGGCGTGGTTGACGGGGCTCATTCCGACGGCGGGCGGCTTCCGATGGCGACGATCCTGGTCCTGCACGGACCGAACCTCAACCTTCTCGGCACGCGCGAGCCGAAGCACTACGGGACCGTGCGTCTCGCCGAGATCGACGCCCTCCTCGCGGCCGAAGCCGAACGCCTCGGCCATCGCCTCGAAACCCTCCAGAGCAACCGCGAGTACGAGCTCATCGAGCGCGTTCACGCGGCCGCGGACGACGGCACCGACTTCGTCATCATCAACCCGGCGGGGCTGACCCATTCGAGCGTCGCGCTCCGGGATGCGCTCACCGGCGCGGCGCGCCCGTTCATCGAAGTGCACCTTTCCAACATCCACGCGCGCGAGCCGTTCCGTCACCACTCCTATTTCACCGACGCGGCGGTGGGCGTGATCTGCGGCCTCGGCCCGCTCGGTTACCGGCACGCGCTCCAGTCCGCCTCCGAGTGGCTGGCGGCGCGGGATCGGTCGTAGCGGACGGACGCGGCTGGAGGAGTCCATGGATCTCAGGAAGATCAAGAAACTCATCGAGCTCCTGGACGAGTCGGGGATCGCGGAGCTCGAGGTCACCGAAGGCGAGGAGTCGGTCCGGATCAGCCGCTACGGTTCCGCTCCGTCCCTCGTTCAGGCCTCCGGACCGGCCGCCCCGTATCCGATCGCCGTTCCGGTCGCGTCGGACGGCGCTCCGGACCCCGCCGCGACCCCGGCGGCGCCGGTGGAGGATCGACCCTCCGCGAGCGGGTTCGAGATCGAGGCTCCCATGGTGGGAACGATGTACCGGGCGCCTTCGCCCGGCGCCCCTCCCTTTGTCGAGGTGGGGTCGCGCATCTCCGCCGGTGACGTTGTCTGCATCATCGAGGCGATGAAGATCCTGAACCAGATCGAGTCCGAGGTCAGCGGCGTGGTGCGGGAGATCCCGGTCGAGAACGGCCAGGCGGTCGAGTTCGGCCAGACGCTGATGATCGTCGAATAAGCGCGCTCCCGTGCTCGACAAGATCATGATTGCCAATCGCGGCGAGATCGCGTTGCGCGTGCTGCGGGCCTGCCGGGAGCTCGGAATTCGCACCGTCGCGGTCCACTCCACGGCCGACCGGGATCTGAAGCACGTTCGCCTCGCCGACGAGTCGGTCTGCATCGGCCCGCCGGACGCCGCCCAGAGCTACCTCAACATTCCGGCCGTGCTGAGCGCGGCGGAGGTGACGGACGCGGTCGCCATTCATCCCGGCTACGGCTTCCTTTCCGAGAATGCCGACTTTGCGGAGCGGGTGGAGCAGAGCGGCTTCGTCTTCATCGGCCCCTCGCCCGACACCATCCGGCTGATGGGCGACAAGATCTCCGCCATCGATGCGATGCGCAGGGCCGGCGTGCCATGCGTTCCCGGTTCCGAGGGTCCCCTCGACGAAGATCCGGATGCCAACGCCCGCCTCGCCCGCGACATCGGGTACCCGGTGATCATCAAGGCGGCGGCCGGAGGGGGCGGCCGCGGAATGCGGGTCGTGAACAGCGAGGCGGCGCTCGCGAACGCGGTCCTGATGACCCGGGCCGAGGCGATGGCCGCGTTCGGCGACGGCACCGTGTACCTGGAGAAGTACCTCGACAATCCGCGTCATATCGAGATCCAGGTGCTGGCCGACACCCATGGCAATGCCGTTCATCTCGGCGAGCGGGACTGCTCGATGCAGCGCCGCCACCAGAAGGTCATCGAAGAGGCGCCCGCGCCGGGGATCACCGACCGTATGCGAAAGCGCCTCGGGGCGCGCTGCGCCACTGCCTGCAAGGCCATCGACTACCGCGGGGTCGGCACGTTCGAGTTCCTGTACCAGGACGGGGACTTCTACTTCATCGAGATGAACACCCGTCTCCAGGTCGAGCATCCGGTCACCGAGTTCGTGACCGGGACGGACCTCGTGAAGACCCAGATCCTCATCGCGGCCGGCGAGCGCCTGCCCTTCAAGCAGTCCGACATCACACTCAGCGGGCACGCGATCGAATGTCGCATAAACGCCGAAGATCCCGTCACGTTCACACCTAATCCCGGCAAGATATCGCTTTTTCACGCACCGGGCGGGCCGGGGATCCGGCTGGACAGCCACCTGTACACCGGATACACGGTGCCCCCCAACTACGATTCGCTCATCGCGAAGCTGATCGCGTTCGGCGATACCCGCGAGTCCGCCATCGCGCGGATGCGGATCGCCCTCGACGAGATCATCGTGGAGGGGATCCGCACCAACGTGCCCATGCACGTGGAGCTGCTGAGCGACAGCGCGTTCATCGAGGGCGGCGTCGGAATCAGCTATCTCGAGCGCAAGCTCGCGCGCTAATCCGGCCGCGGCGGATGGACGGTGCCGATTCCACCGGCTGGGTCCGTGTCGCCCTGGAGTGTCCCGGCGACGGCGCGCACGCGGTCGAGGAGGCGCTCTCGGCGGCCGGAGCAATCGCGGTCTCCCTCGAGGACGCGGGGGAGGAGCCTCGCTTCGAGTCGTGGCCTCCCGATCGGGCGCTCTGGGGACGGGTCCGGGTCCGGGGTCTGTTCCCGGCCGGGGTGGACGGGGTCGGGCGGCTTGCCGGCCGCCTTCCCCCCGAGATCCTGGAGACCGCCCGGGTGAGCGGCCTTCCGGACGCGGACTGGATTCGCACGGGGCGGGAGCGATTCAAGCCGATGCGGTTCGGCGAGCGGCTCTGGATCAGCCCTACGTGGGCCGAACCTCCGCCCGAGGCGGGGTCGGGGGTGGTCGTGAGGCTCGATCCGGGGCTCGCGTTCGGTACCGGCTCCCACTCGAGCACCCGTCTGTGTCTCCGGCGTCTCGCGGGCCTGGACCTCGCGGGGAAGCTCGTGATCGACTACGGATGCGGGTCCGGGATCCTCGGCATCGCGGCGCTCGCGCTCGGAGCCGGGCGGTGCCTTGCCGTCGACCTCGATCCGCAGGCCCTGGAGGCGGCTCGGGAGAATGCCCACCGCAACCGGGTGAGCGATCATTTCGATATCATGTCGCCGTCGGCGGTCGCCGATGCGCTTGGCTGCTCGGACACCTCGACGTCCGACATCCTGGTCGCGAACATCCTGGCCGGTCCCCTCGCCGCGCTTGCCGGGACGTTCAGGGGCCTCGTGAGGCACGGAGGCGAGCTGATGCTGTCCGGGATCCTCGCCGGCCAGGCTGACGGACTGATCGAGGCATACGCGCCCTGGTTCGGGCTGGAGATCGCGGACCGCGAAGACGAATGGGTTCTGCTGGCGGGGCTCCGGGCCCGCCAGGCGCCTTGAGCGGCCGGAGATTGACCGATGAGTCGAATTCTCGAAGCGGGCTTCCGGCATGAGAGGTTCGAGGCTGCTGCCGGTATGGCGCGATGGGGCTTCGAACGGCGACCGGAGGCTTCGAACAGGTCTCGTCGGTTCGAGGCGCAGCCTCGCTAGCCAACGGGGGAACGCATGTACACACGCTGTCCCGGATGCCGGACATGGTTCCGCGTGACCGAGGCCCAGCTCGGAGCCGCCCGGGCCTGGGTCAGGTGCGGGCAGTGCCTCGAGTCCTTCGATGCCTCCGCGCGCCTGTGGTCGGAGCCAGACGAAGCGTCCGCGCCGGTGCCGTGGAGGACGGATCGGGACCCCGCGGAGATGGCCGCCGTCCCCGAACCCGAAGCGGACCCGGTTTCCGACCGTCCGTTCGAGGACGTTTCGGAGGAGGCGTTCGACCCGCTCCCCGATGCGCTCGGGGAGAGTCCGTTCGAGGAGGGTCCGCTCGGAGACGATCGGATGCTGCCCTCCGTCTCCCTGGACGATGCTGGAATCGACGTGGACCTCGACTCCGATCTCCCCGGCCCGATGGTGGGAGACGTCCGCCGGGTCTCCACGGAGGAGCCGCAAGAGCGCCCGGGCCCCGATCGCATCCACGAGGGACGTATCGCGGCGCGGCGCCGCCGAAACCGCGAACAGGCGATCCTCAACCGGATCGAGGGACTGGACGTGCGGCGGGGGCGCCGCTGGGCCGCCAACTCGTGCATTGCGCTGCTCTTGCTGCTCGTTCTCCAGTACGCGTGGTTCATGGCCGGAGATCTCGCCGCGACCTTTCCGAGCGTCGCTCCCGCCCTCGACGAGTTCTGCGCGGTGACCGGATGCGAGACGAATCGGCGAAGCCGCGAAGAGGGGATCCGCGTGGTGTCCCGGACGGTGCGTCCGCACGCCGAGTACACCAGCGCCCTGTCGGTCAAGGCGACGCTCGAGAACCGATCGCCCGAGGTTCGGCCGTTCCCGGTCGTGGTCTTCGTCCTCTACGGCAGGGACGGTCGGGCGGTTGCCAGCCGGGCCTTCGAGCCGGCGGAGTACCTCGACGGAGGGACCGTGCCCACCGGGGGGCTGGGGTCGGGAACTCGCGTCGATATCGCCTTCGATCTCGTCGCCCCCTCCAAGGTCGCGGTGAGCTTCGATCTTCGTCTCATCTAACCTCGCCCCACGACGTTTTCCCCGTTGGCCCGTGTTCACACA
Source organism: Gammaproteobacteria bacterium (assembly GCA_022823045.1). Taxonomy (GTDB): domain Bacteria; phylum Pseudomonadota; class Gammaproteobacteria; order HK1; family HK1; genus JAJDXW01. The sequence continues at coordinate 8,008 of JAJDXW010000087.1, forward strand.
AGTGGGTCGAGAAACGCACCAGATTCGGATGAAAGTCGGCCAAGCAGGTAGGTCGGATTCGCGAAGCGCAATCCGAGATCAACGTGCGAGTCGTGTTCCCTGGGCCGCAAGTGTCGGAATATGCTTCGCGAATCCGACCTGCGGCTCCTCGCGCCCATCGTCGATGCGGTGCGCCAGGGTGAACACGAGCTGGCGCGCATACTTCGCCGATGTTCGCCGCGAGGGCGCCGAAACACCGGAAGCGCCCGTCCCGGAGAACGCCCGACATGGAAGTCGTCAAGGGGTTTGTCGTGTCCGCTCTTGCCGGTACCATGCCGCCGTGATTGCAGATCGCCCGGCGTGGCAGGAGGCGCGAGAGAGTGTCGGAAGGACGGACGCGGGGCGATGGCCAATCCGGCGCGGCAGGCGGCGGGGTCGGTGCAGAGGATGGCAGGCAGCCCAGCCTGCGCGAGTTCGTCCATGGCCGGGTCTCCGACCTCTTCTCCCGCATGGAGGGAGATGAGCTCGATGGGTTGTACCGTCTGGTAATTGCCGAAGTGGAGTGCTCCCTGCTCGAGGCGGTAATGGAGGAAACGGCCGGGAACCAGGGCCGGGCGGCCCGGATCCTCGGCATCAACCGCGGCACGCTCCGCAAGAAGCTTCGGGCGCACGGCCTCGTTCCGCAGACGCCCCAGCCGACGGGCGGCGGTGGCGGCTGACGCCAAAGTTCGCCGAGCGCTGATCAGCGTCTCGGACAAGCAGGGAATCGAGGAGTTCGCGCGCTCGTTGCACGAGCTCGGGGTCGAGCTCGTTTCGACCGGGGGGACCGCGCGCCTCCTCGAGGAAGCCGGGATCCCGGTCGCCGGGGTCTCCGGCCTGACAGGTTTCCCCGAGATCATGGGGGGACGCGTCAAGACCCTTCATCCGCTCGTGCACGGCGGCCTGCTCGGGCGTCGCGGCACCGATGACGAAGTCATGCGCGAGCACGGCATCGAGCCCATCGACCTTCTGGCCGTCAACCTGTATCCGTTCGAGCGGACGATTGCCCGCCCGGACTGCCGCCTCGCCGAGGCGGTGGAGAACATCGACATCGGAGGGCCCGCGATGCTGCGGGCGGCGGCCAAGAACCATGCCGACGTCGCCACGGTATCGGACCCGGACGACTATCCCGGGGTGATCGAGGAGATGCAGCAGCGTTCCGGGGCTCTCTCCGCCGAGACCCGGTTCGCGCTCGCCGTGAAGGCATTTGCCCACACCGCGCGCTACGACGCGGCCATCGCCGACTACCTCGGATCGGTGGACGGGGCGGACCGCCAACCTGCGGAGCGAAGCCGGTTTCCGGCGGTTCTCGCTGGCCGGCTCCTCCGGCAGGCGGAGCTGCGCTACGGGGAGAACCCCCACCAGGCGGCCGCTCTGTACCGCGACCGGGATGCCCCGGCGGCGGGGCCCACGGTGGCCGGCGCCCGCCTTGCTCAGGGGAAGCCGCTCTCGTTCAACAACATCGCCGACGCGGACGCCGCCCTGCAATGCGTCCGCGCGCTGGGGGCCATGCCCGCCTGCGTCATCGTCAAGCACGCGAACCCGTGCGGCGCGGCGGTCGCGGCGTCGGCGTGCGAGGCGTACGAGCTCGCGGTCCGTACCGATCCGACTTCCGCGTTCGGCGGGGTCATCGCGTTCAACCGGCCGCTCGACGGCGAGCTCGCACAAGCGGTACTGGAGCGCCAGTTCGTGGAGGTGATCGTCGCGCCCTCCATCGCGGGCGCGGATGCGGCGGCGGCCCTCGCCGCGAAGCCGGGGGTGCGGGTCCTCGTCGCGGGGGAGCCCGAGGAGCCATCCGCCGACGGCGACGCAGGCCCCCGGGGCGCCTCGCTCGACATCCGCTCGGTCGGGGGCGGAGTCCTGGTTCAGGAGGCCGACCACGATGCGGTGACGGCGGCCGATCTCGACGTCGCCACCCGGCGTGCGCCGACGCAGTCCGAGTTGACCGATCTCCTGTTCGCCTGGCAAATCGTCCGGTTCGTCAAGTCGAACGCCATCGTCTACGCCCGGGGCGGTGCCACCCTCGGGATCGGCGCGGGTCAGACGAGCCGGGTGCACTCGGCTCGCATCGGGCGCCTCAAGGCGGAGGAGGAGGGGCTCGAGCTCCGCGGCTCGGCGATGGCTTCCGATGCCTTCTTTCCGTTCCGCGACGGGGTCGACGCGGCGGCGGAGGCGGGGGTCGCGGCGGTGATCCAGCCGGGGGGCTCGCGGCGGGACCCCGAGGTGATCGCCGCCGCGGACGAGCACGGGATGGCCATGGTCCTGACCGGCGTGCGGCATTTCCGCCACTAGAATCCTCGAGGCGTCATCATCCTTTCGGTTGAGCCCGGTCATCTGCTATGCCTCCCCCGGCGCGCGGGCTTCCCGCCCGCGATGGGCCCGAGACCCGCCGGGGTCTGCGCGGGCAGGACGCCCGCACTTCCGGGGGCGCGGCGCATGCCCGGTCGGTCCGATGCGCCGCCTCATCGGCACGGCACGCGGTAGAGGCGGACGAGGTGACGGAGGCGGGGATGGAGGTGCTGGTGGTCGGCGGGGGCGGACGCGAGCACGCTCTCGCGTGGAAGCTCGCCGTCTCGCCGCGGGTGGAACGGGTCTTCGTCGCCCCCGGCAACCCGGGGACCGCCGGGGAGCCGAAGGTCGAGAATGTCGCGGTTGCGGCCGACGACGTCGACGGCCTCGTCGAGCTTGCCGCCTCGCGCCGGATCGCGCTGACGGTGGTCGGCCCCGAAGCCCCCCTCGTGGCCGGGCTTGCGGATTCCCTCGCCGCCGAAGGCTGCCCCTGCTTCGGCCCGAGCGCGCGGGCCGCGCGCCTCGAAGGCTCCAAGAGCTTCGCCAAGGCGTTCCTCGTCCGGCACGGGATCCCGACCGCCCGCTACGAGAGCTTTGACCGGCTCGCCCCGGCGGCCGACTACGTGCGCTCGCGCGGCGCTCCGAGCGTGGTCAAGGCGGACGGGCTCGCGGGGGGCAAGGGGGTCACCGTCGCCCGCACCGTGGACGAGGCGGTCGCCGCGCTCGAGGCGGCGCTTCGCGACGAGGCGTTCGGCGCGGCTGGCGAACGGGTGGTGGTGGAGGACTTCCTCGAGGGCGAGGAGGCGAGCTTCATCTGCCTGGTGGACCGGGATCGGGTGGTTCCGCTCGCGTCATCGCAGGACTACAAGACCCGCGACGAAGGAGGCGCCGGCCCCAATACCGGCGGCATGGGGGCGCATTCCCCGGCCCCCGTGGTGACCGCAGCGCTGCACGAGCAGGTGATGCGGAGGGTCGTCGGGCCGACGGTGCGCGCCATGGCCGCGGAGGGCGCGCCGTTCACCGGGTTCCTCTACGCCGGTCTCATGATCGGAAGGGACGGCACGGCGCGGGTGCTCGAGTTCAACGTGCGGTGCGGCGACCCGGAGACCCAGCCCATCATGCTGAGGCTCCGCTCGGACCTTGCCGGGATGTGCGGGGCGGCCGCGGCGGGGCGGCTTCGAAGCGGCGCGGCGGAGTGGGACCCTCGAACCGCCCTCGGCGTGGTGCTCGCGGCGGAAGGCTATCCGGGCGCGGTTCGGCGCGGAGACCCGATCCTCGGGCTGGACGAGGAGGTTCCGGATACCCGGGTCTTCCACGCCGGGACCGGGTATGGGGAGGGCGGCCGGGTGGTGACGGCGGGAGGCCGGGTGCTCTGCGTGTGCGGGCTCGGGGACGATCTCGCGGCGGCGCGCGAGCGCGCCTACGCGCGCGCGGACCGCATCGACTGGCCGGGCCGCTTCTGCCGCACCGACATCGGCCGCACCGACATCGGCCGCACCGACATCGGCCGCCGCGCTACGCCCGCCTGAGATTCCCGCACCTGTCCACGGGCCGCAGGGCAGGCGCGACCAGCGTCGGACTTGATGCCGGATGCCCTCGTCCGGATTGTCCGGATGGGCACATCCCAAGGACCGAAGGCAGTGGTCCGGTCATGCGAACCAGTTCTCCACTTCAAGGTCGGCGAAGTCGGTGAAGTCGTCCGTGTTTCGGGTAACCAGGATCAAGTCGTTCACCGTGGCGATCGCGGCGATTTGTCCATCCATCCAGGGAGGCGTTCGCCCGCGCGAAGCCAGGCGGGCGCGTTCCCCGGCGTGCCATAGGGCAGAGTCACGGTCATAGGGAAGGACTGCCAGCCCTGGATGCAGTATCTGGTCCAGATACCGGGTCAGCTCCCGCTTGCGCGTGCCTTCCGGCATTCGGGCGAGCCCGTAGTGGAGTTCGTGCAGGATTGGAGCCGCGGTGCAGATCTCACGGCGATGCGCTCGCAGGCGCGACCGGACTCCCGCGTCGGGAAGTGGCCGCGCAGGCTCCGAGAGAACGTTGCTGTCGAGCAGATATCTCAGTCCGGCCACGTGGGTTCCCGGCCCGGCTCCCGGTCACGCCATGTGTCCACTTCTTCGGGCGTCAGCTCGGGCCAGTCGAAGCTCGCTCGTGCGCGCCAGTCCTCGATCGCTTCCCAGATGTCTCGTTTCGAATCCGCGGACTCGAGGCGGTCGTACTCCTCCCTGGAGACCAGCACGGCGACCGATTTCCCGCGTCGCGTGATATGGACGACCTCCCCGCTCTCCGCCTCATGGATGAGTCGCGTCAACGCGTTCCTGGCCTTGGCGACGGATACTTCAAGCACGGCTTCTTTCTTATGGCCATCAAGATGGCTATCTTGAACGATGCCCGCAGACGACACAACCGTCCCACCGTCCCGATACGAGCAACGCGATGCATCCACCTCCGCCTCCCCGAGCGGTCGGGGAGGCGGAGGGGAGCGAGTGAGCTCGTCCGGATCAGGTAGTGAGCCAGCGGAACTTCTGGGGCTTCCGCTCCGCCTTGGGATTGATCGCGACGTTGACGAGGGTCGGGCCGTCGTGCGCCATCGAGTCGTCGAGCGCCTTGCGCAGCTCCGCCGGGTCCTCGACGTTGTACCCGCGCCCCCCGAACGCCTCCATCATGAGGTCGTAGCGGGCGCCCCGGGTGAGGGCGCCGGGCGGGAGCAGGCCCTCCACGTTCGGCTCCTCGCCGGCGGACGCGCCGATGCCGCCGTTGTTGAGCACCACCGTCTTGATGGGGAGGCCGAGGCGGCAGATCGTCTCGACCTCCATTCCCGAGAAGCCGAACCCCGAATCGCCTTCCACCGCGACGACCGGCTGGTCGGGGCAGGCGACGGCGGCGGCGATGGCGAAGCCGAGCCCGACCCCCATCGTTCCGTAGGTGCCCGCGTCGAGCCGCTTGCGGGGCTGCGCGTTGGGGAGCTGGGTGCGGCCGATGTCCATGGTGTTGGCGCCCTCGCTCACGATGATCGCGTCCTCCGGCATCCATTCGCGGATGTCGCGGAGCGCCCGGTAGTAGTTCATCGGCACCGCGTCGTCATCCATCATGGGGCTGACGGTCGCCTGGTTCTTGGCCGCGCTCTCCGCGAGGGCGGAGCGCCACGCGGTGTCGTCCGGATAGAACCACTGGCGGCTTCGGAGCGACTCGTTGAGCTGGGAGACGACCGCCCGGCCGTCTCCCGGCAGCGCGACCTCGGTCGGCACGTTGGTCCCGATCTCCTCCGGGTGGAGGTCGAGCTGGATTACCCGCACGTTCTCGGAGAAGCGCGGCGGGAGCCCGAAGTGCATGATCCAGTTGAGCCTTGCTCCCATCAGGAACACGACGTCGGCCTCCCGGAGGGCGAGGCTCCGCGCCGCTCCGACCGAGAGGGGGTGGCCGTCGTCCATCACCCCCTTGCCCATCGGGGAGGCGAGGAAAGGGAGGCGCGTCCGCTCGATGAACGTGCGCACCTCGTCCTCCGCCCGCGACCAGGCCATGCCCTTGCCGATGACGACGAGGGGCCGCTCGGCCGACTCGAGCGCGTCGAGGGCGGCCTCGACGGATTCCGGGGCGGCATGGAAGCGCGGCGGCTCGGGCACGGTCGCGGCCGCGGGTACCGCGCTCTCCTCGATCTCCTCGCGGATGATATTGTCGGGAAAATCGAGGTAGACGGCGCCGGGACGGCCGAAGATGGAGGTCCGGACCGCCTGCTCGACGAAGTAGGGGATGCGGTCCGCCCGGTCCACCTGCTGGGCGTACTTGCAGTAGGGGGTGGCGGCCATCACCTGGCGCTCCTCCTGGAACGCGCCCATGCCGTTCTGATACGTGGGAGAGGCCCCGCCGATGTGGATCATCGGCCAGGCGTTCCACTTCGCGTTGGCGAGACCGGCGAGGGCATGGATGACCCCCGGCCCGCAGACGGTGAGGCACGCCCCGGGGCGGCCGGTGAGATAGCCCGACGCCTGGGCCGCGTAGGAGGCGGCCTGCTCGTTTCGCATCCCGACGTAGGTCATCCCCTCCTTCTGGGCGGCGGCGGCGACCGGCTGCACCGGAAATCCCACCACCCCGAACATGTGCTCCACGCCCTGCTGCTTGAGGCTTCTCACGAGTAGGGTCGCGCCGGTAATCGTCGACATCCGTCTGCTCCTTGGGTTGGTAATCGGTTGTTGCTGGGTGCGAGTTCGGGTGAGTTCGGGTGCGAGCCCGGGTGCGGTGCGGGGCCGCGCGGGGTGGCGCGGCGTCCCGCCGCCCGCGGACCGTCAGCCGCGTCCCACGAACGGCATCTTGGTCGCCATCACGGTGAGGAAGAGGGCGTTCGCGTCCGGCGGAAGGGTCGCCATGTAGGCGATGGCGCGCCCCACGTTCTCCACCGCCATGGTGGGCTCGATCATCGTCGAGCCGTCCGGTTGGGGCACTCCCCGCGCCATCCGCGCCGTCATGTCCGTCTCGGCGTTGCCGATGTCGATCTGGCCGCAGGCGATGTCGTAGGCCCGCCCGTCGAGGGCGGTGGACTTGGTGAGGCCGGTGATCGCGTGCTTGGTCGAGGTATAGGGGGACGAGAAGGGGCGTGGGGTGTGGGCGGAGATCGAGCCATTGTTGATGATGCGACCGCCACGCGGGCTCTGGCTCTTCATGATCCGGAACGCCTCCTGGGTGCAGAGGAACGAACCGGTGAGGTTGGTGTCGACCACCGCCCGCCATTGCTCGACGGAGAGGTCTTCTAGGGGAATGGCAGGCGCCCCCATCCCCGCGTTGTTGAACAGGAGGTCGAGGCGGCGGAAGACCTCGACGGCGCGCGTGAAGAGGGCGCGGATGGACTCGGGGTCGGTCACGTCGGTCGGGACCACAATCGCCCGGCCGCCCGTCGATCCGATCTCCGACGCCACCTCCTTGAGGGGCTCGGGCCGTCGCCCGGAGAGCACGACAGCGAATCCTTCCCCGGCGAGGGCGAGCGCCGCCGCCCGTCCCACTCCGGTCCCGCCGCCGGTGACGACCGCCACCTTCGCCGTTTCGCCTTCCGCGCTCATCCGCTCCTCCCCATCGTGCGCCGTCCAACCGCGCATTGTATAGCCGGCCGCGGCCGGCTTCCCGCGAGGGCCAAGCGGCATCCCCTGCACGCGCGGACGGCAATCGCGCGGGCCGACGCGCGGCTCGAGCCGCTCCCTCCCACCGACTCTACGTTGGGGACAGCAATCCTCGCAGTGCGACGAAGAAGATGCTTAGACTCATCAGGATGTAGGCCAGCATGGTGAGAATGTGCGCTGGCGCGGGTCGGGTCGATTCAGGCGCCGGTTCCTTGTTGCGCATCTTCCAGCCGGCGAGGCTCGAGATTCCTCCGGCGACGGCCAGAACAATCGCGAGCGTGTAGAGCAGGTTATCCCAATCCAACGGATTCGTGCCGGACCGGCTGCCACAATTCGGCGCATCGGCCGAAGATCAACAGCACCCTCCCCCTCCGAGGACCTTCGTGGGCACGATCCGGGTAGCTTTCAGAGTGGGCTCTCCGTCGGACTGCACGACCATACCCTCGACCAGCAACTGTTCCCCGTTCCATACCGTCGTGCCATCGGTGACCTCGACGCGAAGCGGCATCTGGGAGACGTCCTGCAGCATGAAGACCCGGCCGGCGTCCGCGGTCTCGATGACCAGGCCATACACGACCACCTTCCGGCCATGGAAACCCTCGGCATCCCAGAACAGCTCGGAGATGATCGGTCGTTGAGGTGGCGGGGGATCCGTTGCAATCGCTCCATGCCCGGCCAAGCCGAACGTCACGGCTCCCACAAGCATGGCGGCGGCGATGCGGGCGGCTATCCAATGCACTGCCAAGTCAACCCACTTCGCGTTTCTGGTACGCCTCGACGATGTCCGAAGCCGAACGGACGCCGCTCGCAAATGCCCCGACCGCCTCTTCGTAGAGGATGGTGAGGGCTTCGTGCTTCAGCTCGGCGTATCGCCGCTGGGTCAACATGTCCAGGGTGCGCGGACGACCGAGATCGACCGGGATCTCCGCTCTCACCTTGCCGGGGCTCCTGCTCAGGACAATGAGGTTGTCCGCGAACAGAATGGCCTCGTCAATCTCCGAGGTGACGAAGAGAATCGTCCGGTTGCTGCCTTCGAACAGCTTCAGGAGGTATTCCTGCATCAACTCCCGGGTCATGGCGTCGAGCCCGCGAAAGGGCTCGTCCATCAACAGCACGGCGGGCTCGTTGATGAGCGCCCGAGCCAGTTCCGCCCGCCGCTGCATGCCTCCCGAAAGCTGTATGGGAAACTTGTCGCGAAACTCGGAGAGCCCGACGGTATCGAGAAGCTGCCCCGCCTTCGCGATGATCTCGTGCGGCGGCATGCTTCGCTGCACCTTGGGGCCATACACCACGTTGTCGATGGTCGTCATCCATGGGAACAGGGCCGTTTCCTGGAACACGACGAGCCGGTCCGGCCCCGGATCGGTGACCAGCGCTCCGTCCAGCCGGATCTCGCCTTCAGTCGGGGATTCGTAACCGGCGACCAGGTTGATCAGCGTTGTCTTTCCGCACCCCGAGGGCCCCACGAGCACCGTGAACCTGCCGCGTTCGACGACGAACGAGCAGTTCTCGACCGCAGTCACCGTCGAGGACTCGCCCTCGTACGCCTTCGCGACACCCTTGATCTCGATCTCGCCCGGTCGTCCTCCTTCGCGTCGCATCTCGTCGTTCATGTGGTTTACCCGACTGCCGGTGCCGCTTGCCGGAAGGACCTCGAACCCCGGCGCCTAGTGAAGCCGCTGCCAAGGTGCCGCAAACCCTCCCAGCATCCGGATGAGGCCGCTGGAAAAATAGCCCGCGATGCCGATTGACACCATGCAAACGATTACATGAGAGATCGCGTTGATCTGGAACGACTGCCACAGCAGGTAGCCGAGCCCCGTGTCGCCCGCGATCATCTCCGAGGCCACGACCATTTCCCAGGAGATCCCCATTCCGACCGCCATACCGGTGACGATCGACGGGATCGTCGCCGGCAAGATGATCTTCCAGAAGAGATCGCGCGGCTGGGAGCCGAGCGATAGAGCGGCCCGCTTGTAGGCCGAGTCGATGTTCGACGCCCCTCCGATCGTGTTCAGCAGTACGATCCAGAAGGCGCCGAGAAACACGATGAAGATGACGCTCTGTTCCCGGGTGGGCCAGAACACGATTGATATCGGAATCCAGGCAACCGGCGGAATTGGCCGCAGGATCTCGATGATGGGGAATATCGTTCCGAACGCTCCGCGACTGATCGCCATCGCCAGTCCGAGCGGTATGCCGATGAACTGAGCGATCACGAAGCCGATGCCGATCCTCTGGAAGCTCTTGAGCCATCCGGTCCAGTACTGTTCCGAGACCAGCAGATCGGTGGCCGCGACGACGACAGCCGAAGGTGGCGGAACGTCCTTGAGGCCCGGAATGCCCAGCGGGCCGGCGAACTGCCACAGGATTGCCAGCGTCGAGACCGAAATCACGCCAAGCGCAAGATTGAGTCCCCACAGGCTCCTGAGCCAGCGGGCAAATCGGTAGCCGCGGGTGAGGGTTGGAGGCGCCGTTCCGCCCTGTGCTGCGTTCATCAAGCGAGCTCCCGTTCGCCAGCCTCGAACGCCAGCTTGGCTTCCTCGTAGATCGCTTCGCCGAGCTCAGACTTGAGCTCGAGAAAGCGATCGGTCGTGAGCACGTGATGGTCCCTCGGGCGAGGAATGTCGACATCGACGATCTTCTTGATCCTTCCTGGCCGGGTGGTCATGACGGCTACGCGATCGGCGAGAAAGATTGCCTCTTCCAGGTCATGGGTAATGAAGAATATGGTCTTGCGCTCGAAGTCGTAGAGCTCGAGCAGATGCTCCTGCACGACGCTCTTCGTCAGGGCGTCAAGCGCCCGGAACGGCTCGTCGAGCAACAGCACCTTCGGATTGCTCATGAGCGCGCGCACGATCTCGACCCGCCGCTTCTGACCCCCCGACAACGCTTCGGGAAACTGATCGTCGATGCCCTGAAGCCCCACCCGTCCCATCAGCTCGCGCGCCTTGTCCGCCGCTTCCGCCATCCGGACCTGGCCGCGCTTGACCGGGCCGGAGGTGACGTTCCACAACACCGTCTTCCAGGGGAACAACGCCCCGTGCTGAAACACGACCATCCGGTCGGGGCCGGGAAGCAGCTTCTTTCCCGGCGAGGCGAGAAGCTCTCCATCCATCTCGATCGTGCCGGAGGTAAGCTGATCGAACCCGGCGATTGCGTTCAGCAAGGTCGTCTTGCCGCATCCCGACGGCCCGACGACCACGCAGAACTCGCCCGGCGCGATGCTCAGGGACACGTTGTCGACCGCCACCACGTGGATGCCGCCGGGATCGTAAATCTTCCCGGCGTCCGTGATCTGCAATCCGCCAATGGCAGCCATCACACCCCCGCGAGCAGCTTCTCGCGCCACCGCATGAGCCGGTTTCCGGCGATGCGTACGAGCGCGCTGGAAACATATCCAAACAGTCCGAGCGTCGCCATCGTGCTGATCATCGTGGGAAACTGCACGTAGTAGTACGTCTCCCATACCTTGTAGCCGAGACCCGCGCTTCCCGAGAGGATTTCGGCCGCGACCAGGGAAAACCAGCACGCCCCGATTGCGATCTGCAGGCCGACAAAGATGTAGGGCAGCGCGCCGGGCACGATGACATGCCACAGGATCTGCCACTGGGAAAATCCGAGGCATTCGGCGGCGCGAAAATAGGCGCGATCGATTGCCCGGACACCGAGCAAGGTGTTCAGGATGGTCACGAAGAACGCGGCGAGAAAGGTCAGGCCGATGATGGGCAGCTCTCTCCCGGGAAGCAGGATGATCGCCAGCGGAATCCAGGCCAGGATGGGAATCGGTCTCAGCAGCTCCAGGATTGGAAACGTCAAACCGAAGAAAATCCGGCGCCATCCCATCAATATGCCGATCGCGATCCCGAACACGGTCGCAGAGAGGAAGGCGCTGGCCACCCGGACAATGCTGGCCCAGATGTGAACGTAATACTCGGCAGTGTAGATCGACACTCCGAATATGGGATCCGGGCTTAGCCACTCTTCGATGCTTTCCACCAGCTTCGGCAATCCTCCGAAGCGCCACACTTCAAACAGGTCGACCAGCAGATACCACAGCAGAAAGAACACCGAGATCCCGAAGATGGCCAGATAGAGCCGGCCGCTCCTCAGCGTGCGTTCAAGCCGGGAGACGAACGTCCTCGACGCGCGGCCGGCGGGCACGACTGCTCGCTCAGCAGCCACGACGGCCCGGCCCGCCGAGAACCCCGGCGTGTGCTGCGAACCCGTCGCGGCAGCGCGTTGCGCGGCAGGACGGTGCGGACGCGGTCCGGCCGGGGTTCACCCGACCGGACCCGCCCGAAAGCACGTCATCACGCGAATAGCGCAACGTACTCCTCGACCCGCTTGGCGTCCTGGACCAGGGGGTAGCCCTGATCCATCGGAACCGCCTTGAGCGTGATGAGAGGCGATTCGACTCCCATTTCCTTCATCGCCTCCCGGGCCAGCGAATCGTCGATCGCCCCCGGCAACAGCTCCTTGTGCGGAATGATCTTGTTCTTCGCGAGGTAGTCGCGAACGATCTCCTGGAGATGGTGTACTTCGTCGTTCCACACGAAGACCTTCTCGTCCCGGATCGGACCGCCGTAGTAGGGTTCCGGGATGAGGCCGGCGAGCGAGAACCAGAGGGCCTGGTGACTGAAGCCCTTCACGTACTTCTGCGCGATCTGCAGTACTTCGGCGTGGTTGCGTGGATCGTAGTACCACATCTGGGTCTCGATCTCGGCCTTGAGCCACGCCTTCACGAGGTCGGGATTCTCATCCATGAAATCCTTCCGACACACGATGGTGCCCGAATCGCGCTCGCCCCACGGGTAACCGGTCGCCACCACCCGGGCGATTCCCTCTCCGGCCAGGGTGCTGACCGCCGCGCCCTGCGGATCCCACGTGCAGGCGGCGTCGATCTTCTTGGCCCGGAGGTTCGTGGTGATCACCCCGATGGGCTGATTGAGGTACTCGGCGGGTTCAACTCCTTCGCGCTTGAGGACGTCCTGGAAGAAACGGTCGGAGCAGCTCCCCTTCGGGGTGGCGACCACCTTGTCGGCCATCCAGCGGAGCGCTTCCTTGGAATCGCTGAACTCCGGAGCATCCGTGCGCACGAGCACCTGGTAGCAATGGTAGCCGCTCGGCGAGCTCCCGATGAGGCCGATGGCGCGGATGTCCACGCGATTTCGCTTGTAGGTCGCGATCAGCCCGGGGGCATCCCCGTTGTGGCCGATCAAGCTCTTCCCCGCGATCAGCTCGTTGGTGACGATGCCGCCCTGGATGGGATGGCTGAAGGTCACCTCGCTGCCTTCGGGCAGGTACTTCCGCCAGATTCCCTTTTCCTGGTTGATCATGCCGAACCAGCCCTGCGTCCAGTCCGGGCGAATGGCAACGTTGAACTCTACCGGGTCGCCCTTGAGCTGTTGGCCATAGGCGAGATCACCCCACGGGAACCCCCTCGACGCCATGGCGGCGCCGGCGAGGCCGCCCGCGGTGCGCACCATGAACTGACGGCGAGAGTATTCTTTGTTTCTGAGATGCGACCGCGGCCGCTTTGGAGTCTTGTCGCTGCTCATCTCGTCCACCTCCGGACTGTACCATGAGTGCATGTCGTGTCAGCGGTCGCGTGACCGATTCGGGCCAAGGCACGATCTGCCCGCCTCAGGCAAGCCGGTCGGTGCACGGATCGGGCCGACGAAGGCACGTTACCCCCGCCTTCTGACACGCTTCTGTCAAGAAGGTGACACTTGTCGGACCGCGAGGGGGAAGCCGGTCCGCGAAAGTCAGCGCGGATCGAGGGCGCCCAGACGCTCGGGATGAAGCACGACGAGCTGGCGCCGACGAATTCGGAGGATATTCTGCCCCTGAAGCTGGTCGAGGGTCGTCGTCACCCATTGCCGCGATGCGCCGACGAGGTGGGCAAGGTCCTCGTGGCTGAAGTGCGCGTCGATAAGAATCCCTTCGTCACATGCTTCTCCAAAGTGCTCGATGAGCGCCCGGAGAAGCCTGGCCAACCGTTCGCCGACGGACCGTGTCCCCAGCATCTGCACCAGGGCGGAAAAACAGCGCCCCTTGAATTCCAGCGCCTCGACGAGGCCGATCGCGAAGTCTGGAATCGTCTTCACGAACTCCCGCAGGTCGGCGCTGCGAAGCTGCAGCACTTCGGTGTCCCGTACCGCCATTCCCGACCAATAGTGGGTGCTTCCCTCGAACACGTCCGGACCACCCGCAAAGTTGCCCGCTTCCCAATACGCAAGCGTGATCTCTCGCCCGGACGGAGCCGTGTAGAACGTCCGGATGAGTCCGCTTTCGATGAGGAATATCCCGTCGTGAACATCGCCCTGGCGAAACAGGACTTCGTTCGGCGCAAGCCTGGCATAACGCGCCCGTGCGAGAATCTTCTTCTCATCCGACGCCTTGAGGCCTCCGAGAATGTTTGGCGGAGACCGATGGGGAACGCGCGGCTCGAGTATGTCGAACAGGCCGATGGCCTGAGGCGCGATGTTGGATCGCTGCCCGCCGTTTTCTGGCGGGCCCCTTCCTCTGGCTTCTTGTTCCCTGCCCACTAGCCTCGAATCCTGATTCCCTCCGGATCGAAGAAAGGAATTTCGCAGATTCTGGCCGTCCGATCTCCGGATTCGGTCTGGATGACCAGCTCCGCTCCCGGCTCCGACGATTCCGTCGGCACGTACCCGAGACCGATATTCACGCCGAGGGTCGGACTGCGCGCGCCGAACGTCGCTTTGCCGGCGACTTCTCCTCCGATCTTCAATACGGTGCCGGGGGCGATGGCCAAGGGGTCCCCGTCCACCGTGAAGCCGACGAGATTGCGCTCGACGCCCCGATCCCGAATGCGAAGCAGCGCATCGCGGCCGATGAAATCTCCCTTGTCCAGGCTGACATATCGATCGAGGCCCGCCTCGAACGGATTGGTCGTCTCATCGATGTCGCGGGTGTAGATGTGATAGACCTTCTCGAGGCGGAACATCCCCACGGTCCGGTTGCCGGCGAGCGCGACGCCGGACTCCACTCCAGCACTGGCCAGCGCATCGTACATGGTCCAGGCATGGCCCGGGTCGTAGAAGATTTCGTATCCGAGCTCTCCGGTGACGCCGAGCCGGGCGATGATGCAGTCGATACCGGCAATCTTTCCGTTCACGAACCGGAAGTACGGCAGCTCTTCGTTCGACAGGTCGACGTTGGCGACTTGGGAAAGGATGTCGCGGGACTTCGGCCCCTGCACTTCGAGACAGGTGGTTCCGGCCGACTGATCGGCCATGTGGGCGTCGAACCGGTCGATTCGGCTTCTGATCCACGGGGGCGACTTGTCGACGTTGAATGCCGCCACGGTCAGCAGGAATTCGTCGGGGGCGATGCAGAACACGACCAGGTCGTCGAAGATCCCGCCCTCGTCGTTGCAGAGCGCGCTGTAGAAGCACCGTCCCGGCTCGGGAAGGATGTTCCTTGCGCACAGATGCTGCACCGCCGCGTGGGCCTCGGGACCCCGGATGAAGACTTCGCCCATGGCATGCCCGTCGAACAGTACCGCTCGATTCCGGCATGCCTCGACCTCCTCCGCAAGCGTCGAGAAATGCGTCGGCATTTCCCAGCCCGCGAAGTCGAAGAACTCCGACGCCCCGTGGGCCTGGTGCTGACCGAAGTGTGGTGAGCGCTTCAGGATCTTCGTCATTTCCCGGCTTCCCCTCAGGTGCGATGTGGAATGTTCGTTTCGCGGTGCCAGCGCTGAAAGTGGTTCCGGTGAGTATCCAGCACCGCCCCTTCCTTGAAGTACTTGTCGTAGAACTCCACGTCAAGGTGATGGGCCTGGATGAAATAGAGGAGGTGCATCGTGTCGTTGAAGGCGGGAAACTTCCCGTATTCCTCGTAGATATAGCGGCAGATATCCTTTACGCAGGCGACGCCCTCTTCGCTGATCCCGGGGACCGCCTTCTCGAACTCCTCGTTGCTGACCGTGTGCGGAAGCACCATCCCGCGGCGCTCCCAGTCGTCGAGCTTCTCTCCCATTCCCGCGATCGCGGCATCGACCGCGGACTCCATGTCCTTGTAGTAGGGTGGACAGAAACCCTCGAAGTAGCCGTCGAGCCCCACCGGGTTCGGAAGCGGGTCTTCCCTGGAGGTCACGAAGCGGAATCCGAGACCCTTGCACAGAGGCGTGCCGCCCATCACCACGAGAGGGGTGAAACCGCCGTGCATCCAGCCTCCGATCCCCGTCGCAGCCATCGCGAGCTGCATCAGGGTTCCCATCATCGCGCCCTCGGCGCAGAGCCAGCTCACGATGATCTTCTCGAGTCGCCCGAGGGGGAGCGGCTTGCCACGGTCGAGCAGGCCGTTGCGAGCCCACTTCTCGCACCCGGCCGGCCGCATGCCCTTGCGTTCGTCGACGATGAAGTACCCCCCGCCCTTCGTGTAGCGCGCCCCTCCACTTGCATCGCACATGTTCACCATGAGCCGGATCAGGTCCTGACTCACGTCCGTCACCGGCATGAACAGGGTCGTGCCCGGCTGGTTCGTGACCCAGAGGTTGTGGGCAAACAGCCCGGGCTCGGAGCGGGGCAGATCGAAACGCCCGTCGCCGAGCTTGACCGTGTACTCGTCGTAGAAGCCCATGACCTTGTCCCGGTCTTCTACCGTCTCGTACTCCTTCATCTTCGACATCTTCTGTTTCGTTCCCTGATACAGGAACAATCCGTCGTCGTTGGTAAAGAACAGTTCCGTGCGGTGTGCCCCGACCGCGCTCGGATGCGTCCGGCCCACCGACTTGACCATGCCCCCCTGGGTATCGCCTTCGCAGAGGATTGCGCCGGTCACCCCGGTCGCCGCGGCAACGAGGATTGCGGTCTCTTCTTCGGTGAGGGGGAGGGGCTCCTTGTCTGACCGATACACGAAGGGTCCGTGACTCAGTTCCATGCCGAAGCCGAAGCGCCGCGATCGACGGCCCATCAACGCTTCGAACAGGGGAAAGTTCCAGGCCGCCTCGACTTCAGGACGCATTCCATAAGGGGTTGTATCGTCACTCATCGGCGGCTCCTCGGCTGCTCTTGGACTCGCGTGAATTCTCTCGAATCATCAGATACGGAAGACGCACCAGGTAAAGGAGCACGGCAGGGCTCAACAGCTTGGCCAGAAGGGCGAACAGGTCGCTCGGTGCGAAATAGGTTCTCGCGTCCCAAACGCCCATCTTTCCAATCATCACGAGGTGCCGGCCTTCCGTCTCGAAGCCCGCAATGGAAATCTCGAAATCTCCCGCCATGGACTTGATCAGCACCAGGCAACTCCCTACGCAGTGGGGCGCTTGCGCCCGAAACACCGTTGCGCGGTCCGACCGCCCGCGCGGATTCTTGTTGTGAATATCGACCGGCCAATCGCGGCAGTCTGTCAACTGCTTGACATTTCTTCCCAACCCTTCGGTGCCCGCCGCGCCGCGACCATCGAGGGTCCTCCGGCTCCACGCCGGGTTGACGCGGCGTCCGTCCGGATCTCCCGCCGGCCGGCGATCGAGGCTGGGGCACAAGTGACGAACGGAGCCTGGTCAAGGCGAAGAGCAGGGCATGGAGCGTGCCGCCCGGAGACGAGGGAGCGCCCGGGGGACTCGCCGGACCGCTCACCAATAGGTGCGGACGTGAAGAACCGCCACCGCGATTGCGATCGCAAGCACGATGAAGGGGAGATAGGGGAGAAGCCGCTTTGCCATTTCGGCGCCTGACGATTCCTGGCCTAGAGGCGGAAGGGGAGGGGATAGAAGAAGCTCACAACGTAGAGCGCACCCGCCAACCCGGTGATTCCGCCCAGCATGAGCTTGAGGAAATGCTCGGGCACATAGCGTTGGGTCTTCGCGGCGCACCATGATCCCAGGACTCCCCCCGCCGCTACCAGCAGTCCCCAGGTCCACTCGGGCGGAATCAGGATGCCGGTGACCGCAGGGACGATGGCTGCATAGGTCAGCAACGAGACGGCGGACAGCACGATCACGTAAGGGATCGTCGCGGCGACGAGCACGTACATCGGCAGCCCGTAGCAGATCGAAAGGATCGGCACGAGGAGGAACCCGCCCCCGACCCCGAGCGCGGCCGAGACCGTGCCCACCAGGAAGCCGGTGACGAACAGGAAGCGCAGGTCCACGGTCCAGGACTCGCCCCAGTAACCGATGGTCAGCTTCCCGCGCACGCGTGCCACCGTCTCGATGGCGACCCCGGTGGGGATCCCCGCCGGAGAGAGCCCCGCCGCCTTTCGGGCCGCCGCTTGCGCCGCGAACTTGCGCTCGATCCCCTCCGGTCTCCGGCGAGCGGAAAAGCCTCGCCGTGCAGCCGTGCACAGGTGGATCCCCGCGACGGCGAGCGCGACCCCCACCGCGAGGCGGAACGGTTCGGCGTCCGACAGCAGTTCCAGCCGTACGAAGGGGCCGATCAGCCCGCCGGCCACTCCACCGAAGCAGGCCCAGAAGGCGAAGCCCAGGTGCCACTGCCGGTTCCGCCGGTAGCCGAACAGCGCTCCCAACGGATTGAGGAGGGTGACGAGCTGAATGGTCGGCGTCACGTGCAGGCCGGAGAACTGCAGAACCGACATGGAATACGGCAGCGCGAAAATCCCGGCCGCCTCGCCGACCAGCGCCATCGTATAGCCGGTCCAGAATCCCATCCAGAACAGGTGCCATAACGGCACACGCACTCCCGCGAGTGGAAACTCCGCGTCCCCGCCGGGAAGAAAGCCGTGCTGCAGAAGGGCCGCGACAATTCCGAGCACGACGAGGCCCGCGATTACGGGTAGCTGCTCGCGCAGGAACTCCCGGGTGTTGGATCCGGGAGGGGTCATGCCGTTCCTCCGAACCGATGCAGACAAGAGTGCGGAGGGAAGGAGAGGGAGAAGATTGTCGCCCCCTGCGTTACCGAAGGTGCGGTGAGTTCCGTACGTCGTTTCAATCGACGCCTTTTCGGTAGTGGGGTTGGTAGAGCATCACGCGCACGCCGCCCGGCATCCTGAAGTGGGTCATGAGGCCGAATCCGGCCTCCACCGTGTCACCGTCGAACTCGACGCCTCGGTTCTCGAGCTCCGCGACCGTGGCCCGGAGATCGTCGCAGTAGAAGGAGACATCGTGGGTCCCGGCCGGCAGGCCGTGCCCGCCGCACTCCGCGGATGGGTGCACCCCCATGTCCGCCTCCGACAGGTCGAAGATGAGCCAGCCCTCGCCAACATCGGTGTACGAGCCGAATCCGAGCTTGTCTCGCAGGAACGCCCGAAGCGCCTCGGGCTCCGACGAATGAAACATCGTGTGCACGCCCCTGATCATCGGCTCGGCCCCTCTTTGTCTCCCAGCGTCAATCGGCGGGCGATGGTATCCCGTACCGGTGCGTCACTGTCAACGGGGGGCCTCTGCCGACGAGATGCAGTCAGCGCGGGGCGTGAAGAGAGCGCGGGGCGAGCCTTGAGCCGGGCGGCCGTCCGGTGGACGGGGTGTCCGCCGGTCAGACGCCGTCGCGCGGGATCGTATCGAGCCACGTGCGGGAGAACACCGAGCGCCCGTCCTCGTCGGCCTTGAGACGGGCGTGGACGTGGAAGCTCGCCGCGTCCGAGGTCATTTGCATCCACGTCCGGATCCGGATGTCGAGCTCGCCCGCCCGCCCGTACACGTCCTCGCCCTCGAGTTCGACGTTCGCGCTCAGTGGGTCGTCGGGGCGGATCGCGAAACGCCGGCGGATGACGTTGCCGTAGGTCCATCCATTGTCGTCGAGCCGGGTCGTCCCGCCGTCCTCGACATGCACGAACGCGAGCTCCTCGGTCGCGCGATCCTCCTCCATGCGCGCAACCACCGGAGCAGCCGGCCGGAGCACGCTACGGGGGGCGAGCGGGGTGGACGAGGCGGGCGGAAGCTCTCGCAGGGCCGCGTCCTCCGCCCGGTCCGGGCGGACCGGCAGGGTGAGGGTCGAACGCCCGGTGGTGACGGCGAGGGTCACCGGCTCGGGAGCGGGCCAGGCGATCGGCCAGAGGCCCGTCGCGATCGCGACCCGGATCCGGCTCCCCGCCGCGAAACGGTGGGCGTTGTCGTTGAGCCGCAGGCGCACCGTGACCGGCGCGCCCGGCACGAGCGGCGTCACCCGCTCGTGCGTCTCGTCATGGGCGAGGTTGAGGAGGCCGAAGCTCACGAGGGTGACCGTCCCGTCCGCCCGCACCTCCGAGAGGCGCGCGCTCACCTGTGCCACCGGCCGGTCGCTCGCCACCACGAGGGAAACGACCGGCGCGCCGAGGAAGGCGAGCGGCTCCGCGAGAGGCTCTGAATCGAAGCAGAGGGAGAGCGCGTCGTCGGCCCGCTGGTCGATCGGGCCCTCCGGGCTCCCGTCTCCGTTCTTCAACCAGATGGGATTGGTCCTCCCGACGGTGGCTGGAGACGCGACCGGAAGCGGGCGCTCCGGACCCGGGGCATGACCCAGCCCGTCCGGGTTGAGATGCCACTTCCGCTCCCGGATCCGGGGGCTCGGCCACGCCTCCTCCGCCACCCAGCCCCCCGGCGCCTGCTCCCGGACCGCGGCCGGCGGGGCGGAGTCGTGCATCCAGGCCCGGATCATCGGCTCGTCGGCGAGGCCGGGCTCTTCCTCCCTTTCCTCCCGTTCCTCGGGCCCCTTGAGCCACCGATCCCACCACCGCAGGCTCTCCTCGAGGAAGCCGACCGCCGGCCCCGGCCTCGCCTGGTGCGGGTACTGGTGTCCCCACGGGCCGACCAGGGCCCTGCGCGGCACGTCGAGGTGCTCCATCAACCGGAACACCGGGTTCGTGTACGGATCCGCCCAGCCGCCGACCGCGAAGACCGGACACGCGATCGCGGCGTAGTCCTCGCACACCGACCCGTGCTTCCAGAACGCGTCCCGCCGCGAGTGCCGCAGCCACTCGAGGATCCAGGGCGCGTCGTTCTCGAGCCGCCGCGTCCAGGTCTCGCGCCAGCCCGGGCCGACGAGCCGTGGGTCCGGGGGGCGGGCGTTGTGGCCGAGCATGGTGAACGCCCAGCTCGGGTTCTCCAGCAACTGGCAGCCGCCCATGGTGTGGATGTCGTCCGTGTAGCGGTCGTCCGTCGAGCACACGGTGATGACGGCCTTGAGAGCCGGGGGGCGGCGTCCGGCGATCTGGAGGGCGTTGAAGCCTCCCCAGCTCTTGCCGAACATTCCGACCGCTCCCGAGCACCAGGGCCGGGCCGCGAGCCACGCGATCACCTCGACCGCGTCGTCCTGCTCCTGCTCGAGGTACTCGCCATGCAGGAGCCCGTCGGACTCCCCGCTCCCCCGCATGTCGACCCGGATCGCGCAGTAGCCGTGACCGGCGAGGAAGGGGTGCATCGCCTCGTCGCGGGCGGAGGTTCCGTCCCGCTTGCCGTAGGGGATGTACTCGAGGATCGCGGGCACCGGGCGCTCGTCCGCGTCGACCGGGCGCCAGCAGCGGCAGGCGAGCCGGGTTCCGTCCGCGAGCGGGATCCACGCGTGCTCCACCTCGCGGATCTCCCGGGGCAGGGAGGAGAGCGGCCGGACGTTGCCGGCGCCGAGGCTTCCCTGCGCGGCGATCATGC
>JAJDXW010000320.1 GCA_022823045.1 Gammaproteobacteria bacterium
GGCCTACGTCGAGATGGGGGACGGCGACCCGATCGTCTACCTCCACGGCAACCCGACCTCGTCCTATCTCTGGCGGAACATCATGCCCCATACGGAGTCGCTCGGGCGGTCGCTCGCGATCGACCTCATCGGCATGGGGGATTCCGAACCCCTCGACGACCCCGGCCCGGGGCGGTATCGCTTCGTCGAGCACCGCGAGCATCTCGATGCGGCCCTCGACGCGCTCGGCGTCGCCGGGGCGGGCAATGCCGTCTTCGTGGTCCACGACTGGGGGTCCGCCCTCGGCTTCGACTGGGCGAACCGCCATCGCGACGCGGTGCAGGGCCTCGTCTACATGGAGGCCCTGGTCCGGCCGGTCACGTGGGAGGAATGGCCGGAAGCCCCGCGGCGGGTGTTCCAGGGGTTCCGCTCCGACGCCGGCGAGGACATGGTGATCGCCAGGAACATCTTCGTCGAGCGGGTGCTGCCGGGGTCGATCCTGCGCGAGCTCGCCCCCGAGGAGATGGAGGTCTACCGGCGCCCCTTCCGCGAGCCGGGAGAATCGCGCCGGCCGACCCTCACCTGGCCGCGGGAGATCCCGATCGAGGGAGAGCCGGCCGACGTGACCGCCATCGTCGGGGACTACGCCGCGTGGCTCTCGGAGTCGGAGGTGCCGAAGCTCTTCGTCAACGCCGAGCCGGGGGCGATCCTCACCGGGGCGCAGCGCGAGTTCTGCCGCGGCTGGAAGAACCAGACCGAGGTGACGGTCCGGGGGAGCCATTTCGTCCAGGAGGATTCGCCGGACGAGATCGGCCGGGCCATCGCGGAGTTCGTGCGGGGGCTCAAGGCGTGACCGGCGCGCGGCCGCGTCCCCTCGACGGGGTGCGGGTCCTCGACTTCGGGCGCTTCATCGCCGCTCCGTACTGCGGGATGATGCTCGCCGACATGGGGGCGGAGGTCCTCCGGGTGGATCGCCCCGCGGGCGAGGAGGACCGGAGCTACGGCCGCACCGGTCCGAGTGGCTCGAACTTCGTCTTTCCCAACTTCGGCCGCAACAAGAAGGGGATCACCCTCGACGTGCTGCGGCGCGACGCTCCGCGCGAGGTGCTCTCCGATCTCGTCGCCCGCTGCGACGTGTTCCTGCACAACTTCAGCCCGAGCGCGGTCCGGGCCTTCGAGCTCGGCTACGACGACATCCGCGCGATGCGCGAGGACGTCATCTACGCCGGGATCTCGTGCTACGGGTCGACCGGTCCGTATGCGATGCGGAGCGGCTTCGACCAGATCGCCCAGGTCATGTCCGGGGCGTGCGCGCTCACCGGCTACGAGCACGAGCCGCCGATGCGCTCCGCGGTGCCGTGGGTCGACTACAGCACCGGGCTCCTCGCCGCGTTCGGCACGGTGCTCGCGCTCCGCCACCGCGACGCCACGGGGGAGGGGCAGGAGGTGGACTGCGCCTTGCTCCAGACCGCGGTGAGCTACACCTCGCCGATGATCGCGGAGGCCCTCGTCACCGGCCGTGAACGACCGCGCATCGCGAACCGCATGCCGTACGTCGGACCGACCGACCTCTACCGCTGCCGGGACGGGTGGGTCTACATCGCCACCGTGACGGACGGGATGTGGAAGAGCCTCATGGATCTCATCGGGCGGCCGGAGCTGGCCGCGGCTCCCGCCCACGCGACGGACGAGGGCCGGTTCGAGGCGCGGGCGGAGATCGATCCCCACGTCGAGGAGTGGATGGCGGGCCGCGAGGTCGCGGAGGTGGTCGCGGCGATGGAGGCGGCCCGGATCCCCTGCGGCGTCTACCGAAACACCGCGGAGGTGCACGCGGACCCGCACGTCCGGGCCCGCGCGATGCTGGAGTGGGTGGACATGGAGGAGCCGGGAATGGAGCGGGTGCCGGTGAGCGGGGTGCCGGTCAAGCTGTCCGCGAGCCCGGGCGAGGTCCGCCACCGCGCGCCGCGCGCCGGGGAGCACAACGACGCGTGCTATCGGGATCTCCTCGGGTACTCCCCGGAGCGGATCGAGGCGCTCCGCACGGCGGGGTTCATCTGACGCGGGGCGCCGCGAGCCGGCCCCCGCGGCGGCGGGTTCCGGCGTGCCCCGTGCCTGCGGTGCAGTGAGCCCGGCTCCCGACCCGGAGGGAAGACGGAGGACGGGCCGGGGGCCCGGCCGCCCGCCGTCTCCGCGATGACGGAGACCGTCTCCCTTCCGATCTGGCTCGCGGTCGCGGCCGGCGCGCTCGTGCTGTGGGCGATTCTCGACCGGCTCCTCATCCCGAGCGTGCGCTGGTTCTTCCGGCGGCGGGTCGAGCGCGTGATCGACGAGCTGAACACGCGGCTCGACCTCCGGATCCCCGCCTTCCACCGGACCCGGCGCCGGGTCCTCATCGAGCTGCTGACCCATGACCCCCGGCTGATGGAGGCGGTCGAGCGCCGGGCCGGGGAGACGGGCGCGCCGCGCGAGGTCCTCGCCCGCGAGGTCGAACGCTACGCGCGCGAGATCGTGCCGTCGTTCAACCCGTGGCTCTACTTCCGGATCGGGTACTACCTGGCGCGGCGCACCGTCCAGTTCCTCTACCGGGTACGCATGGGGTACTCCGACGAGCGGGCCCTGTCGGAGATCGAGCCGAACGCCAGCGTCGTCTTCGTGATGAACCACCGCAGCAACATGGACTACGTGATCGTGGCCTACTTCGCCGCCCAGCGCTCCGCGCTCAGCTACGCGGTCGGGGAGTGGGCGCGGATCTGGCCGCTGCAGGCGCTCGTCCGTTCGCTCGGGGCGTACTTCGTGCGCCGCGATTCGCGCAATCCTCTCTACCGCCAGGTGCTCGCCCGCTACGTCCAGGCGGCGACCGCCGCGGGGGTGGTCCAGGCGGTCTACCCCGAAGGCGGGCTCAGCCGCGACGGGCGCCTGCGCCGTCCGAAGCTCGGCCTCATCAACTACATGGTCTCGGGGTTCGATCCGGAGGGCGAGCGCGACCTCGTGTTCGTTCCCGTCGGCATCAACTACGACCGGGTGCTGGAGGATCGGACCCTGGTCCGGGAGCGCGATCCGGAGGTGCCGGCCTCGAGGAGCCGGACCTACGTTGCCCTGACGGTGCTCCGGTTCGTCTCGCACCAGGTGGCCCTCCGGCTTCGGGGGCGCTGGCACCGCTTCGGGTACGCGTGCGTGAACTTCGGCCGGCCGGTCTCGATCCGGGCCTACGCGGCCCGCCGCGGGATCGATTTCCGCGCCCTCGATCCGCCGTCCCGCTTCGACGCGGTGGAGCGGCTGGGCGGCGAGCTGCTCGCCGCGATCGCGGCGGTGGTGCCGGTCCTGCCGGTATCGCTCGTCGCGAGCGTGTTCGTGCGCCACCCGGAACGCCCGATGAGCGAGCTCGAGGTCAAGGCGAAGGCCCAGTCCCTCATCGACGAGCTGGAGGCGAGGGGGGCGTACGTTCACATCGCCCACGCGGACCGCGACTACGCGGTGACCATGGGCCTCGGGATGCTTGCCCTCCGGCACTTCATCCGGGAGTCGGAGGGTCTGTACCGTGCGCACGAGGACGAGGGCGAGATGCTCCGGTACTACGCCAACTCGATCGAGCACCACCTCCGCGACGGACCGTCGGTCGCGGACTGACGCCGAGCCCGGACCGCGCCGCGCTCGCCCCCGGCGACTTGCCGGGAGCAGCTCCTAGTGTTGCGTCACGCATCAAATGTCGGATAGAGACGTTTCAGTTTGATGCGTGCGTCGGCGGCGGTGAACTGCCAGTTGACCTTGGCTCGGATGCGGTCGCGGGCGGCCTGCCAGGCGGCGACCTCGCTGCGCAGGAT
>JAJDXW010000313.1 GCA_022823045.1 Gammaproteobacteria bacterium
GCGCCGAGCCCGGCTTGACCCAAAGGCTCCCGGCAACGACGATGCGCGGCTCGACACCGGCTCGGGTACACGATCAGGAAAAGGGAAGCGGAACGTGAACGTCATTGACGACCCGGCCATCCGGGAGCTCTGGACCCTCGAGGCGGTTCGGGAGCGGGCACACGAGCTGCTCGATCTCGGGGAGCGCGGCGCGCTCGAGCACTTCGCCGTCGATGCGGCCCGGCTCGACGCTGCGGCAGGGTTCGTGGCGGACGTCACCCGCGAGCGCCACCCGGACCTCCGGGTTCCCCTGCACAGCCGGTGGCGTCACTTCGAAGGGCCGAACGGAGACGGCCGCTGGGACACCGTCGCCGGCGGCGCCGGACTCCTCGGCGTGGAGCGCGCCCGGAGCGCCGTCGAGCTCGCCGTCGTCAGCGTGCTCCTCGACGCGGGCGCGGGGAGCACGTGGCGCTACCGGGACGAGCTCACCGGAAGATCGATCGGGCGGAGCGAAGGACTCGCGGCCGCGACCTTCGACCTCTACCGCCGGGGAACCCTGTCGAGCGACCCCGCGCAGCCGCTCCGCGCGGACGCGGGCGGGCTCGCCGGCATCAACCGACCCTCGTTCGAGCAGATGTTCCAGCTTGGGCCTCACAACCCCCTCAACGGCGTCACGGGACGGATCCGGTGCCTTCACGCCCTCGGGCGGGCGGTCACGGCGCGGCCCGAATTCGCGCTGGCGGCCGCGCCCGCGAACGGCGCGGTCCGGCGGCTCGGTCACCTCTTCGACCACATCCGGGCCGCCGCCACCGACGATCGGATCGAGGCCCGCGACCTCTTCCGCACCGTGATGCTGGCCCTTCACGGCGTCATCGGACGAGCGCTCGGCGACGTCTGGCCGCACGCCGGGATCCGCCGATCCGATCCCACCGACGGTGTCCTCGCCCTGCACAAGCTCTTCCAGTGGCTTACCTGGTCCCTCGTCGAGCCGCTCGCCGAAGGCGGCGTCACGGTCACCGGCACCGACGCCCTCACCGGGCTCGCGGAGTACCGCAACGGGGGGCTGCTCATCGACACCGGGGTTATGGTTCCGCTGCGCCCCATCCCCGACCGCCCGCTCTCCCCGGGAGATCCGATCGTGGTGGAGTGGCGGGGGCTGACGGTGGCGCTGCTGGACCGGCTGCGGCCGCGCGTCGCGCGCAGGCTCGGCATCGCGGAACCGGATTTCTCAATCGGCCACCTCCTCGAAGGAGGGACCTGGTGGGCGGGGCGGCGCATCGCGGAGCGCCTGCGGGAAGGAGGTCCTCCACCCATCCGGATCGCGAGCGACGGCACGGTATTCTGACGACGCCCGCCGGGACGGTGCGGCGCCCGCGAACCGGAGGCATCCCATGGCGGAAGTACGAGTCATCGACCATCCTCTCGTCCAGCACAAGCTCACCCTCATGCGCCGGGTCGACACCCCGACGGCCAAGTTCCGGGCCCTGCTCCGGGAGATCGCCCTCCTCCTCGGGTACGAGGTCACCCGCGACCTCGCGTTGACCGACGAAGCGATCGAGACGCCCCTCGAATCCATGACCGCCCCGGTCCTCGCGGGCAAGAAGCTCGTGCTGGTCTCGATTCTTCGCGCCGGAAACGGGCTCCTCGAAGGCATGCTGGACCTGATGCCGGCAGCCCGGGTCGGACACATCGGCCTGTATCGGGACCCGGCCACCCTGATGGCGATCGAGTACTACTTCAAGGTGCCGGAGGATCTCGACGACCGGGAGGTGATCGCGGTCGACCCGATGCTCGCCACCGCCCACTCCTCCATCGCGGCGGTGCACCGGCTGAAGGAGGCGGGCGCGAGGTCCATCAAGCTCGTGTGCCTGGTGGCGGCGCCGGAGGGGCTCGAGGCTTTCGACCGGGAGCATCCGGACGTGCCCGTCTACACCGCCGCCGTCGACGAGCGGCTGGACGACCACGGCTACATCCGCCCCGGCCTCGGCGACGCCGGAGACCGCCTCTACGGCACCAAGTAACCCGACGACCACCGCGCGGGCGCGGCGGATTCAGTTGCAGCAGGGTTCGGGGCAGGACTCAGGCGCGGGCGACGCTTCCTTTCACGGGGGAGGGCCGCCGTTGGCGAGACCCTTGAGCTCGCCCGGCTCCGGGAACCGCCCGAGCGCCTTCTTGGAAAAGACGAGCCGATCGTCCACGGTGACCTCGAACACCCCGCCGCCCGATTTGACGAGCTCCACCTCGGCGCCGAACTCCATGATGAGGTCATCTCTCGCGCTCACGGCGCGAGGCTCGTAGCCTCAAGCTCCGCAGTATTCGATCCGGACCCGCATTGATCCTCGCTCCGTGGTTGGTCCGCATAGGATATCCCGGACCCCGGCCCCATGACACCCCGACTGCGGCCCGCTCACGCGCCGGGGCACCCCGGGACGCCGATGGGAACCGATGCGGGTATGATGGGGCGGATCGGCCGTGCCGGCCGACTCCTCCACCGCCAGCGCGCCGATGTTTCCGCTCCACGACGACAACCCGACCCGGATCACCCCGTACGTCACCATCGCCCTCATCGTGGCGTGCGCGCTCGTGTTCCTGTGGCAGATTTCGCTCGACGGCTTCGGGCAGCAGCACGCGGTGTTCGCGCTCGGGGCCATCCCCGCCGTGCTGTTCGACAAGGCCCACCTCCCGGCCGAGCTCGTCCTGGTGCCCGCCTGGGCGACCGCGTTCACCTCGATGTTCATGCACGGCGGGTGGATGCACGTCATCGGGAACATGCTCTACCTCTGGATCTTCGGCAACAACGTCGAGGACTCGATGGGGCACGTGCGGTTCACCGTCTTCTACCTCGTCTGCGGGCTCCTCGCCCTCGTCGCCCACGCCGCCCCGAACGCCGCTTCCCAAGTGCCGCTCATCGGCGCGAGCGGCGCGGTGTCGGGCGTGCTCGGCGCCTACCTC
This sequence comes from Gammaproteobacteria bacterium, assembly GCA_022823045.1. Classification (GTDB taxonomy): domain Bacteria; phylum Pseudomonadota; class Gammaproteobacteria; order HK1; family HK1; genus JAJDXW01. The sequence goes on from JAJDXW010000313.1 coordinate 2,932, forward strand.
CTCCTCTATCCGCATGCCCGGGTGCTCGTGGTCATCCCCTTCGGCATTTTCCTCCACACGATGCGGGTTCGCGCCGTCTGGGTGCTCGGCGGGTGGTTCGTGCTCCAGCTCATCAACTCCGCCATGGTGGGGACCTCCGGCGGCGGGGTGGCGTGGAGCGCCCACGTCGGCGGATTCCTCGCCGGAGCGGTCCTGATTCCCTTCTTCAAGCACCGCAGCGTCAAGCTCTTCGCGCCCGCCCGCATCCGATACCGATAAGGCAAGATCGAAGAAGATGACCGAAGTTGTGCGCACGATCGTGATCGGTTCTCGTTTTTCGGGGCCGCCCGGGCTCGGCAACGGCGGCTACGTCGCGGGGGTCGTCGGGGGAGCGGTGGGAAGCGAGGCGACGGTCACCCTGCGCGCTCCCATCCCGCTCGACACCGCCCTCGAGCTGACCGCAAACGGCGCCGCGGCGCGACCGGCGGACGGCGCCGCCGCAGCCGCCCGCCGGGCGGAGCTCCGGCACGAGGGGAGACTCCTCGCCGACGCGGTCGCGGACGCGCCCGACCTTCCCCCGCCGTCCGCGCCGGACCGGGCCACCGCCGCCGCCGCGACCGCACGGTACTCCGGCCGTACGCCCAACCTCTACCAGGAGTGTTTCGTCTGCGGCTTCACGCGCGAGCCGGGCAGCGGGCTCCGGGTCTTCGCGGGTTCCACGGACGAACCGGGACTGGTCGCCGCGGACTGGCCGGTGCATCCCGGGCTCGGGGATGCGAGCGGCACGGTTCCCGACGAGTACCTGTGGGGTGCCCTCGATTGCCCCGGCGCCTACGCGGCGGGTATCGCGGACCTCCGGCTCGGGCGGATGACGGCCCGGGTATCCGGCCGGGTCCGGCCCGGCGAGCGCTGCACGGTCGTGGGCTGGCGACTCGGCCGCGAGCGGCGCAAGCACTTCACCGGCACCGCGGTCTACGGCGAGGCGGGCAACCTGGTAGCCCTCGCTTCCTCGGTCTGGATCGCGCCCCGCGAGGGTGGGCCGGGCGGGTGATCGGCGCCCGCCCGCGACGGAAACACGAGGAAGGAGGACACGATGGCGAACGAAGCGGCCCGGATCCGGGCGACGGAGACCCCCTCGGGGACGGAGGCGCAGGACGGCGGCAAGCTCGCGCGGGTGCGGGTATCGCGGG
>JAJDXW010000180.1 GCA_022823045.1 Gammaproteobacteria bacterium
CCGCCGGCCGAAGCGCTGGCGAAGGAAGTCGCTGAGGAGGAGGCGGGCCGGCGCCTCCGCCGCGCATCGCTCCCCGTTCAGCACGAGCTCGACGAGATGCCGTTCGCCGGCGCGCAGGCGAACGCCTGCAAAGGCCGGCACCCCGGGAGCGTGGGCATCTTGCCCGCGTGGACTTTGAAGGGCCTTCGACCCCGCGCAGGCTGGAAGCCCGCGCCCCCCGGACACTCGCCCATCCGTTTCAGTGGGCTCGTGGCCGGCCGTTCCGTGATCAAGACTCGCCGGAGCCGTGGTCTCGGCACACTCCACCGCTCGCCGGCCGAGGGTCCGGACGAGGCCGCGGCGGTACGCGCCGCCTCCGTGGCCGTCGTCGACGATGTCGATCTCCTCCGTGAGCCCGGTGAGGGCGTCGTCGAGGGCGCTTCCTCCGAGCTGCGGCCATTCGCGGACGACCGGGGTATCCGAGACCCCGCCGAAGCCGATGACCATGCGGTCATCGTCCAGGCGCACCGCGCAGGAGGCGAGCGCGAAGTCGCCGTGGCGAAGCGCCACCTCGTCGAATGCGTACCGAGTGCCGGGCGCAGCCCTCGGCCAGCGCGTCGCGACCACCATCTCGTCCGCCCGGCACGAGGTCTCGAGAGGGCCTTCGAAGAACGCGCGCGCCGGCACGAGGCGCTCGCCGCCCCCCGCCGAGCGAAGCCGGACCGAACCGCCCAGCACCGCGAGGGCGAGGGGGAGCTCCGCGCTCGGGTCGGCATGGGCGACGGAGCCCCCCACCGTGCCCCGCGCGCGGGTCGGGTAGTGCCCGACGTGGGGAAAGGCCGCGGCGAGGAGGGGCAGGCGGCGGGCGAGGTCCGGCCAGCGCTCGAGCCCCGCCTGCGTGACCCCCGCCCCCACCTCGATCTCCGAACCCTCGTTCGTGATCCGCCGGAGCTCTTCCAGCCCCCCGATGTCGACCACCACCGCCGGGGTAACCACCCGGAAGTTCATCATCGGGACGAGGGAGAGCCCCCCCGCAAGGACCCTTGCGTCATCCCCCGCCTGCCCGAGGATGGCCAACGCCTCCTCGACGCTCGCGGGGCGCAGGTAATCGAACAGGGCCGGCTTCACGTGCCCGCCCCCGGGGGGCCGCCCCGCCCGCGGTCCCTCGCCGCGTCGTCGCGGCGCGCGAGGGCGGCCGCGACGCGGGGGGCGAGACGTGCGGGGAGGAGGGGAAGCTCCAGCACCTCGCCGGTGCCGAGGGCGTCCGCGACCGCGTTCGCGATGCACACCGGGGTGCTCATCGACACCCCTTCGCCCACCCCCTTCGCGCCGAGAGGCGTCACCGTGGACGGCACGTCGTGGTGGACGATGACCGGGGCCGGCACCTCGCAGGCGGTGGGGATCGGGTAGTCCGCGAGGGTCCCGGAGAGGAAGGTTCCGGCCCCGTCGTAGCGGAGCTCCTCGTAGAGCGCCGCCCCCACCCCTTGGGCGAACGCCCCCCGGATCTGCCCGTCCACCATCGCGGGGTGGAGGCGGACCCCCGAGTCGTGCCCGGTCACGTAGCGGTCGAGGCGCACCCGGGCGGTCGCCGGGTCCACCTCGACGCCGCAGAAGTCGAACACGAACGCGTAGGCGCCCGCCCCGTTGACGCGGTCCTCGGGGTCGGGCGGAGCGAGCTCGGGGGGCGACCACATCTCGGTCACCCGGAGCCCCGGCTCCACGCCTTCCGGGAGCGAAGAGGGCGACCAGTGGAAGACGCCCGCGAGCCGGGCGAGCGCAATCGCATTGTCCGGGTTGTCCGGCGCATGCACCCGGCCCGCCGCGAACACGAGCCCGCCCGCCCGCGCGTTCAGCTCCCGGGCGGCCACCGCCGCGAGCCGCTCGCGCACCCGGAGCGCGGCGCGGTGGGCGGCCCCCGCCACCGCCCCCGCGAACCGGCTCGAGTAGTTGCCCGACGCGATCGACCAGGCTTGCGTCTGGGTATCGTGCTCGAGGTTGACGACGACCTCCTCCGGGGCAAGCCCGAGGACCGCGGCCACCACCTGAGCGAGCACGGTGCGATGGCCCTGGCCCTGAGGCGCCGAGGCGGCGCTCACGGTCACCGCGCCGCCGGGGTCGAGGCTCACCGTGGCGGTCGCCACCGCTCCGTCCTTGGGACCCGCCCGCACCCTCACCTCCGGCGCGAGCAGGGCGGTGATGTACCCCATGTTGGAGATGCTCGTCTCGACGATCGCGGCGTAGCCGACCCCGTAGAGGCGCCCCTCGCCTCGCGCCGCGCGCCGGCGGGCGAGGAGCTCGTCGAGCCCGCCCTCGGCGACCGTCCGATCGACGAGGGCCGGGAAGTCGCCCGAGTCGTACCGGGCGCCGGCCGCCGCCCGGTAGGGAATGGCGTGAGACGGGACGAGGTTCCGGCGGACGACGTCGAGAGGGTCGAGGTCGAGCCGCTCCGCGACCCGTCGCATGAGCGTCTCGAGAGCGTAGAACACCTGCGGCCCGCCGAACCCGCGGTTGAGGCCGGTCGGGGTCTTGTTGGTGAGCGCGACCCGGTTGCGGACCGCGAGGTGCGGCACGTCGTACGCGCCGGTCATGAGAGCGTGCATGCGGTAGAGGGTGGCGGGCTCGGGGGCGCGGAGGTAGGCACCGCAGTCCTCGACCTGGTCGTAGCGAAGCGCCCGCACCCGCCCGTCCCCTTCGACCGCCGCCTCGAGGCGGACCACGCGGTTCGTCGCCGAGGTGGCGGCGGAGAGGTTCTCCATCCGATCCTGCGTCCAGCGCACCGGTCGGCCGGCCGCGCGGGCCGCGAGGGCGAGGGCGACGATGTCGACGAAGGCGGACTGCTTGACCCCGAAGCTCCCGCCCGAGTTCCGCGCCGCGCGCAGCCGCAGGCGCGAACCCGGCACCCGGAGCGCTCGTGCCATCACCGGGTGCAGGGAGTACGGCCCCTGGAAGTTCGAATGGACCTCGTAGATGCCTTCGCCCGGCAGCCAGGCCGCGGTGACCACGACCCCCTCGATCGGCGTGCAGACGTTGCGGGGATAGCGGACCTCGACCTCGACCCGGCGCGGCGCGGCGCCGAACGCGGCCTCCGGGTCGCCGTAGCGGAAGCTCCGCTCGTGGACGAGATTGGTTCCCATCTCCTCGTGGAGCACCGGCGCCGATTCGCCGAGGGCCTCCTCGGGGTCGACCACCGCGGGCCGCGGGGCGTACTCGACGGCCACCCGCTCCGCCGCGTCCTCCGCCACGTACCGGTCGCGCGCCACCACCACCGCGACCGGCTCCCCCACGTAGCGAACGCGGCCGGTCGCGAGGCAGCGGTGCTCGACCGGCGCCCGCACCCCGACGAGGAGCGGGTCGGACCAGGCGGCCGCGGCCGCCCCCGTGAGGACCGCTTGCACGCCGTCCATCGCGAGCGCCCCGCCCGCGTCGACGCCGACGATGTCGGCGTGCGGCCAGGGCGAGCGCACGAAGCAGGCGTGGCCCGCGTCGGGGGCGAGGGGAACGTCGTCCGCGAACTCGGCCTCGCCGGTGACGAGGGCCGCGTCCTCCACCCGCGGGATCGACCGTCCGATCATCCCGGCACCCTCTGGCGCCCGGCCCGCGTTCCCGCCCCTGCCCGCATCTTCCTCACCGCTCCGGCCGGCCGATGGCCGGCCGAGGGATTCTCCGTCCCTCGCGGGGCCGCCACCACCCGAAAGCCGTTCGCGACCGCATCGTCGTCATCCGATCCTCGTTCGCTTGATTCGGACGAAGAGGAGAAGCGGAAGGGTCACGAACGAGAGGGCCGCGTACAGGGCGAAGGAGTTGGCGTAGCCCACCATCATCGCCTGGCGGTTCACCTCCGCCCCGAACTGCGCGAGCCCGGGCACCGTGTCGAACGACCACATCCCCGCGACCTCCGGGAGCCGCGCCCCTTCGGCATAGGGGGTGACGTGCTCGGCGAGCTCGGCGTACCGCACCTTGGCCGTCCGTACCACCGCGAACACGCTGATCGAGATGAAGAAGCTCGACCCGAAGTTGCGCAGGAGGTGAAAGAGCGAGGACGCCTCGGGCAGCATCCGGGTCGGCAGGGTCGCGAACGCCACCATGGAAAGGGGCACCCACATCAGCCCGGTGCCGACCCCCTGGAGGACCCCGTTCCAGGCGACCGACCACGGATCGACGTCGAGGTTGAACAGGGCCATGTTCCACCCGCTCCATCCGATCAGGGCGAGCCCGATGATCATGCCGGCCCGCGGGTCGAACCGCCCCATGCGCCCGGCGAGGAAGAACCCGAGGATCATCCCCGCCCCGCGCGCGGCGAGGAGGAGCCCGATCATGGCGTCCGGATAGCCCATGAGGTTCTGCAGCATCGGGGGCAGTAGCACCGTCGGGGTGAAGTTGAGCATCCCGTACACGAAGACGAGGACGAGGCCGATGGTGAAGTTCCGGTCCCGGAAGAGGGCGGGGTTGATGAAGGGGTTCTTCGCGGTCGCGGTGTGGGCGAGGAAGACCCAGAAGCTCGCGATGAGGACCCCCGCGAAGGTCAGGATTTGGAGCGATTCGAACCAGTCCTCGCGCTCGCCCCGATCGACGATGAACTGCGCGCAGGTGATCGCGATGGAGAAGGCGAGGAACCCCGTCCAGTCGAGGCGGACCCGCTCGCCCCGCGTGTTGTCCCGGATGTAGATGAACGCGAGGAGAAACGCCGCCGCGCAGAGCGGGAGGATGAGCAGGAACACCCAGCGCCAGTTGAGCTCCTCGGCGAGGTAGCCGCCGAGGGCGGGGGCGACGGCGGGTCCGATCACGACCGCCATGCCGAACATTCCCTGGGCCCAGGCGCGCCGTTCCGGGGGATAAGTGGCGATGATGATGGCCTGTCCGAGAGGGACCAGCGGGGCGCCGAATATCCCCTGGCCGATGCGGTACACGAGGAGCGGCACGAGGCTGTCGGCCGTCGCGCAGAGGAGTGAGCTCACCGCGAACCAGAACACGCTCCAGAGGATCACCCGGCGCTGGCCGAAGCGCGCGACCATCCAGCCCGTCATCGGGGTTGCGACCGCAGTGGCGATGACGTTGAGGGTGACCACCCACGAGACCTGCTCCGGGGTCGCGGAGAGAGCGCCCTGAAGCTGCGGCAGGATCACGTTCACGACCGTGATCGTGAGCGCGTAGAGCATCACGCAACTCGACACCGTGATGAGGATCATCCCGCGCGGCGGCTCGGCCGGGCGCGGGGCGGCGTCGGAGTGCGCTTCCATCTGAGAGGTTCCGGGAACGGCAGCGCGATCCTAACGCGCCTGCATCATGCGGCCGATGCCGATCCGTGCGCGTTGACCCTTCCGGCCTTGCGCGCCCGACCCCGAGGACGGACACTCCGACCCGTGCGCAAGTGGGATAATGGAGCCGCGAGTCCGGCTGCGGTCCCTCGACCCGCCTGCGGAACCCTCGGCCGACGATACGCTCGGGAGACCTTCACATGCCGCGTGCTCGCCTCAGCTTCCTCTTCCTCAACGTCGGGCACTTCCTCGATCACTTCTTCATGCTCATCTTCGCGACGGTGGCGGCGCTCCGGCTCGCCAACGAGTGGGGGATGAGCTACGCGGCCCTCATCCCGTACGCGACGCCGGGCTTCATCGCCTTCGGGGTGGCCGCGATCCCGGCCGGGTGGCTCGCGGACAAGTGGAGCCGCGAAGGGATGATCGTCATCTTCTTCCTCGGCATCGGCGCGAGCTCGATCCTGACCGCCCTCGCGGGGACTCCGCTCGAGATCGCGCTGGGCCTGACCGCCATCGGCCTCTTCGCGGCGATCTACCACCCAGTCGGCCTCGCCCTCGTCATCCAGGGACGAACGAAGACGGGGGTGCCGCTCGCGATCAACGGCGTCTTCGGGAACCTCGGGGTGGCGAGCGCGGCCCTCCTCACCGGCTACCTCATCGACACCGCGGGCTGGCGCAACGCCTTCGTGCTGCCGGGGGTGATCTCCATCGGCATCGGCATCGCCTACGCCGCCTTCCTGTGGTCCGGGCGGGAAAGGGAGGCGGCCGAGCGCGCGGGCGGCGGGGCAAGCGCGAAGACCGCGGCGGGGGGCGGCCCCCCGCCCGTCGAACGCGGTACGTTCGTGCGGGTGCTCGCGATCATCATGTTCACGACCGCGATCGGCGGGCTCATCTTCCAGAGCACCACGTTCGCGCTCCCGAAGATCTTCGAGGAACGGCTCACCGACCTCGCCGGCACCGCCACCGCGATCGGGGGCTTCGCGTTCGCGGTGTTCACGGTGGCCGCGTTCGCCCAGCTCGCGGTCGGCTACCTCGTCGACCACCATTCGCTTCGCACCGTCTTCGCGTTCGTCGCGGGGCTCCAGGCCGCGTTCTTCGCGGTCATGTACCAGTTGACTGGGGTCGCCGCCCTCGTCGTAGCGGTCGGGTTCATGCTGGTCGTGTTCGGGCAGATCCCCATCAACGACGTGCTCATCGGCCGCATCACGAAGAGCGAGTGGCGAAGCCGGGTCTACTCGCTCCGCTACATCGTGACGTTCTCGGTCAGCGCGTCGACCCTTCCCCTCATCGCCTGGATCCACGGGAGCTGGGGCTTCGAGCGGCTCTTCGTGGTGATGGCGGTCGCGGCCGGCGCGATCCTCGCGGCGGTCCTGGTGCTCCCGCGCCGGGGCGCCTTCATCGGGCGCGCCCCCGTCCCCGCGTAAAACCGTCCTCCGATCGAGGCGGGGGCCAGCGACCGACCGGCCCGGCCAGCCGTCCGCCCGCCAGCGCGAGCGAGCCGCCCTGAAGGACGTCGTTCCCGAACCCAACCCGGCCCCGACACCGGCACTGACCCGGATCCGACCGGGAGCCCGGATACCGAATCCCGCCGGGACTGACCCGGCGGCCGAGGAAAGCCGACCGGAGCGTACCGCTCCCGGCCTGTTTCGGCATTACCGGCGAATCTCTCCCCTCCGCTTCGCCGGCGTGATCCCGCCTTCCCGGCAAGTCTAACAAGTGGCCGGAACACCCCTCGGGTGGGCTTCCTTCATCAGCCGCGAAAGTTCTCCTCTCGACTCGCTCGTGCGACGTCGAGGCGACAGCGCACTTGAAACGATCAAATGAGCGCGATATTGTCGTCACATGACGCCACTCCCCGGAAGCTCCGATGAACATTCAAGCCTACGCCGACCCGGACGATCTGCCCGCGAGCGAGGCCGCACGGGTCGCAAGACTCCTCGCGATCGACGAGCCCGATGCGCTGAGCGACGTGCAGCTCGCCCGACGGGTCTCCCGTGGACTGCTCCCTCTTGCGGCGGCAGCCCTCGCCGAGGTGCTCGGCAGAAACCGGGTAGTCGGACCGGTCGTCCCCGAGGCGACGCTCAGGCGAGCGCGCAGGGCTCGGAAACCCTTGTCCCGCGAGCTTAGCGAAAGGCTCTACGAAGTGGGGCGGGTGGTCGATGCGGTGGGACGCGCCTACCACGGCAACCGGGACGCGATCGACACGTTCCTGAACCGGCCGCATCCCCTCCTGGATGGGGAGACACCGTTCGACATGGCCCGGTCGAGCTCGGCGGGCGCGGACGCGGTCCTCAACCTCATTCGGCGCGCAGAGGCCGGGATCGCGTCCTGATGACGCCACGAACCCTGCCGGAGACGATGCGGGCGTACCGGATCGGCGATCCCGCGGGACAGTTTCCGGTGTGGAGCACCGAAGGCGCCAGGCGCGTCTCCGGGCGGTGGCACGAGGCCGGTGCGGAGGTCATCTACGCATCCGAGCACTACTCGACGGCCATGCTGGAAGCGCTGGTGCACTGGAACGGGGCGCTCCCGCCAAACCAGCACTTCATCGAGATCACCATACCCAGGGGGACGAGCTACGAGGTCGGGACCGCCGACGTCGTCCCCAACTGGTTCCATCCGAGCGGGGAATCCTCCCGCCGCTTCGGCCGCGGATGGTACGAAGAGAACCGAAGCGCAATCCTGATCGTCCCCTCGATGGTCGCGCGCATGGAGCGTAACCTCCTCGTCAACCGCCGCCACCCGGAGTCCGAAAGCCTGACCGTCGGCCTGGAGACCCCAGTCTGGTGGGACGAGCGCCTCTTCGCTTGACCCCCGCGATGCACGTGACGACGACTGCTCACCATCCGCCGACAATCGGGCGCTTTCCATCGGTCACGGCCGACAGTAGGGAAACGCCGGGCGGGTATCCTCCGGGTCGTCCCCCACCCCGGTGAGCCGAATTGGCACCATGCCCGGTGTGCGGTCCAAAGGCAGGCATTACAGCTTGGTCAACCCGGTATGCTCGATGGACTTGACGGATGTACGTGCTACGAAATGCTACCGGACCTCGATCAAGAACTCCCCGCTCTCAAGCGCAGCTTCTACTGCGGAAAGGTCGGGCTCCAGCCTGGCCTGAAGTGAGGTATTGGTGGTGTTACCGACTCGCAACCACACCACCTGCAGGTCGGGTGTCCGACGGGCCCGGTCGGCGAAGTCCGCATCCTCCGACCAGATAACCGCCCGCAACTCCCTCGCCCTCGCGTCGATCACACTATCCGGAGCCGCGCCGAGCCCGAGATCGTTGACGTGCTCGGCGCGATGGCCTCTCTCCCCGAGCCAACGGGCGAGTCCCGGAGGCAATTGCGCATCGATCAGGAAACGCACGGTCAGGCAGCAAGGATGACGCGGTGCTCCGTTGCAGCCGCGCCATAGGCCAAGGCAGCCCTCAGATCGGCTTCGGTCAGGTAGGGATAATCGGCGAGGATGTCCGACGGCAACGCTCCATTGGCGAGGAGGTCCAGGACATCTGATACACGCACCCGGGTTCCCCGAATATGCGGCCGACCTCCGCAGATCGCGGGGTCCACATGGATACGATTCTGAACCCAAAGGCCAACGGTACCCTTGCCACGAGCGAAAGGTTGCTTCTGGACGCAAATCCACGCATCCCTGCGCGGACCGGAATGCCCATGGGAATTGAGGAAATTCCGCAAGGCGCCGGCAAGCTCAACCCCAAGCGGCGTTTCGGGCCGCACGACCTTGAACCATTCCTTGAGAACCGCCTCGCGCCCACGGTGCTCCACGCCGCTGGCCTTGGATAGATAAGCCTTGGCGCTGCTTCTTGCGTACCCAATGAATTTCGACGGACCGAAGAGCCACTCTCCGTCATCCGATTTGACCGCATACCATGCGCGTGGTCGCGTCATCCGCCGGGCTAACAGCGGCTCCCGGTCAACTTCGGTCTGGTATCGGATGATGTTCTCTATCGCCTTGTCCAGGCTATCAATCAGGGTGTGGCGCATCTCCATCTCCCTGCGTCATGCTTGAGGCGAGGACGGTCGAAGGATATCAGCAAGGGAATGGGTAGGCGCCGGGGTGGTAGGCTTCGCGCGGGCAAGGGACTCGGCGGACGCCAATGACGGACGGGACGAACCCGCGGGGGATGCGAAAGGGGCTCACCCGCTACGGGGACGAGGGGTTCTCCCTGTTCCTGCGCAAGGCGTTCATCAAGGCGATGGGGTACTCCGACGACGCCCTCGAGCGCCCCATCATCGGCATCGCGGACACCGGGAGCGACTACAACGCCTGCCACGCGAGCGTGCCGCGGCTCGTCGCGGCGGTGAAACGGGGGGTGATGCTCGCGGGCGGGCTGCCGATGGCCTTCCCCACCATCTCCCTTCACGAGTCGTTCTCGCATCCCACCAGCATGTTCCTCCGGAACCTGATGGCGATGGACACCGAGGAGATGGTGCGCGCCCAGCCGATGGACGCGGTGGTCCTCATCGGCGGCTGCGACAAGACGATCCCCGCCCAGCTCATGGCCGCGGCGAGCGCGGACGTGCCGGCCCTCGTCCTCCCCACCGGCCCGATGATGACCGGACACTGGCGGGGCGAACGGCTCGGGGCGTGCACCGACTGCCGCCGTTTCTGGGGCATGTACCGGGCGGGGGAGCTCGACGACGAAGAAATCGAGGACGTGAACGACCGGCTCGCCCCCACCGCGGGGACCTGCATGGTGATGGGGACCGCGAGCACCATGGCCTGCATGACGGAGGCGCTCGGGATGATGCTGCCGGGGGGCGCCACCATCCCCGCGGTGCACGCGGACCGCGAGCGTTTCGCCGAGCGCACCGGCCGGCGCGCAGTCGAGATCGCGGCCGAGGACCTCCGCCCGGAGCGGATCATGACCCGGGACGCGTTCCACAATGCGCTCGTCACCCTCCAGGCGATCGGCGGCTCGACGAATGGCCTCGTGCACATCACCGCGGTCGCGCGCCGCCTCGGGATCGGGATCGACCTCGAGGAGTTCGATTCGATCGGCCGCCGGGTGCCGGTCCTCGTGGATCTCAAGCCCTCCGGCGACCACTACATGGAGCACCTGCACGATGCGGGCGGGCTGAACGCGGTGCTGCGGGAGCTGCGCTCGGAGCTCCGCACCGAAGCCTTCACCGTATCGGGCCGGACCCTCGGCGAGAACATCGAGATCGGCGACCGCGTCCCCGGGCAGACGGTGGTCCGGACCCGGAGCGACCCCATCCACCCGTCGGGGGGGATGGCGGTGCTCCGCGGCAACCTCGCCCCCGGCGGAGCGGTCATCAAGCACTCCGCCGCCTCGCCCCGCCTCCTCGACCACACGGGGCGCGCGGTGGTGTTCGATTCGCTCGCGGACCTCGCGGCGCGCGTCGACGACCCGGACCTCGACGTCGAGCCGGACGACGTCCTCGTGCTCCGCGGGGCGGGGCCGAAAGGCGCGCCCGGGATGCCGGAGGCGGGCTACATCCCGATCCCGAAGAAGCTCGCGGCGCGCGGCGTCAAGGACATGGTGCGGCTCTCGGACGCGCGCATGAGCGGCACCGCATTCGGCACCATCGTCCTGCACGTCACCCCGGAGTCCGCGATCGGGGGCCCTCTCGCCCTCGTCGAAACCGGCGACCGGATCCGGCTCGACGCCGGCGCGCGGCGCCTCGACCTGCTGGTGCCGGAGGAGGAGATCACCGCACGGCGCGAGCGGTGGACCCCGCCCCCGCCCCACCCGGGGTCGGAGCGCGGCTACCTCCGCCTCTTCCTCGACACCGTGACGCAGGCCGACCGCGGCTGCGACTTCGACTTCATGGGCCGCCCCGGCCCCTCTTCCGTCCGGCCGGCGCCGGGAGCATGATCCGCCGGCGCGGCATCGGTCCCGCCGGCGGCCCGGCCGGGTAAGCTGCCGCCGCACGCAAGGGCCAGATCCGGGAGACGATCCAGATGGCGCAGCCAGCACTACCGGAACGGGCCTCGGCCGTCGTCATCGGCGGCGGGGTCATCGGCGCGAGCACCGCCTACCACCTCGCGAAGCTCGGCTGGAGCGACGTGCTCCTCCTCGAGCGGGAGCGCTTCGCGGGCGGGACCACCTGGCACGCGGCGGGCCTCATCGGGACCGTGCGCCCGCACGAGAGCCTCGCGAAGCTCCTCGTCTACGCGCGCGACCTCCTCACCGAGATCGAGGAGGAGACCGGCCAGTCGACCGGATTCCGGGCGGTCGGGAGCCTCGCCATCGCCCACAGCCGGGACCGCTTCGAGGAACTGAAGCGCCTCGCCGCGATGAACAACGGGTTCGGGCTGACGAAGGTGCACCTCGTGACGGCCGACGAGATCGCCTCCCTCTACCCGCTCATCAACAAGGACGGGCTCATCGGCGGGACCTGGGTGCCGACGGACGGGAGGGCGAGCCCCGTCGACGTGGTGGCGGCACTCATCCGGGGCGCCCGCGGCCGGGGGGCGCGCTGCCTCGAGGGGGTGACGGTCACCGCCGTCCACCACGAGAACGGCCGCGTCACCGGGGTCGGGACGGACGCGGGCGACGTCAAGGCGGACTTCGTGGTCAACTGCGCGGGGCTCTGGGGGCGGGAGATCGGGCGGATGGCGGGGGTGAACGTGCCCCTCTACGCCTGCGAGCACTACTACGCCCACACCGAGAAGATCCCGGACCTCCCCTCCGACCTCCCGACCCTTCGCGACTACGACATCGCGGCCTACATTCGCGAGGATGCGGGGAGCCTCCTCGTCGGGGCCTTCGAGCCGGTCGCCCGCCCGATCGACGTCTCCGAACTTCCCGCCGACTTCTGCTTCGACGAGCTGCCGGGCCACGCCGAGGAGCAGCTCATGCCGGTCCTCGAGGACGCCATGCACCGGATCCCGGTCCTCGGCGAGATCGGCTGGCGGAGCTTCTTCTGCGGCCCCGAGAGCTTCACTCCGGACGACCAGTTCCACATCGGGGAGGCGCCGGGGCTCCGGAACTTCTTCGTCGCGTGCGGCCTCAACTCGGTCGGGATCCAGTCCGGGGGCGGGGTCGGCAAGGCGGTCGCGGAGTGGATGGAGCGGGGGCACGCCCCCCTCGACCTCGCGGGCAACGACGTCCGGCGGATGGTCCCGGTCCAGAACACCCGGCGCTACCTCCGGGAGCGGGTGAGCGAGACCCTCGGGCTCCTCTACGCGCGCCACTACCCGTACCGGCAGTACGAAACGGCGCGGAACGTCCGCCACTCCCCGCTCCACGAGCGCCTCGCCGCGCGCGGGGCCTGCTTCGGGGAGACGGCCGGCTGGGAACGCCCAAACTGGTACGCGCCGGCCGGGGTCGAGCCGGCCTACGAGTACTCCTTCGGCCGCCAGAACTGGTTCGAGCACTCGGCGGCCGAGCACCGCGCGGCGCGCGAGGGGGTCGCCCTCTTCGACCAGTCGAGCTTCACCAAGTACCTCGTGGAAGGCCGCGACGCCACCGGGTTGCTCCAGCGCGTGTGCACCGCCAACGTGGACGTCGAGCCGGGGCGCATCGTCTACACCCACTGGCTGAACGAACGGGGGGGCATCGAGGCGGACCTCACCGTCACCCGCCTCGCCGAGCACCGGTACTGGGTGGTGACGGCGGCAGCGAGCGCGGTCCGCGACCTCGACTGGCTCCGCCGCCACGTGCCCCAGGGGGCCGACTGCGTGGTCGCGGACATCACCGCCGGGTGGGCGACCCTCGGGGTGATGGGGCCGGGCAGCCAGGGCCACCTCGAGTCGCTGACCGGCGAGGATCTGTCCGCCGGGAGCTTCCCGTTCGGCGCCTCGCGGGAGGTGGAGATCGGCTGCACCCTCGCGCGAGCGACCCGCGTCTCCTACGTCGGCGAGCGGGGCTGGGAGCTCTACGTGCCCGCGACCGAAGCCCGCCACGTCTTCGACGCGCTGACGGACGGTGACGGGGGGGCTGGGGACGGCGACGGCAACGGCATCCGGCTCGCCGGCTTCCACGCCCTCGATTCGTGCCGCATCGAGAAGAAGTTCCTCCACTTCGGGCACGACGTGGCGGAGGAGGACACCCCGCTCGAAGCGGGGGTCGGCTTCGTCTGCGACTTCCAGAAGCCGATCGACTTCATCGGCCGCGACGCCCTCCTTCGCCAGCGCGAGCGGCCGCTCACCAAGCGCCTCGTCCAGTTCCTGCTGGAGGATCCGGAGACGATCCTCTACCACCACGAGCCCGTCCTCCGGGACGGGGAGGTGGTCGGGTACCTCACCTCCGGCAACTACGGCCACACCCTCGGGGGGTCGGTGGGGCTCGGCTATGTGCGCGCGGAAGAGGCGGTCACCGCCGACTGGATCGCGGGCGGTCGGTTCGAGATCGACGTCGGGGGCGATCGGATCCCGGCCCGGGCGAGCCTTCGCGCGATGTACGACCCGACGGGCGCCCGCGCGCGGAGCTGAGACCGGAGCACGCGCAAGGCGTACAACCGCGAGAGTCGCCACCGGGAACGCACGGAACGTGCGGCCTCCCGCCGGCGAAGACAAAGAAAGGCAAAGCCAGGAGATGCATGCATGAAAGCGGCCGACGCGATCGCCGAGATCCTCAAGCGCGAGGGAGTCGACACGCTCATCGGGTACCCGGTGAACCACATCCTCGAGCACGCCGCGCGGGCGGACATCCGCCCCGTCATCGTCCGCCAGGAGCGGATCGGGCTCCACATGGCGGACGCGATGGCACGCCTGAGCTCGGGTGACCGGATCGGGGTCTTCGCGATGCAGCACGGGCCGGGGGCCGAGAACGCCTTCGGCGGGGTCGCGCAGGCATTCGGCGAGTCGGTCCCGATCCTGGTCATGCCGATGGGCTACGCACGGGACATCGCCCACGTGCGCCCCAACTTCAACTCGACCGCCGCCTTCCGCCCGGTCACCAAGTCGTGCGAGCCGGTGACGAGCGCGGCCGAGATCCCGAACGTGCTCCGCCGCGCCTTCACCCAGCTCCGGAACGGGCGGCCCGGTCCCGCCGTCGTCGAGGTGCCGGCCGACGTGTTCGGGGACGAGGTCGCGGAGCCCCTCGACTACGAGCCGGTCATGAGCACCCGCTCGGGTCCGGATCCGGACGACGTGGAACGGGTTGCCGCCCTCCTCGTCGAGGCCGAGCACCCCGTCATCTACGCGGGCCAGGGGGTGCACTACGCGAAGGCCTGGCCGGCCCTGAAGCGCCTCGCCGAGCAGCTCGCCTCCCCCGTCACCACCAGCCTCCAGGGCAAGAGCGCGTTCCCCGAGAACCACCCCCTCTCCCTCGGCTCCGGCGGGCTCGCGATCCCGAAGCCGGTCCACACCTTCCTGAATGAGGCGGACCTCGTCTTCGGCATCGGGTGCAGCTTCACCAAGACCAACTTCGGGGTGGACATGCCGGTGGGCCCAACCATCGTCCACGCGACCCTCGACCCCGTCGATATCAACAAGAACGTGCGCGCCCACCACGCCCTCGTCGGCGACGCCGGCCTCACCCTCGACGCCCTCAACGAGGCGGTGGCGGATCGGCTCCGCGGCAAGGAGGCGCGCGACGCCGCCCCGGTCTCGGCCCGGATCGCATCCATCCGCGACGAGTGGCTCGCGGAGTGGGAGCCGAAGCGGGGCTCGAACTCGGCGCCCCTCTCCCCCTACCGGGTGCTCGCCGAACTCGCCCGCACCGTCGACCTCGCGAACACCATCATCACTCACGACGCGGGGAGCCCCCGTGACCAGCTCTCCCCGTTCTGGGTGAGCACCGAGCCGCTCAGCTACCTCGGCTGGGGCAAGACCACCCAGCTCGGCTACGGGCTCGGGCTCGCGATGGGGGCGAAGCTCGCGGCCCCCGACAAGCTCTGCATCAACGTGTGGGGGGACGCGGCGATCGGCTTCACCGGCATGGACTTCGAGACCGCGGTGCGCGAGCGGATCCCGATCCTCTCCGTCCTCCTCAACAACTTCTCGATGGCGATCGAGCTCAAGGTGATGCCCGTCTCGACGGAGAAGTACCGCAGCACCGACATCTCCGGCGACTACGCGGCGATGGCGCGCGCGTTCGGCGCCTTCGGCGAGCGGGTGACGGAACCCGGGGAGATCGTGCCCGCCATCGAACGGGGGATCCGGGCGACCCGCGAGGGACAGCCGGCCCTCCTCGAGTTCATCACCGACAAGGAGACCTCCGTCTCGAAGTTCTGACCTGCCATCGTTCTATCGTCGGCGCCAGGCCTGGAGGCGGTACAGCAGCCGCTCGGTGACGATGACGTGCAGGACCCGCACGACGATGCAGGCGTAGACGATCAGCATGGCCATGGCGGCGGCGGCGGCCGTCTCGCCGGAATCATCCAGGTGGATGGCGGCGACGGAGGCGACCTTGGTGGCCGGCCCGTAGAGGAAGATCACCGCGGAAACGGTCGTCATGGAATTCAGGAACAGGTAGATCGAGATATCGAAGATGGCCGGCATGCAGACCGGCATCGTGACGCGCCAGAAGCTCCTTGCGAGCGGCACCTTCAACGAGGCGGACACGGACTCGAACTCGCGGTCCATCTGCTTGAGCGCGGTCGCCGCGGTCAGGTGCGTCA
>JAJDXW010000237.1 GCA_022823045.1 Gammaproteobacteria bacterium
CTTCGACGAGGTGAGGAAGCTGCCCGCGGCGGTGGCCGACACCCCGAGAGCGCTCATGGCGGCGAGAAACTCCCGACGGTTGATCCGCCCGTCGCGATGCATCTGCTGGAATTTCTTGATGTCCTTCATGCCTTCCTCCTGAAAATTCGGTTGATTGCCTGTGTACCTCGAATCCAAGTGTGGCCGCGCGGTCGGCGGGGTGTCAAGCATCCAGGTCTCCGACTCCCTGCGATCGAACCAACTGTTTGATCAGCATGGAATTAGTCGTATAGCAGGCGACCGAAAGGAAGGTCTGCTGGCTCGTAATCCTCTATTTTTGTTGATTTTTTTGGAAATCGGACCGCGCCGAAGAGAACGGGTTCCCGGGACCGGGAGCGTCCTGGATCCGGCGCGCCTCGGGCGGCAAGTCCATGGTCCCGAGCGGAGCGAGATCCGGGCCGCGGCCGGCCCCGTCGGCGAGCCCGCGTCGCACCCCGGCGGGGTATACCAGGTCAGTCGTATCCGGGCGGCGAACGAAATCCTCCGATGAGGTCCCCGAGCTGGCGGGCGATCTCGATCGTCGCGTGGTCGCCGCCCTCCGGTCCCACGATCTGGACCCCGATGGGGAGACCCTCGGAGGCGGCGGGGGCGACGGTGGCGGGAAGGAACGCGACGCCGGTCAGCCCGGCCCAGAAGAGCTGGTCCCAGTACTCGCGATCCTCTCCGTTGACGGTGATCCGGCGCGCATCCATGTCGCGCTGCTGGTCGTGGGGAAAGGCGGGGATGCACGCGATCGGACAAAGGAGCGCGTCGAAGCCGTCGAAGAAGTCGCGCCACGCCCAGCGAAGGCGGGTGCGGCGCTCATGGGTGAGGATCCAGTCCCGGTGGTGCATCGTCCCCGCCCGGAGGCGGCGGGCGCGGGGAGTATCCTCGTCGCCGAGGGCGGCGACCCGCTCCAGGGACTTCCGGAACTCCTCGTCGCTGTGGCGCGCGGAGAGCGCGGTCTGGAGGAGACCCAGGTAGACCTCTTCCGCTTCCGCCGGCTCGAACCCGGGGCGCGCGTCGAAATCGACGCTCGCCCCCGCCGCCCGGAAGGCGTCCGCGGCTCGAACGACCGCGTCGCGGACCACCCGATCCACCGGGCAGAACGGATCGTCCGCCCACACCGCAATCCGCCAGTCGCCCGGGCCCCGGCCCTCCGGCCGCGGCAGCTCCAGCTTCCACCCGTTCGCCTCGATCCGATCCGGCCCCGCCATCACGTCGAGGGCGAGCGCGAGGTCCCCGGCGTCGCGAGAGAGCGGGCCGACGACCGAGATGTCCGTCGGCGCGAGCACCCCGGGCTTGGCGTGTCCGCGGAGCGGGAGGATCCCCCAGGTGGGCTTGTGGCCATACACGCCGCAGTAATGGGCGGGGTTGCGGATGGAGCCCCCGATGTCGCTCCCCGCCTCGAGCCCGGTGAGCCCGGCCGCGAGGGCCGCCGCGGCGCCGCCAGAGGACCCCCCGGGGACCCGATCGAGATCCCAGGGGTTGTTCGTGGTCCCGTAGATGTCGTTGTAGCTCTGGAAGTCGGCGAGGTTGAAGGGGATGTTGGTCTTGCCGAAGATGACCGCCCCCGCCGCGAGCAGCCGGTCGACGGCGACCGCGTTCGTCGTCGGGACGTTGTCCCGAAGCTCGGGCACCCCCCAGGTGGTGGGAAGTCCCGCGACGTCGTAGGAGTCCTTGACGGTCATGGGCAGGCCGTGGAGCGGCCCCCATGTCTCGCCCCGGGCGAGGGCCGCGTCCGCGTCCCGGGCCCGCCCGCGGGCCCGCTCGAAGTCGGACACCACAATGGCGTTCAAGTCCGGGTTGAAGCGCTCGACCCGGGCGATGAAGTGGTCGAGCAGCTCCAGGCAGCCGATCCGTCGCTCTCGAAGGTCCGCGGCAAGTGACGCCGCACTTTGAAAGGCCGTATCCATGTCTCCAATCTCCTGAAGCACCGTGATTGCGCCGCCGGCGGCCCGCCGCGACATGGGCGCGGATGGCCGGGGGTCGGGCCGCTATACGCGCGGGTTTCCGTAGTAGAGGGTCATCTTGTGCTCCGCTTCGGCGAAGAAGAGCCAGCGCTCGACGAGGATCCCGGCGCTCGCGCTCACCGCCGCGAGACCGAGCGCGATGGTGACCGCGGCCCGGCCCGGAGCGTCGCCGAACCACCCGACCACGCAGAGCCCGCTCGGCACGAGAAACGCGAGCATCCAGACGAGCGTGCGCAGCCGTTCGGCATGGCGGCGTGCCACCTGGTAGCCCATCTCCCGCTGGAGCCAGTTGGGCTCGGTATGGGGCGGGTCGAGGGCGCGGACCCGTGCCTCGGAGCCAAGTCGGTCGAGCCCGGTTGCGCTCCCGATCGTGCTCTCGACGGGAAGCCCGCGGACCGCGCGCCAGTACCGCCACTTGGCGGCGGCGGCGAACGCGAGCGCGAGGTTCGCGGTGACCGCGATTGCCGGCGTCGCCGCCGCGTGACCGAAGAGAGCGGAGATGAACGCGAGCCACACCGTGCCGTTCGCGGCGGCGAGGAGCAGGTAGTTGACGGGCACCCAGTGGTTCGACCAGCGCGGGACGGCCGCGAGGCTGCGATAGATCATCGCCGTCGAGTACACCGTCGCGATCGCGCCGGCGGTGAGGAGAACACCCCACCAGCGCCATCCGTCGGAGTCCCCGTGCCACCACCCGATGCCGAGCCCGATTGCGGGCACGTACGTGAGGGCGGCGAACCACGCCTCGCGGGAGAGCCAGGAGGTCCGCCACTGGGTGAACGCCTGGAGGGCCCGCTCCGGGCGGCCGAGGTGAAAGGCGGAGGAGACGAGACCCGCGCTCACGAGCGCGAGGGAGAGGAGGAGCGCGGCGGCGAAGGCGGGACCGTGCCAGAGGGCAATGGCCGTCGGCAGGCCCATCGCGGTTGGAAGTCCGAGCGCGCACAGGATCCCGTAGCCGGTCCCGGAAGCGACGGTGAAGAAGATGATGGAGTAGGCGGGGTGCACGGCGTGCTCAGGACCTCGGCCCGGTCGCACCGGCCGGAACGTTCATCGCGCGCGACCCCTACCGGCTCTCGGCGGCGGAGAGGAGCCGGTCAATCCAGCCGAGGAATCCGCCTTCGGCGGGGGCGTCGGCGAGGGCCGGAGCGGATCCCGCGGCGCCGCCCTCCCCGCCCGCTCCGGTGGCGGACGCCGCCCGGGTGTCACGTGGCGGCAGGTAGCGGTTGGTAGGCCGGCAGCCCGTCTCCGGCATGAGCTCGTAGCCGCCGCGCTCCGCGACGAGCCGCGACACCTCGGACTCGGGATCCGCAAGATCCCCGAAGTGCCGGGCCCGGGCCGGGCACGTCGACACGCAGGCGGGCACCGGGTCCGCGAGATGGTCGTTGTAGATCCGATCGATGCAAAGGGTGCACTTCTTCATCACCCCGGTGCCGCCGTCGAACTCGCGCGCTCCGTAGGGGCAGGCCCAGGCGCAGAGCTTGCATCCGATGCACTGGTCCTCGTCCACGAGGACGATCCCGTCCTCGGCGCGCTTGTACGAGGCCCCCGTCGGGCACACCGTCACGCAGGGGGCGTCCTCGCAGTGCAGGCACGACTTCGGGAAGTGCACGACTCGCGACGCGCGGCCGGGGGCGTCCACCTCGTAGGAGTGCACCCGGTTGAGCCACGTCCCGGTGGGGTCCGCCCCGTAGGGGTCGGTGTCCGAGAGTGGCGCGGGGTAGCCGCCGGTGTTCCACTCCTTGCAGTGGACGACGCAGGCATGGCAGCCGACGCAGGTGTCGAGGTCGATGACGAGGCCGAGCTTGCGGCGGGTCGAAGCGGGGAGCGCGGTCACGAACGTACCCCCTCGGACCCGCCCCGCCCATTGCCGCCGCCCCGTCCGCGCCGGAACTGCTCACCGAAGCGAAGCACGGCCGGACGGACCGGGGACCCGGGGGGCGAGGGAAGGGCCGGCGCCCGGTCTCCGGGGCCGTCGGCGGGACGAAGCCGCACGCGCAGGTCGTACCACGCGGCCTGCCCCGTGATCGGGTCCGCGTTCGCGTAGCGGTAGCCGCCGTCGCGTTCGGGGAGAAGCTCCGCGATGAGGTCGTTGAGGAGGAAGCCGCGGGTCGCCTCCGGTGCGTCCGGCGCGAGGTTCCACGCCCCCCGCCGCTTCCCGATCGCGTTCCACGTCCACACGGTGTGCTCGTTGACCGCCCGCATCCGTTTCACCTGCGCTCGCACGGTGGCGTTCGGGCTCTCCACGAGCACCCAGCCGTCGTCCTCGACCCCGAGTGCCTCCGCCACCGAATCAGGCACATAGAGGCGGTTGCTCGCGTGAAGCTGACGGAGCCATGCGTTCTGCGAGCCCCACGAGTGGTACATCGCCATCGGGCGCTGGGTCACCGCGTGGAGCGGCCAGACCCCCTCCCCGTTCGCGGTACCCGCCCCGGCCCCGACCTCCGCCGACCCGAAGGGCTCGTACCAAAACGGGAGGGGGTCGAAGTAGCGCTCGACCCGGGCGCGGTGCTCCTCGGGCGGCTGCACCTCCCCGTGCCCGCGCGCGGCGAGCCGGAAGCGCTGGAGCGGCTCGCAATAGAGCTGGAGGTACACCGGGTCCTCGGACCCGACGAGGCCCATGCGCTTCGCGTAGGCGAGGTAGTCGCGGTTGAAGTGCTTGAAGTACCGCGCCGAGGGAGGAAGCTCGTCCTGCCAGAAGCAGCCGTTCTCGACGTAGCGGGCGAGCTGGTCGGGGTTCGGCTCCCCGGTGCCGTGCGCCTTGCCGGCCGTGCCCCGCCAGCCCGCGAGGGAGCCTACCCCCGGCCGGTACTCGTGGTTGGCGAGAAAGTCGGGGTAGCCGCCCGGGTAGCGGGGCGTCCCGTCGTCGTGGACGAGGCCCGGGAGCCCGAGGCGGGCCCCGATCTCGAGGAGCACGTCCT
>JAJDXW010000305.1 GCA_022823045.1 Gammaproteobacteria bacterium
ATTTCATTCATGACCCTTCCCCTGGAAGCCGGTGTTCGGATTCCGCGATTCTGACCGATTCCGGGACCGGAAAACCAATCGGGGCGGCCGGCGCGGCCTCTGGGGGGTTCGTCGCCAACGCTCGGGGGGGCAGCGCGATCCGCGGCATTCCCGGCCGGAACGGTTCCCGGGCGCGGATCGCGCCGCCGGTCGGTCTGAATCTGCCGCTCAACCGATCCCGGCCAGCTCCGGGAACTCGTCCGCGAGCTGCGGGTGCGCCGCGTCGATGCGCGCCTCGAGGGCCGCGACCGCGGATGCCCCCGCCACGACCGAGAACCGCAGGCGATACCGGCGCGTCTCCCCGTGGTCGAGGTGGCGAAGGAGCCCGTGCTCCTCGTTGAGGGCCGCGCCGCCCGGGTGGGCGGTGGAGGGCTCGATGCCGACGACGTATCCGCCCTCGCGCACGCTCTGCCACTCGAGGAGCACCGGGAGCTCGCTCCGGTCGTACTCGATGAGGAATGCGAGGCCGGGGCCACCGCCGCCCCCGAGATCGAGCCGCCGGTTGACGAGGGCGGCGGGAACCGTGCCGTCCGCCTCCGCGGCCACCTCGTGGGTGTGGACCTGCTCGACGAACTCCACCGGCTGGGGCGGCGGCATCGTCCGGTAGCCGACCCCGTTCCGGTACGCCTCGTGGCTTCGCCACATCACCCGCTCCACCGGCGCGCGGAACTCGCTCCCCTCGTCGAGGAGCGGCCAGCCGAGGTTCACGTGGTAGAGAAGCATGTGCGGGGTGCGCGCGAAGCCGCGATTCTCGACCCGGTCCTGGACGGTGAACCCGCTCCCGCCCACACGCGCCTCGATGCGCCGAACTAGGTGCAGGTCCTCACCGAACATCGCGGCCTGGATCACCTCCCCCTCGGCCCAGAGCACGCACTCGTCGCCCTCCCAGCGCGTGCCGTACCCCGCGAGCCGCGCCGGGGTCAGCGCCGACCGCCCGTGGAGGGGGTGATCCACTGCCTCGCGGGCCGGATAGGCGTAGTGCTCGGCGGACCGACTCTCCATGAAGAACGCGTGGTCGAGGCCGCAGGTATTCATGAATCCGGTAAAGGAGCGGAGGAACCCGAGGCCGCGCTCCCCCTCCGGGTCGTGCAGCCAGGGAGAGCGGAACCCGGTCGGGGACTGCCAGCCGATCGACGCCCCACGGTAGCGGACCGCCCCGATATCCATGCACCGGTCGACCATCACGTCGAAGTCGAGCCCGGTGCCGGTCCGGAACTCGAGCACCCGCACGCCCCGTTCGGCCCCGTCCCCGAGGGTCACGAGCCGCACCCCCGCGATCGCGTCGAGCCGGCTCAGCCGGCGGGCGAGCTCGCGGCGCGAGAGCGCACGGCCATGGACGTTCGGCATCGCTTCTCCTCCTCTCCGGCCGGCACTGCCCGGCCCGTCCCCGCATGATAGGGAGCGACGCGGCCACGACAACCGCCTCGCAACGCGGCGGTGGCATACCGCGGAACGGCGCCGCCTCTCCTGGGCGCGGGCATCCTTTCCCGCGCGCGGTTCCGGCCGGCGATACACCCTCGGCCCGGCACCGCCGCGTGAGGCGCCGAGGTGGGCTGGAGGCCGTGCTCCCGGGAGGCGCAGGCGGGCGGGATGCACTCGCCCCCGAACAGGCATCACACGCGGTGCCGGATCCGGGGCGCTCCCGGGCGCGCAGCACGGGCCCGCCGGTTTGACGCGTCGCCGCCCGGGCCGGGATACTCCCCGCATCGGGCCTGGGGTCCGGGGCGGAGCGGTCACCCGCCCGCCCGCGCGGTCCCCCGTCCGTCCGCCGCGAGAGGAGGCGCCAATGGTCGAGCGGCCGGAGATCGATTCGTCGCAAGCCAAGGCCGAGATCTTCGCCTACGCCCGGAAGCGGGGAGCCCTCGCGGTCGGCGTCGCCGACCTCGAGGCCATCGAGCGGATCGCGCCCGCCGGGCACCGCCCGACCGACCTCATGCCCCGGGTCCGCTCCGTCATCGCCATCGGCGTCGGCGGCCAGACCCAGGGCACATGGCGGGTGCCGGCCAAGGCGATGGCCTATTTCGGGTCCACCGAGACGCGGGCCTACTCCTGCTCGTACGCCCTCGCCTTCTTCATCGAGAGCCGGTTCCAGGTGCCGTCGATCTACTGCCCGCCCGACCTCGACAACGAGGAGGGGCCGCGGATCCCCCTCCAGAGCCTCAAGCTCCACGCGGAGCTCGCCGGGCTCGGGGCGCGGTCGCTCGCCGGAGATATCCTCCTCCATCCCGAGTTCGGCTACATGTACTTCGCCTCGGTAATGACCGAGCTCGAACTCCCCCCGGACGAGCCGCTCGCCGAGAACCCGTGCCCGGCGCCGTCGTGCGTCGACATGTACCGCAGGCTCGGACAGACCCCCTGCATGAAGTTCTGCCCGGTGCAGTGCCTCTCGGGGAAGATCGACGCCGAGGGCCGCCAGGAGGAGATGCACTACGACATGGCCGCCTGCGCGGAGATGTCGCAGCAGTACGAGGCGGTCCCCGCGATCCTCGCCGACGCGATGGCGGCGGAGGACGAAGCGGGGCGCCGCGACGCCCTCTTCGACCCGGACCACAAGATGCTCTGGTACAAGATGTCCGTCGGGTCGGGCGGCCTCCTCGCCCAGTGCTTCGAGTGCATGCGCGTGTGCCCCATCGCGACCGGGGCGGAGCTCGCGGATCCCATCCGCCGCGCCCGGGCCGCCGGAGTCCCGCCCCGGGATGAGGCCGGGGCCGGGGCGGGGTCCGAGGCCAGGGCGGGGACCGACCGATGACCCAGGGCCTCACCCGGGAGCAACTCGGGGTGACCGACGAGATGGTCGCCGCCTACGGCGAGACCGTCTTCGCCCTCAGCAACAACCTCCAGACCCGGCGGGGGGACCCGGTCCGCGAGAAGGACTTCGCGGCAATCGAGGCGCACCGCCACGAGCTCGGCATGGGGGACGCCGAGATCGCGGAGCGGATCGGACTCACCCCCGCCCAGGTGACCCTCATCCGCAATCTCGAGGAGCGGCGGCGTTTCCGCACCGGCCACTACCCCGTGCTGAACGCGCTCGGCGGCGGCCGGCGCTATCGCGAGGAACGGTTCGTCCCGTTCCAGGACCACTTCCGGTTCAGCGAGGAGGCGCTCGCGCTCCGCGCCGCCTTCTCCCTCGACCCGGAGCGGGTTCGCACCTACGTCGAGCAGGGGTGGTGGGGCTCGGACACCCTTTCCGGCTGGCTCCGGCGCAACGCCCGCACGGACCCGGACGGGACGGCCCTCGTCGACGAGCGGGGGACGGTCTCGAACACCGCCCTCGAAGGGCGCGTCGAATCGCTCGTCCGAGGGCTCCACCACGCCGGGGTCCGGCCGGGGGACGTGGTCGCCGTCCAGCTTGCGAACGTCCGTGAGCACATCGAGATCCTCCTCGCGGTGAGCGCCCTCGGAGCGGTGACGACGACCCTGTACATGAGCTTCCGCGGCGCGGAGCTCGCGGCGCAGCTCCGGCACTCGCGGGCAAGGATGCTGGTCGCGCCGGATCGCATCGGCGACTTCTCCCCCGCCAACTGGCTGGCCAGGCACCGGGAGGAGCTTCCCCATCTCGAGACCGCGGTGGTCGTCGGCGCGGAGACGCCCGGCGCACTCTCGTGGGATCAGCTCGCGGCCGGCGGGCCGCCCCTCCCCCGCGACTGGCGGGAGCCGACGGCGGCGGACCCGTTTCTCCTCCTCTACACCTCCGGGACCACGTCGAACCCCAAGGGCGTCCCCCTCAACTACCACCAGATGCTCTCCAACGCCCGTGTCGGCATCCCCGAGCACGACCTCCGGGCGGGGGACGTGGTCCTCTCCGCGGCGCCGTTCGGACATCTCTACGCGCTCTACTCGGTGGAGATCGCGCTCGCGGCGGGCGCCGCCAACGCCCTCCTCCCCGCCTTCTCGCCCCCTGCCCTCGCCGACGCGCTCGAGCGGCTCCGCCCGACCCATCTCTTCCTCGCGCCCGCCCACCTCGCGGCGTGCGTCGGGACGGGACTCCTCGAGCGGATGGAGCTCTCTTCGGTCCGCCTCGTCGTGCTCGCCGGGGCGGCGGTCCCCCCGGATCTGGTGCGCGCCCTCGCCCCGCGCCTCCCGAACGGCCAGGTCTGTCAGCTATGGGGCATGACCGAACTCCAGGCCGGGCTCTACACCCGCATCGGCGACGGGGCGGATCTCGCCGCCCGAAGCGCCGGACGCGCTTCGCCGGGTACGGAAGTGCGCATCGCCGACGAACACGGCCGGGAGGTCCCCCGCGGCGAGGAGGGAGAGATCCAGGCGCGGGGGCCCTCGGTCTTCGCCGGCTACTTCGAGAACCCCGAGGCGACCGCCGCCGCGTTCACCGCGGACGGGTGGTTCCGCTCCGGCGACACGGCACGGATGGACGAGGCCGGCAACGTCACCCTCACCGGCCGCCTCAAGGACGTCATCAACCGGGGCGGCGTCAAGTACAACCCGCAGGAGGTCGAGCTGCTCGTCGAGAGCCTGCCCGCCGTCCTCCAGTGCGCGATCGCGCCGGTACCGGACGAGCGCCTCGGCGAGCGCGCCTGCTGCTACGTGGTCCCGCGGCCGGGGGAGTCGGTCACGCTGGAGGCGATCTGCGATTTCCTCCTCGGCCACGGAATCGCGAAGTTCAAGCTGCCCGAACGCCTCGAGGTCGTGGAGGAAATGCCCCTCACCCCGACTCGCAAGGTGATCAAAGGCCGCCTCCGCCCCCCGGACGCGCCACCGTCAGGCAACTCCGTTACCAACCCCTGAGAGGGACGATACCTCCCCGCCCCCGGACGGCGCGCTCGATCCGCGACGAGCCGGTCTTCCGCCGAGTCGTCAAACGATGGAGGCAATCCACCGTTCCGGGCGCATGGCCGGAATGCCGGCATTGCATCCGTTCCTTGAAGCAGGCTATACAGGGGATATACCGGACCGGAGAGAGACCACGCTGACCAAGGTAGGGAGATACCCTTTCATTTACCAGTTCCGGACGCGTCGTCCCTGACCGGCTACGTCGTGGTGGAGCAGATCAAGTCCGTCGATTACGCCAGCCGGAAGGCCAGATTCGTCGAGAAGACATCCACGTCCCATCTCGACGAGGTACTCGCCATTCTCGACACCTGCCTCCATGGGCCGCCGCAGGGTAGCAATGCATCTATTGAGTAAGATTACTCAATTATGTAACCTGAGCTGCCGTGACCTATGCGCGCGAACCGATCTCGACACTGCTCGACCGACTGGACGAGCCTCCTGAACGACTGATCCTCATCACGGGCCCTCGCCAGACCGGGAAGACCACGCTGGTACGGCAGGCCCTGGAAAGGCTCGACCGGCCCTTTCTCTACCTCCCTGTCGACGAGCCCGACCCGCCGGTGCTCCCACCCTTCCCCGGCGGCGGCGAGAGCACGTTCGCGATCCCGGACGACCCCCTCTCTTCGATCTCCGGCTCGAAGGACACGAGGTGGCTGGTGCGCCAGTGGGAACGCGCCCGCGTGGGTGCCGATCGCTCGGAGCGGGGCTGCGTCCTGGCGTTCGACGAGATCCAGAAGATTCCCGGCTGGTCCGAGACGGTCAAGGGACTCCGGGACGCGGACCGGTACCACGGCCGGCGCCTCCACGTCGTCCTGCTGGGCTCGGCGCCGCTGCTCTTGCAGCGCGGCATGACCGAGAGTCTCGCCGGGCGATACGAGACCATCCGCCTCACGCACTGGTCGTTTGCCGAGATGTCCGCCGCCTTCGACTTCGACCTTCCGGCCTACGTCTATTTCGGGGGGTACCCGGGCGCCGCGTCACTCGTCCGCGAGCAGCGCCGCTGGCGCGCCTACGTGACCGACGCGGTAGTCGAGCCGAACATCGAGCGCGACGTACTCGCAATGCAGCGGGTGGACAAGCCGGTGCTGCTGAAGCGTTTGTTCCAGCTCGGGGCCGAGTACTCCGGGCAGATCCTCTCCTATACGAAGATGCTCGGCCAGCTTCAGGACGCCGGCAACACCACCACCCTTGCCCGTTATCTGGACCTGCTCGCCAACGCCGGCCTGATCGCTGGCCTGCCGAACTACGCGGGTGGCGCCCACCGCCGCCGGGCCTCTACACCCAAGCTCAACGTGCTCGACACCGCGCTGATGTCGGCGCTCTCCGGATACACGTTCGAAGAGGCGAAGGCCGATCGCAGCTTCTGGGGCCGTCTGGTGGAGAGCGCGGTGGGCGCGCATCTGTTCAATTCCGGCGTGCCCGAGGTTCGCCTGCATTACTGGAGAAATCAAGGTCACGAGGTGGACTTCGTCCTGGCGCGCGGACCGAGGCTCGCTGCGATCGAGGTCAAGAGCGGTGCGCGCCGGGCGGGCTCCGCCAGTGGACTCGACGAGTTCCGCCAGCGGTTCGACGGCGCACGCACCATCCTCGTCGGGGACGGTGGGATCCCTCTCTCGGAGTTCCTGTCGGCACCGGCCCCGGAGTGGCTCGAAGGCTCATGAACATCATCGTGCCGCGCACGTGCACCGAGATCGGTGACGAGAGCACCGAAGCAGGAACCGCACGCTCTGCGGACGGATTTGCCGACACGAAGGACTCGGTGTGGGAGGAGATCATCAAGCGCGAGGCAGTGGCCACACGCGCCACGGGAGGATTCGACAACGGCTGGGGGGATCGGGATGAAGCTGAAGGCGCGCCGTCCGACTCCGGGCGCTCCCGTCCGCTGGAAGCGTTTCGGGAGAGCGCCGCCTACGTGCTGCTCGGTGCTCCCGGTGCGGGCAAGACGAAGGTCTTCACGATCGAAGCCGAACGCGATGGCTGCCACTACGTCACTGCACGTGAGTTCCTGACATTCGACATTAGCAACACACCGGAGTGGCACGACACCACCCTGTTCATCGACGGGCTCGACGAGAGACGGGCGGGGGCGGCGGACGGGCTCACGCCGCTGGATGCCATTTGTGCCAAGCTCGATGCGCTCGGGTGTCCCGGGTTCCGACTCTCCTGCCGCGAAGCGGACTGGTTCGGGGCCAACGACCGGACCCATCTCGCAAGGGTGGCGAGCGACAGCGGGATCAAGGTGCTGCGGCTCGACCCGCTGTCCGACGACGATATTCGCAAGATTCTGACCAAAAATCTCGGCATCGAAGACGCGGACGCCTTCGTCGCGACGGCCCGTGAACGAGGAATCGACACCCTGCTCGCCAATCCGCAGAACCTGGAGATGCTGGCGAAGGCGGTCCGGGGAGGGACCTGGCCGGAGACCCGCAAGGAGACGTTCGAGCTTGCATGCGAGCGGCTTGTCCGTGAACCCAATCGTGGCCATCGGCTAGCGAACCGAGCCGCTCCGCCACCGTCCGAGCTGCTGAGCGCGGCGGAGCGGCTCTGCGCCGTTCAGCTTCTGACCGGTCGCGCGGGCTACGTCTTGCACGGCGGCGAATCCGATGGCGACCACCTCGAACTGGACGACGTATCCGGCGACCGCTCGCAAAAGTGGACGCTTTGCCATGCGCTGGGCACCCGACTGTTCGAGTGGTCCGCCGAGAACCACCGGGTCCCGGCTCACCGGCAGATCGCGGAGTTTCTCGCTGCAAGACACCTCGCGAAGTCGATCGACGCGGGCCTTCCGGTGCGGCGGGTACTCGCTCTGATGACGGGTGGGGACGGTGGTGTCGTCTCGGAGCTGCGCGGCCTCTCCGCGTGGCTCGCGGTGCACGGCAAGGCGAGCCGTGCGGAGATCGTCGAGCGTGATCCGCTCGGCACGATCCTCTATGGCGACGTCCGAGGGTTCTCCCGGGACGAGAAGCGCCGGGTGCTGAACTGCCTGGAGCGGGAGACGGGGCGCAATCCCTGGTCCCGGAACACGGCCGGGCTCGATCCCCGGCTCGGAAGTCTCGCAGCCGTCGACATGGAGGAGGTCTTCCGTAGCCATCTGCGCGACCCGCGGCGGGACGATGCCGGACAAATGTTCGTGTCGTTTCTGCTCGGATCGCTGATTCAGGGTCAGCCCATCCCGGCGGTTGCCGGCCTCCTCATGGAGATCGCGAAGGATGACAGCCGATGGTCGGGGGTCAGGCGCCTGGCTCTCGATGCGCTTATCCAGCATCGTGGACGGGATGCGGACACCGCCGGGCTGAAAGCGTTGCTCGCGGATGTTCGGGCAGGCGCGGTTTCGGACCCGGACGACGAATTCCTGGGCTCCCTGCTGATCGCACTCTATCCGGCCAACCTGTCCGCATCGGAGATTCTTCGGCATCTGAAGACTCCTGACGACCGTTCAATCTTTGGGAGATACTGGTCGTTCTGGAAATACCATGTTCCGAAGGAGTCGACGGGTTCCCAGCTCGGCGAGCTTCTCGATGAACTCACAGAGCGGTTCGAAGATTTCCTTCCCGTGTTGGGAGACAACCCCGCTGGAACATTCAATCCATTGGACGGGGGTGTGATCCCGCTCACCCTGCTGGCCCGCTTTCTCGCGATATCGCCGGAGAAGGTGTCTCCACGGCGCCTGTTCGACTGGCTGGGGGTTGCATCGGATCCTCGGCTCGGTGCTTCGCCGGGAGACGAGGAACCCGTCGGGGAATGGCTGACCGCACACCCCGACGTGCAGAAGGCGATCATTGCGACAGGCGCGGCGCATTGCGCCGGGTCACCCGACTTCCGGCGCTGCATGCGACCCGTCGTACGAAGGCTCTTTCGCGCCGGGTGGCCGGCCGACTACGCGGACTGGTGCCTGGAGCAGGCGGTCGCGGCGGCCGACCAAGAGGTCGCCGAATACTTCGTGCATGAGGTCGCTCACTCCGTGCACCGCCGCCAGCATGAGGAAGGGCTTTCCAGAGAGGTCGTCGAGGAACGCATCGCCGCGAATGCGGCTCTACGGCGGATGTTCGCCGAACGTCTGGCCGTCCTGGAAGGGTACGACGCACAGGACGCACGGATCCGACAGGAAGACGAAATGTTGGATGCAGCCCGGAACAGGAGGAGGCAACGGGAGCGCCGGGAATGGCGTGAGGCCGTGACATCGCAGCAAGCGTCCCTGCGCGAGGGACGGGGCGATCCGGCGCTTATCGAACAGCTCGCCCTAGCTTGGTTCGGAGGGTACGTCGGCGTCGAAGGAGACACCCCGGAGGCTCGACTTCGATGCCTCCTCGGCGATGACGACCTGCCCGGCGACGACGACCCGGTCCAGGCCGTTCTGGACGCCTTGCGCGAAACGGTCGGCCGCCCGGACGTTCCGAACCCGTCGGAGATCGTCCGTCTCCACTCCGAACAGCGGCGCCACCGTCTGGCGTTTCCGTTTCTGGCCGGAATGGAGGTGCTTGCACCGGGGACGCGGGCGGAGCGGGTCGAGCGGGACGAGATCCGGATACGGCAGGCGTTTGCATTCCACTATACGACATCTCCCGCGGATCGGTCACCCGGCTGGTACGGACCGTTGCTGGCGTCGCACCCCGACATCGCCGCCGATGTCCTGATCGCGCTGACCCGGGCGGAGATGCGGAACGGCAAACGACGGCTTTCGGGGATCTACAAGCTCGGAGACAGCGTGGCGGTTGCACGACTGGCTTCCCTTCCCATGCTCGATGCATTTCCCGTGCGTTGTACGGCGGAACGGCTCGGTGACCTGAGCTGTCTGCTTCGCACCGCGCTCCTGCACTGCGATGCGGCGGATGTGCTGAAATCGATCGACAGGAAGCTCGCCCGCCGCAGCATGGGCGCCGCCCAGCGGGTCTGCTGGCTGGTGGCCGGGCTTCTGGCTTCGGCGAACTCGGCCTCCGCAGATTCCGCGGCTTCGTACCGCGAGAGGCTGGAGGAGTACGTCGACGGCAACGAGCGCCGGGCCCGGCATCTGGCGGACTTCGTGAGCCGAGCCGGCGATACGCCCTTCTCCTCCCTGAGCTGGTGCCTGGATGTTCCGGCGCTGCAACTTCTGGTCCGGTTGATCGGTTCCGTCCACCGGCCTGCCCTTGGCCCTCTGAATTCAATGTCGGATCTCGTCCGCGGGCTGATCAACCGGATCGCGTCTGCTCCGACCTCGCAGGCCACCGATGCTCTCGCGGC
>JAJDXW010000272.1 GCA_022823045.1 Gammaproteobacteria bacterium
CTTCGACCGGAGCATCGACGTGCACGTCTCGCGGATCCGGCAGGCCATCGAGGACGATCCGCGGCACCCCCGCCGGATCCTGACCGTGCGCGGGGTGGGGTACGTCTTCTCGCGCTCGCCTTCCGCCGGCGCCAGGACCGGCCCCGGCGCCACCGACGGTGATGACGGCGCCAGTGGCGCTGGCGGCGAGTCGTGAAGCGACTCTATCTTCGCGTCTATCTCGGTTTCGTCGCGGTCCTCGTCGCCTTCGCGGTGCTCGCGGGGGTGGCGGCCTGGATCGGACGGGCGGCCTTCGATGACGACTTCAGCGAACGCCCCGGCCTTCGCGCGGGGTTCGTACATCTCCTCACCCGCGCCATTCCTCCCCCCGGAGCGGAGCCCGATGCGATCCGCAGGTCCCTTGAGGCCCTCGCCGAGCGGTTTCGCATGGACCTCACCCTGTACGATGCGTCGCGGCGGGTGGCAGCCGCAGTCGGCCCCCCCGTGCCCCCGCCCCGGAGGTGGCGCCGGGGGGAATCGACGTATTCGCACCACGCTCGGGGCCACCACCGTCCGATCGTCATCCGTCTCGAGGATGGACGCTGGATCGCCGCCCGCAGAAGGTTCGCCCCGCAGTGGAGCGGTTGGCTGCCCGGTTGGTTCCCCCATTGGTTGCCGCTCTGGGTAGGGCCGCTGGTCCTCCTTGCGGCGGCCATCGCGATCGGGGTGTGGCCGCTCGCCCGCGGGCTCACCCGGCGGATCGAGCGGCTGCAGGCGCGGGTGGACGAGCTCGGGGCGGGCTCGCTCTCCGCGCGGGTCGAGGTGGAAGGCAGGGACGAGGTCGCCCGCCTCGCGGAGAGCTTCAACCGGGCCGCGGACCGGATCGAGCGCCTCGTCGACGCGCAGCGACACATCCTCGCCGGGGCGTCGCACGAGCTTCGCACCCCGCTCACGCGCATTCGGATGGCGCTCGAGCTCCTGGAGGGCAATCCGGAGCGTCGCGCGAGCATCGAGCGAGACATCGCGGAGCTCGACGAGCTCATCGAGGAGCTCCTCACCGCCGCGCGGCTCGACGCCCCGGAGTCGCTCGCCGAGGCGGAGCCCGTGGACCTGCTTGCTCTCCTCGCCGAGGAGGGCTCCCGGGTGGGGGCGGAGGTCCGGGGAGAACCGGTCACCGTGACGGTGGTCGAGCGCCTCTTCCGGCGCCTGTGCCGCAACCTCCTCGAGAACGCGCGCCGCCACGGCGAGGGCACACCCATCTCCGTCGAGGTCGTGCGCCGCGCGGTGGGGGAGGACGGGGAGACTGCGCCCGAGGCCGCGATCCGGGTCACGAACGGGGGACCTCCGATCCCGGACCACCTCCGCGAGCGGATCTTCGAGCCCTTCTTCCGGATCGAGGCGGCAAGCGGGCGCGCGGGCGAACCCGGGGTCGGGCTCGGGCTCGTCCTCGTCCGGCGCATCGCCGAGCACCACGGGGGCCGGGCGCGCCTCGTCGAGAGCGGCTCCGCCGGCACCACCTTCGAGGTCACCCTGCCCCTCGGGTGATGGCGCTTTCCCGTCTCCTCTATCAGAGAATCCGTTACTCGAATTCGATGGTCGCGCAGGTCAACCCGAATACGCGGCCAATTGCCTGTGGAAGGTCAGGATCGTGACGGTTCGTTCCGGCCGTCGGAGCTTCGTCGCAAGGTCGATGATCGAAATGCCGGCGAAGGAATAGTTGGGACCCGACTCTTCCAGGAATCGCTCGGCCAAACGGATTACATCCTGCGACCGAAGTAGAATCTCCCTGCCGACCGTGGCAATTGTCCACGGGCTCTCCCGTTCGATGGAGCTTGCGGTGTCATCGCGAAGCCTTTCGCTGAGGCTGCGGCGGAGGCGACCATCACGGACGTGCGTAATGTGGCTCGCGACCTCGAACAGGACCGGCACGGTCACGAACAGCTCGCACCCGGCTTCGACGACCTCGGCGGTTTCTTCGCGAACTTGCGGACTTCGTGACTCTTCGAAGTAGCCTGGTACTCGATACAGCTCAAGCAGCCATGACGTGTCGAGAATCACTACCCCGCCTAGCACAGCGACGCGAGCCATTCCCGCGTTTCCCGAGAGCGAGTATCCGCAAAATCCGGCGCGAGGTGTTCTTCGAGCGCACCGCGGGTCACGAAGTCGCCCAGACCGCCGCGAAGTGCCAGCGTACCGGCAATGTCCATGTCGGCGAGTCGGGTCACGCGCGACCCGCCCATGGACTCGTCGCCGTGGCAGACGAGGACGCTGTCCATCTGCGATTCGTCCAGCGCGTCCATGAACGCCGGATTGTGGGTCGTCACGAGGACGTTCAAGTCGCGGCGATTTGCCGTCTCGGCCAGCGTTCGCACGAGCAGCTTGGCGCGGCTCGGATGCAGGCCGTTGTCGAACTCCTCTACGACGATCCGCGAGGACTCCGGAACTGTCTCGAGCGCGGTTACGATCGCGAGCATCCGCAGGGTACCGTCGGACAGGAGCCGTGCGTCGATTATTCTCCCCCCGTTCGTCTGGCGCCCTTCGTCCGGGACGAAACCTGCCATCACGTCACCGAGGGAGGTCTCGGCGAACCCGATTCTGGTGAACGGCTCCTCGGGAATCTGTCGGATGACCTCCGTAATACGCTGCAATGCCGCCTGTTGTTCCTCGTCTCCTTCGCTCAGTGCAAACAGCACCGCCGAGAGGTTGGCACCGCCGCGCAGGAGCTGCGGGTTGGACTCTACACGCGCGTACTCGCGCATCGCCTTCGGCTGCGGGTCGAAAATGTAGGAGCTGCGCAGATAGCCCCTCACTCCCTCGACGGTTGTCGTTGACGCTCGCAGCCGGGAGTTGTTTGCCCGACTGTTCCTGATGATTTCTTCGTACCGTGAGACGACGGAACGAGAAGCCGATACCTGGCAGGACGGGTTCTTGCCTTGCGAAAAGTTGTTGTATCTGACCTCCAGGAGTTCGCTCCCCGTACTTGCCGCGTCAAAGAACAATCGCTCGCCGACTTGCAGTCGCTCCGCGAATAACTGGATGTCATTTCGTCCGTACGGAGCGAACTCGATGACGTAGTCGACGGGCTGCATTCGTCCGTCGAAACGAATTGAGGCTTGGTTGAATCTCAGGCCGAGTTTTCCTTGGCCAAAGCGTATGCACGAGCGCAGGCCGCCTCGTACCTCGAACGTGCCGCCGCGATCAATATCGGTGATTTCGTTCAGCGGCGTGCCGCGGGCCAAGGTCGCAAGGAGCTCGATACCCTCGATCAGATTGGACTTGCCCGACCCGTTCCGGCCGAGCAGGATGGTCAACGGATCGAACAGATTGACTTCCGCGCACGCGAAGTTCTTGAGGTCGGTCAGACAGTGCATGGCGATTCCGACCCGGCAGGTGCTCGCTTCAGGACCCCTTCGAGGAAGATGTCGTCGACGGCGGTGTGGATCCCTTCGACTACGCGTGGCCCGTATCGCGGCCGCGCGTCACCTCCTCCTTCACCACCAGCCCGCCGTTTTCCTGCCGTCCGGAACGCCCGGCTCCCAGCACTGCTCCAATGAAGCCGCGTCCCATGATTATCGCTTGGGCGCGGCGCCGGGGCGTACGCTGACGCCACCTGCCGGGGTGATGTGATGCGGGCTACTTGCGCCATGGGACCTTCGTACTCCGACGGGAGTCCGCCTGAAGATGGAGGCGTCTGCGGATTGTATCAACCGGCCGGGCTCCGTTGCCGGACCGGTCGTCGTCGCCACCGCGCTCCCGCGCTGGTCTCATCGGGCGCGCCTCGTCGAGAGCGGTCCCGCCGGCACCACCTTCGAGGTCACCCTCCCCCTCGGTTGAGGGTCGCCGCGAGGCTGGCGGCGGCGGGGGCCGTAGGGTAGAGTGCCGCGCTTCCCGAACCCGGAACGCGCCCGTGATCGACTGCTACACCTGGAAGACCTCGAACGGCCGCAAGGCCACCGTCATGCTCGAGGAGTGCGATCTGGACTACGAGCTCCATCCGATCGATATCGGGAACGACGACCAGTTCACCCCGGAATACGTCGCGATCAACCCGAACAGCAAGATCCCCGCGATCATCGACCGGGACGGGCCGGGCGGCGAGCCCTACACGGTCATCGAGTCGGGGGCAATCCTCATGTACCTCGCGGAGAAGACCGGGCGGTTCATGCCGAGCGAGGCCGCCGCCCGCTACGAGGTGATCCAGTGGCTCATGTTCCAGATGGGCGGGGTGGGGCCGATGTTCGGCCAGGTCCATCACTTCAAGCGGGCCGCGAAGGAGCAGGTGCCCTACGCCATCGACCGTTACTACACGGAATGCCGGCGCCTCTACGGGGTGCTCGACGCCCGCCTCGACGGCCGCGAACACCTCGCGGGGGGCCTCTCAATCGCGGACTTCGCGACCCTGCCGTGGGTGTTCCGCCACGTCTGGCAGGAGGTCGATCTCGCGGACTTCCCGAACGTGAAGCGCTGGTACGAGAGCCTGATGGCGCGGCCGGCCGTCCAGCGGGGCATGGAGCTCCCCTGAGCGAACGTATGAGCGCGCTCGGCGCGCGCGTCGTCTCAGGCCGTCCGGACGGCCGGCGGGTCGGGTCGGGGTGGTGCCGAGGAGAGGATTTGAACCTCCACGGGGTTGCCCCCACTAGCACCTGAAGCTAGCGCGTCTACCAGTTCCGCCACCTCGGCCCGCGGAAGGGGCGGCAATGTACGGCAGCGCCCCCCGAATGACAAGAAGCGATTGAGCCCCCAATCACGATTTCCCGGCGAAACGGCGCGCCGGCGGCCGGCCCGTCGGCCGCGCGGGACCGGAATTCGCGCGGCCGGCAGCAGGCAGGGTCATGTACGCGCGTAGCGTGGTCGAAGGGCGGGTGATCGCCCACCGCGACGGGTACGGGTTCCTCGCCCGTGACGACGGGGGCGAGGACCTGTTCCTCCCCGCCCGCGAGATGCGGGGCCTCATGCACGGAGACCGGGTTCTCTGCGAGGTCCGGCTAGCGCGAGGGGGCGGCGCCCGGTCGGGTTCCCGATCGGGTCCCCGGTACCGAGGCCTGGTGCTCGAAGTGATCGAGCGCAACCACCAGGTGGTGGTCGGCCGTTTCTTCC
This sequence comes from Gammaproteobacteria bacterium, assembly GCA_022823045.1. GTDB lineage: Bacteria > Pseudomonadota > Gammaproteobacteria > HK1 > HK1 > JAJDXW01. The sequence continues at coordinate 5,077 of JAJDXW010000272.1, forward strand.
GCGCGGGAGGCATGTCTTTCGTGTCGCCCGACCAACGGAACCTTCCCCGCGACGTGGCAATCCCGGACGGAGAGGGGAGGGACGGGGAGATGGTGGTGGTCGAGCTCGCCGAATCCCCGGTCGGAGAGGGCCGACACAACGAGCGGACCGGGCACATCGTCGAGCGCCTGGGGGACCCCGAACGGCCCGGCATGGCGGCGGAGATCGCGATCCGTTCCCACGGGATCCCCCATGTCTGGCCGGAGGATGTGCTTGCCGAGGCGGAGAGGCTCCCTCTCGGGGTCACGGACATCCCCGACGGCCGGACCGACCTCCGCGACCTCCCCCTGGTGACCATCGACGGGGCGGACGCGAAGGACTTCGACGACGCGGTCCACTGCGACCCGCGCCCCGGGGGGTGGAAGCTCACCGTGGCCATCGCCGACGTCTCCCACTACGTTGCGCCCGGAACGGCCCTCGACCGGGAGGCGTCCCACCGCGGCACCTCCGTCTACTTCCCCGGGCGGGTGGTGCCGATGCTGCCGGAGCGCCTCTCGAACGGGCTCTGCTCCCTCAACCCCGAGGTGGACCGGCTGTGCCTCGCCTGCGAGATGCACGTCGACCGGCGCGGAAGAGTCTCGCGGGCCTTCTTCCGCGACGCGGTCATGCGTTCGCGGGCGCGCCTCACCTACGGGGAGGTCGAGGCGGCGGTGTTCGACGGCGACGCGCGGACGCGACGCCGGCTCGGGGGGCTCGTGCCCCGCCTCGAGGCGCTCCGGGAGGTCTACGCGGCGCTGCGCCAGGCGCGCCGGAGGCGGGGCGCCCTCGACCTCGAGATCGGGGAGCCTCGCGTGTTCCTCGCGCCGGGCGGCGAGGTCTCCCACGTCGAGCCCGCGCCCCGGCGCGTCTCCCACCAGCTCATCGAGGAGTGCATGCTCGCCGCGAACGTCGCCGCCGCCCGAAGGCTTGCCCGGGGCCGGATTCCGTTCCTGTACCGCGTCCATCCACCACCCGGCGAAGAGGGCCTCCGGGAGCTCGGCGCGTTCCTCGGCCAGGCCGGGATCGAATTCGACCCGGGCGAAGAGCCGCGCCCGGGCGCGTTCGCGGAGGCGGCGGAGCGGGCGGCCGGGCGCCCGGACACCGAGATCCTGCACCTGGCCCTTCTCCGCGCCATGGCGAAGGCGGATTACCGGCCCCGGAACATCGGCCACTTCGGGCTCGCCCTCGAACGCTACACCCACTTCACCTCTCCCATCCGCCGTTATCCGGACCTGCTCGTGCACCGGGCCCTCAAGGGGGAGGCCGGCGGCACCCGGGAGGAGATGGCCGTCCTCGGGCGAAGCACCTCGGCGGCGGAGCGGCGGGCGGAGGAAGCGTCCCGCGACGCGGTGTCGCGGCTTGTCTGCCAGCACCTTCGAAGCCGCGTGGGGGAGGTCTTCGCGGGCCGGATCACCGGGGTCGTGTCGTTCGGGGTGTTCGTCCGGCTCGACGGGCTCCAGGTGGACGGCCTCGTCCACGTCCGGTCGCTCGGCGGCGACTGGTACCGCTTCGACCGCGACCGCCGATGTCTCGTGGGAGAGGCCACCGGGCGGCGTTTCACGGTGGGAGACCCGATGACGGTGCGGGTGACGGGCGCCGATCCGGACGAGCGCCGGGTGCATCTCGAGCCGGTGGAGCGGGACGGGGTGCCGGCCGGAGGGGAGGATGGCTCCGGGCGCGAGGCGAGGCGCGGGCCAAGTCGAAGCGGGGGCCGGGGCCGGGCACCGGGACAGCGCCCGAGGCCGGGGCCGGGCCGGGGTCGCGGCGGGGGCGGGAGCAAGGGTCGGAGCCGGAGGTTCTGAAGGTGTCGCTGCCCCCGGAGGAGCTCGTTTACGGCGTTCACCCGGTCGAGGCGGTGCTCGACGACGATCCGTCGTCGCTCCGAGAGGTGTGGGTCGCGGCGCGCGGCGCCCGGGCGGCTCGGCTCGCGGATCGGATCGAGGCGGCGGGGCTCGCGGTGCGCCGCTGCGATCGCGCGACCCTGGACCGCCTCGCCCCCGGGGCAAGGCACCAGGGGGTGGTGGCGCGGGTGCGACGGCGCGCGGCGGTGGACTGGCCCTCCGTCCTCGACGCGGTGGAGCGGGCGGGGCGCGAGAGCGGGGCGGGCGGGCCGCCGCCCCTCCTCCTCGTCCTCGACCAGGTGCAGGATCCGCGCAACCTCGGGGCGTGCGTGCGAAGCGCGGGGGCGGCGGGGGCGACCGCGGTGGCGGTGCCGCGGCGCCGTGCGGGGGGCCTCACCGCCGCCGTCCGCCGGACCGCCGCCGGCGGCGCGGAGCGGGTGCCGGTGGTGGAGGTCGCGAACCTCGCCCGCGCGCTCCGCGACCTCGCCGCGCGCGGGGTGACGGTCGCGGGGGCCGATCCGGACGCCCCGCGGCCGGCCTGGAACGCCGACCTCGGAGGGCCCCTCGCCCTCGTCCTCGGCGCCGAGGAGGGCGGCCTCCGGCGCCTCACCCGCGAGCACTGCGACCACCTCGTCGCGATCCCGATGACCGCGGGCGGGGCGAGCCTCAACGTGTCCGTCGCGGCCGGGATCCTCCTCTACGAAGCCCTCCGCCAGCGCCGCACCCCCTCCCCGAGCTGAATCCCGGCGTTGTTCCGGCCGAGTCGGAAGCCGCGGTCTTCGGAGGCTGTCGTTCCCGGCCCGAGCCCCGTTCGGCTTCCGGAGTTGAATTGCTACCGAACCTGGCGGACGATCCGCACACCGTGACTCGCCGCCCGACAGATCCTGCCCCCCCGACCGACGGGCTCACGTGGTCATCGCCCGGTGGCGATGCGGTGCTGCATCTCGGCGACGCCCTGGAGGTCCTCGCGCGGATCCCGGACGAGAGCGTCGACTGCATCTGGACCGACCCTCCGTATCTCCTTTCCAACGGCGGTGTCACCTGTGTCGCGGGCCGCATGGTCAGTGTCGACAAGGGGGACTGGGACCGGAGCCGGGGGATTGAGGCGGACCACGAGTTCAATCTGGCCTGGACGGCGGCCTGCCGCCGGGTGTTGAAGCCGGCCGGCACGATCTGGGTGAGCGGCACCCTGCACGTCTATCCCAGCGTCGGCATGGCGCTCGTTCAGAACGGGTTTCGCCTGCTCAACGACATCGTCTGGGAGAAGCCCAACCCGCCTCCGAACCTCGGCTGCCGGACCTTCACCCACTCGACGGAGGTGATCCTGTGGGCGAGCCGGTCCGGCAAGGGCAGCCGGCACCGGTACACGTTCAACTACAAGGAGATGCGCCGCGAGAACGGTGGACGGCAGATGAAGACGGTGTGGCGGATGAAGGCCCCGAGCCCGGCCGAGAAGCGGCTCGGGAAACACCCCACCCAGAAGCCGATCGAGCTCATCGGTCGGTGCCTGCGCGCGAGCACCAACGAAGGGGACGTCGTCCTCGATCCCTTCGCGGGGTCCGGGAGCACCGGGGTTGCCGCGCTGGAGCTCGGCCGCCGCTTCATCGGCATCGAGATCGACCCTGGGTTCATGGAGGTCAGCGTCAAGCGGATCCCCGTCGACCTCGTCCCCTCGCCCATGCCGGCGGGGTCCGGTCGCGCCGACTGCGAGCCGGAGTACCCGGGCGCCGGCTCGAAGACCCCACGGGAGGTTTGAGCGACCCCTGGTCCAGCGGCCCTACGGTGCGGCCCGGAGGACGGAAGGGGTGTCGCCGGCCGCGAGCCGCGCGTCGATCGCTTCGACGATAGGCAGGAGGTCCGCGACGGTGTCGATGACGTAGTGGGCGCCGGCGGCGCGAAGGTCCGCGGACGCCCGCTCGCGCAGGCGCGCCGTCGTGTCCGAATCGAGGCCCGCAAGCTCTTCCGCCGAGAGGCCGACCGCGTTGCCGGACATCGCGACCCCGACCGCCCAGCTCCCTGCCGCCGTCGCCTCCTCGATGCCGGGCGCGGTGTCGTCCACCTTGACCACCGCCGCCGCTGGCCACACGGCGAGGTCCACGAAGCAGCGGTACATCATCAGGGGCGTCGGCCGTCCGGCCGGCAGGTCGCCGGCGCACACGAGGTTGTCCGGCGCGAACCCCTGGCGCGCGGCAAGCGGCCGCACGCGCTCCATGATCGGGCGGGTGTAGCCGGTGGTGGAGCCGATCCGGGTCCCCCGCCGCCGCAGCTCCTCCGCCACCTCCACGACGCCCGGCACGAGGGTCGCGTGCCGGGCGGCGACCCGTGCCGTCAGCGGCTCGAAGGCGTCATGGATGCGCTCGACGTCCGAGTCCCCGAGCGCACGGCCGTGCGCCTCCCGCCAGGCCGCGTCAACGCGTGGTATCCGGCCGAGGGCGCGGATGTGGTCCCGCTTCGCGAGTCCCATCGGGCCGCGCGCCTCGGCGACGGTCAGCTCGATTCCGAACTCCCGGAACACCTCGACGAACGCCGCCGCGGGGGCGCGCGAGCCGAAGTCGACCACCGTGCCCGACCAGTCGAAGATTACCGCCGCAATCGGCATCTTTCGTCTCCTCCCTTCGGCCGGACGGGGCGCCAGACCGGCGACCCGGGCCGCCCGACGGCGCCGGTCCGGTTGACATCCGCCTCGCCGCCGCCCGATACTTCGCGCCCTTCTCCGCGCGCCCGTAGCTCAGCTGGATAGAGTACCTGGCTACGAACCAGGCGGTCGGGAGTTCGAATCTCTCCGGGCGCGCCAATCATCGCCGTTCACTCCGTGCCAT
>JAJDXW010000327.1 GCA_022823045.1 Gammaproteobacteria bacterium
CGCGGGCGGCGGCGAGGCGGCGCGCGAAGCGGGGGGCGATGGCGCGCAGGCGTTCGTCGCTCACCCGGCCGCTCCGGGTCATGTAGTCGTAGGCGAACTCGTGCGCGCTGAGGTGCATGCGGTCCGCGAAGCGCTCGTACCAGCTCCAGCTTCCCGCGGCGCCCGCGAGGAGCTTGTCGACGACGGGGCGGCGGGCCGCCTCGAAACGCGCAAGCCCTTCCGCGATCCGCCCGCCGCTCTCGTCGAGGGCGGCGGCGAGGGCGTCCGCGTCCTCCATGGCGAGGCGGGTGCCGGAGCCGATGGAGAAGTGCACGCTCCGGAGCGCGTCGCCGATCAGAACGACGTCCTCATGCCGCCAGTGCTCGCAGGCAAGCACGGGAAAGCGCAGCCACGCGGAGCGGTTCGAGACGAGGGGATGGCCGCCGAGGTCCGGGGCAAAGACCGTTTCGCAGTAGCCCCGCGCCGCCTCGTCGTCGCGGCGCGCGAGGCCGCTTCGCTCCCAGGTCGCGGTATCGCACTCAACGATGAAGGCGCTCATGTCGGGGGCGTAGCGGTAGTGGTGGGCGACGAAGGCCCCGTCGGCATTCGCGCGGAAGGTGAGGGTCAGGGTATCGAACACCTGCTGCGTGCCGTACCACGCATAGCGGTTGCCGAGAACCTCGGTACGGGGCCGGAACTCGGATTCGAGGGCGGCCCGCACGTGCGAGTTGATCCCGTCCGCCCCGACCACGAGGTCGGCGCCCGCGCGAAGCTCCGCGACCGACCCGGCCGAGGCGACCGGTGCCTCGAAACGTAACGACACGCCGGCCTCGCGGCAGAGGTCGTGGAGCGACTGGAGCAGCTCGAGCCGCCCGATGGACGAGAAGCCGTTGCCGTCGATCGGAACCCGCTCGTCCCGGTGCACGATGGTGAGGTCCGGCCAGCGCTCCATGCGCTGCGCGATGCGGTCGAACGCGGCGGGCGCCGCGGTTCGCACGCGCTCGCGCCCCGCGTCCGAGAGCACCACCCCGAAGCCGTAGGTGGCGGTGGCGGGGTTCTGCTCGTGGACGCGGACCGTCCACCCGGGGCGGCGGCTCTTGAGGAGAAACGCGAACCAGAGGCCGGCCGGGCCCCCGCCCACCACGTCGATCTGCAACCGGTTGTCTCCTTCAGCTTCCTGATTGCGCGGGAAGCCCAGGCTGGGTCCAAGGTTGGCCCTCCCCATCTGAGCATTGTGCGTGATCGGGTTCCGCTTCGGCCCCGCGCCGCCAGCGATTCTCATTTTGGCTTCCGAGGGTCGCGACACGGCGCGGGGTGAACGGATTGCGGGCGATTTCCAGCGGTGGCCCCTGCCCGAGCCCCGTCCGGGCGCCAAAATGAGAATCGCTGCCGCGCCGCGCCGCGGGCGAAGTTGCGTGCCGATCGCATCTTGCCCCATCCGGTTCCGGATCGCCTATCCTTGCCCCATCTCGTCCGGGCTGGTTTGACCGAACCGGCCGACAACCGCTACCGCGAGGAGCAGACATGAAGATCAAGGCCGCCGTTCTCTATGAAGCCAACACGCCGCTCGTCGTCGAGACCGTCGATCTCGACGAGCCGCGGGACGGGGAGGTGCTGGTGCGCATGGCCTCGTCCGGCGTCTGCCACTCCGACTACCACGTGATGAAGGGCGAGTGGACGATGCCCCTCCCGATGGTCCTCGGCCACGAGGCGGCCGGGATCGTGGAGAAGGTCGGACCCGGTTGCACCCAGGTCAAGCCCGGCCAGCCGGTCATCCTCAACTTCCGGCCGAACTGCGGGTGGTGCAACCACTGCGTCAACGGGAGCCCGGTCCTTTGCAACGGTACGGACACCCCACGCTGGTTCATGTTCGACGGCACGCCGCGGCTCCACCGCAACGGCGAGGACATCCACCACTTCGCACGCATGGCCTCCTTCGCCGAGTACGCGGTGGTCCCCGAGTCGGGCGCGGTTCCGGTGCGCGAGGACATGCCCCTCGACAAGGCGAGCCTCGTCGGCTGCTCGGTGATGACCGGGGTCGGCGCGGTCGTCAACACCGCGAAGGTCGAGCCGGGGGCCAAGGTGGTGGTCATCGGCTGCGGCGGCGTCGGTCTCAACTGCGTGCAGGGCGCGCGGCTCGCCGGGGCGGAGCAGATCGTCGCGGTGGACACGAAGGCCAACAAGCTCGACTACGCGCGGACGTTCGGGGCGACGGACACGATCAATTCGTCGAACGCGACGAACGAGGAGGTCGTCGAGCGGATCCAGGAGGTGACGAAGGGAGGCGCGGACTACGCCTTCGAAGCGATCGGTTTCAGCCCGACCATCCTCCAGTCCTACGAGTGCACGCGACCCGGCGGCACCACGGTGGTGGTCGGCATGGCCCCCGAGGACGACGAGATCACCCTGAACGCCCTCTCCATCCCGCGCACCGAGAAGATCATCATGGGCTCGTGGTACGGGTCCGCGAAGGCGTGGACCGACCTCCCGCGGATGTGCGACCTCTACCTCGCGGGCAAGCTCAACCTCGACGACCTCGTGACCCGGAGCTACCCCCTCGAGGAGATCAACGAGGCCTACGACGCGCTCGCGGCGGGCGACGTCGCCCGGAGCATCATCGAGTACGCTTGAGCGCCGCGACGCAGCGTAGCGGCGCGGCGGCGGCGCCGAACCACCGGAAACCAGGGAGCACGTTCCATGATCGTCATTCACGTCGACTACCGGGTGAAGCCCGAATGCGTGGAAGAGTTCTGCGATCGACTGGCGCGGCACGCGAAGAATTCGGTCGCGGAGCCGGGCTGCCTCACCTTCGACGTGGCCCAGGCCGACGACGATCCGAGCCGCATCTTCATCTGGGAGATCTACACCGACGACGAAGCGGTGAAATTCCACGGGGAACAGGCTTCCATTGCCGAGTTCCGCAAGGTGGCGGAGCCGATGAGCATCTCGCACGAGGTCACGATGGCGAAGCTCGTCAGCGGGGACTGATCCGGGTTCGCGCGCTCCTCCCGGTCCATGCCGGCCCCGGTGGGTCGCGTCGGCGGACCGTGATCCGACGGGAGGGCGCCGCCACTTCCGGCCGGCCGGATTGGCGAAGCGCTATCCCACACCGGGGGGTCGGAGCACCGGCAATGGGTACGAGTCCCGATCGATGCGAGTTCTGAGCTGGAATGTGAACGGGATCCGCGCCTGCGTGAAGCGGGGGTTCGCGGGCTTCCTCGAGCGCTGCGGGGCCGACGTCGTCGGCGTGCAGGAGGTGCGCGCCCTCCCGGAGCAGATCCCGGACGAAGCGCGCGCGCCGGCCGGATGGCACGCCGCGTTCTCGCCCGCCGAGCGCCTCGGCTACAGCGGGGTCGGACTCTACGCGCGGACCGAGCCCGAGCGGGTCGAGACCTCGCTCACCGAGCCCCGCTTCGATGTGGAAGGGCGGTACGTCGCCGCCCACTTCCGGACGGGGCGCGGCCGCTTCGCCGTGGTGAACTGCTACTTCCCGAAGGGGAGCGGCCGGGACCGCGACAACAGCCGCGTCCCCTACAAGCTCGACTTCTACCGGGCCGTCTTCGACCGGGTGGAGGAGATGCGCCGCAACGGCCCGGTGCTCGTCATCGGCGACTACAACACCGCCCACCGCGAGATCGACCTCGCCCGCCCCAAGGCGAACGTCAAGAACAGCGGGTTCCTTCCCGAGGAGCGGGCGGAGCTCGATCGCTGGCTCGAGGCGGGCTGGGTCGACACCTTCCGCGCCCTGCATCCGGACGAGCCGGACCACTACTCGTGGTGGGCGCAGCGAGGGGGCGCCCGCGCCCGCAACGTCGGGTGGCGGATCGACTACGTATTCGCGTCGCCGGAGGCAGTCGAGCGGGTGCGGGCGGCCTTCATCTGGCCCGACGAGCTCGGCTCGGACCACTGCCCGGTCGGGGTCGACATCGACCTGTAGCCGTAGCCGAGAGACGGCCAAAGGACGACCCGCGGCCGTCGCCCCTCCGGACGAGCCGCCGCCGACGGCCGCCGGTCAGCCGGCCGGGGTCAGGATCCCCACGACGCAGCCGGTGACGCAGGTCGCGAGGAGCCCCGCCGCGATGCTCTTCATGCCGAGCCCCACGATCTCCCCCCGCCGCTCGGGGACCATGGCCGCGAGACCGCCGATCATGATCCCGAGGCTTCCGAAGTTGGCAAAGCCGCACACCGCGTAGACGAGGACGAGCCGGCTCCGCGGCGAGAGCGCCTCGGGCGGGAGGGCGGCCAGCTCGAGAAAGGCGACGAACTCGTTGAGGACGACCTTCGTCGCGAGGACGTCGGCCGCGCCGAGCGCTTCCGGCCACGGAATTCCCATCAGCCAGGCGACCAGGGTAAGCGGCCAGGAGAAGATCCGCTGGAGGGTCACCGGGTCGCCCCCGAGGCTCGGAAGGAGGCCCAGCATCGCGTTGACGAGATGCACGAGGGCAACCGCGACGACGAGGGTGGCGATGACCGAGAGGAACACCTTCAGCCCCTGCTCGGTGCCGCGCACGATCGCCTCCATGGCGCCGGCGCCCTCGCGGGGGATCTCCACCGACCCCTCGAGGGGCGGGCCGTCCGGCGGCACCATGAGAAGGGCGATGGTGATGGCGGCCGGCGCGCTGATGACGGAGGCGACGAGGAGCTGGGAGGCCGCGTCCGGCATCACCGGGCTCAGGATGATCGAGTAGAGGACGAACACGGTGCCGGCGATGGTCGCCATCCCCGTCGTCATCAGGACGAAGAGCTCGGAGCGCGAGAGCCGGTTGAGGTAGGCGCGAACGAAGAGCGGTGCCTCGACCATGCCGATGAAGATGTTGGCCGCGCTCGCGAGCCCGACCGCCCCGCCGAGCCGGAAGCTCCGTTCGAGGACGAATCCGAAGCCCCGCACGATGAGCGGGAGGATCCGCCAGTAGGTGAGGAGGGCGGAGAGGGCCCCCACCACGATGATCACCGGGAGGGCGCGGAAGGCGAGCACGAAGCTCGCGCCCGGCTGCGTCTCCTCGAAGGGGAGGGGCCCTCCTCCGAGGAAGCCGAACACGAGGCTCGTGCCGGCCGTGGTGGCCGCTTCGAGGGCGGTGACGAGCCCGTTGATCGCGCCGACCGCGGCGGCGATGAACGGAACCTTGAGCATCGCCGCCGCGAGCACGAGCTGGAGCGCGATTCCGGTGAGGGCGACGCGCCAGGCGCCGATACGCCGCTCCTCGCTCACCCCCCAGGCGATGAGCAGGAGGACGACGAGACCGACGGCACTTTGTACTTGCAGCACGAGACGGCTCCTCCGTCGACGGGTTGCATGAGATCCGCTCCTTGGCCGCAAGGTCGCCGAGTCCTGTTGCCCCAGGATGCCGATTGAAGCGCGGCTACCCCGGCGAGTGTCGCGCACGGGGCAAGCCCCTGACAATGGCCGGCGTCCGTTTGGTTGAACCTTCGGACGACGTGCGCGTTCGCGGCGCGGTCAACTATGAACAAGTCCCAACTCTCGCCGCAGAAACGAGGGGCTGACCTTTTTGGACCCTGTTCTCACGACGCCCGGACCTTCGGCCGGAGCGTGTCGTTCGGATGTCACTCCCGATGTCTTGTATCGGCAGGGTGGTCCGCTCCGGCCGACCCGGCGCCGAACGGGGTGGTCCACTATGATCGGGCCAGATCTCGCGCGGGGAGCAGACGGAATGGAAGAAGCGAACCGGAGCCTGGCCATGCGCTGCTCCATCGTCGACGTGTTCGCGGAGCGGCCGCTCGCCGGCAACCAGCTTGCGGTGGTGCGCGATTGCGCCCACCTCGACTCGGCGAGCATGCAGGCCGTTGCCCGCGAGATGAACTTCTCGGAGACGACGTTCGTCCTCGAGGAGCGGGAAGGCGAGGCGCGGGTTCGCATCTTCACTCCGGACCGGGAGCTCCCGTTCGCGGGACATCCGACCCTCGGCACCTCGTGGGTGCTCGGCCGCGACCGGGGCGCCTACACGCTCGACCTCGCGGCGGGGCGCGTTCCGGTGACCTTCGAGGCGGACGGGGTCGTCTGGATGGAGCCCCCCGCGGTGGACCTCGGCGACCCTCTTCCCCCCCACCGGGCGGCCGCCCTCATCGGCCTCCACGAATTCGATCTCGACGACCGCTTCCCGAGCCGGTTTGCCACGGTGGGACCGTGGTTCGTGCTGATCGGGGTGCAGACCCTCGAGGCGCTTCGCTGCATCGCCGTCGACCCGGTCGTGTACGAGGAGGTGTCGGAGGGCGGCTGGCTCGCGGTGTTCGCCTTCGCGGACGAGCCCTACAACGACGACGCGGACTTCGCCGCCCGCATGCTGATCCCCTTCGACGGGCTGCGGGAAGACCCGGCGACGGGGAGCGCCAACACCGCGTTCGCGGCCCACCTCCGCTCCCTCGGGATCGAAGGCCGGTTCGTCGTCGAGCAGGGCTTCGAGATCGACCGCCCGTCGCGCCTCTACCTCGACGTCGACGAACCGATCCGCGTCGGCGGCAAGGTCCACCCCGTGCTGACCGGCACCTTCGACCTCTGACCCGCGCCCGCCCGCCTCCATCCCGAAGCGCCGCTTGCTCATGTCACCATAGCGACATGGACCACTGGACAACCAGCCAGACGAGCATCCGATGTCGGCCCTGAGAGAGACCACCGAGCTCTTTCCCACGCGCTCCCCTCGCGTCGGGGAGATGGTCGAGGTGCGCTCGCGCCGCTGGCTCGTGGAGGCGGTAGATGACTTGGACCCCGAAGCGTCGCCGCGCGTCAGCCTCGCGTGCGCGGACGACGATGCCCAGGGGCAGACCCTGGAGGTCTACTGGGACTTCGAGATCGACCGCCGGATCCTCGAGCAGGAAGCGTGGAGCGCCATCGGCGCCCGGGGCTTCGACCCGCCCCGCTACTTCAGCGCCTTCCTCCACACGCTTCGCTGGAACTGCGTCACCGCGACCGATCCGAACCTCTTCCAGTCGCCGTTCCGGGCGGGCATCAAGATTGACGCCTACCAGATGGAGCCGCTCCGAAAGGCGCTTCGCATGCCGCGCGTCAACCTCTTCATCGCCGACGACACCGGCCTCGGCAAGACGATCGAAGCGGGTCTTATCGCCCGCGAGCTGCTGCTTCGCAAGAAAGCGCGGACAATCGCGGTCGCCGCGCCCGCGTCGGTGCTGGAGCAGTGGAAGGCCGAGATGGAGGAACGCTTCGGCATCCTCTTCGTGATCCTCGACCGCGCGTACCTCGCGCGCATCCGGCAGGAACGGGGCTTCGGGATCAATCCGTGGCGCACCCACAGCCGCTTTCTCGTATCGCACAACCTGCTCATCGACCCGGCCTACGCGGACCCCATGCGCGAATGGCTGGGCGAGCGGCTCCCGGGGAGCCTGTTGATCCTGGACGAAGCCCACCACGCAGCCCCGTCGAGCGGCGGGCGGTACGGAATCGAGACGAAGTTCACGCGTGCGATCCGCGATCTCGGGGGGCGCTTCGAGCACCGTCTGTTCCTCTCCGCGACACCCCACAACGGCCACTCGAACAGTTTCTCCACCCTGCTGGAGCTTCTCGATCCGTACCGCTTCACCCGGGGGGTGCCGGTCCGGGGAAAGAGCGCGCTCGAAGCGGTGATGGTCCGGCGCATCAAGGAGGACATCCGCGAGGTCCAGGGGGGCTTCCCGGAGCGGAAGGTGGAGTCCATCCGGATCGACGGCTTGCCGGAGGACGCGCCGGAGCTCGCCCTCTCCCGCCTCCTCGACCAGTACCGTGGTCTGCGGGAGGAACGCCTCAAGAACGGGACGGCACGTGCCCGGGCGGCCGCCGCCCTGCTCGTGGTGGGGCTGCAGCAGAAGCTGCTCTCGTCCATCGAAGCGTTCGCCATCTCGCTCGCGAGGCACCGCACGACCGTCGAGCGGCAGTGGGAGCGGGCGATGGCCGGCGAGGCAACCGACTCCGACCGGGGCGGCACGCTCCGGCACGCCGGCCTGTTCGCGAGCCCCCCGAGCGCGGACGACGAGCGCGCCGAGCACTCCGACGAAGAGAGCGAAGCGGAAGAAGCGGACCAGATTGCCGCCATCAACGCCGCCGCCGAGGCCGGGGCCGGTTCGGCGGCCACGGACGCCAGGGCCGAGGCCATCTGGCACGAGGAGAAGGGCCTCCTTGCCCGAATGGAGGAAGTGGCTTCCGCCGCGCGGGGCCTCCCCGACGCCAAGACCCGCCACCTCATCGACTGGATCCGCGAGCACCTCTGCCCGGGACTGCCACCATGGGGCGAGCCGCCCCCCGGGAGCAACGGACCACCGCCTCGCTGGAACGATCGGCGGGTGCTCATCTTCACAGAGAACGTAGTCGGCACGAAGCGCTACCTACGCACGATGCTCGAGCAGGCCATCGCCGGCACCGACCTCGCCGAGGAACGCATCGAGACCATCGACGGGCAGACCGTCGGAGCGAAGCGGAAGGAGATCCAGCGCCGCTTCAACACGGATCCGGCCCGCGATCCCTTGCGCATTCTCATCGCCACCGACGCCGCCCGCGAAGGGCTCAACTTCCAGGCGCACTGCACCGATCTCTTCCATTTCGACCTTCCCTGGAACCCCGGGCGAATCGAGCAGCGAAACGGGCGCATCGACCGCAAGCTGCAACCGGCGCCGGCAGTGCGCTGCCACTACTTCGTGCTTCCGCAACGCACCGAGGACCGCGTCCTCGACGTGCTGGTCAAGAAGACCGAGACCATCCGGTACGAGCTCGGCAGCCTCTCCAAGGTAATCGACGACGACATCGAACGCCGACTTCGCCGTGGGGGAATCCGCCACGGCGACGCTGACCGCCTTGCACGGGAGATCGAGGCGGCGGACCTCGACCGGGAGAGGAAGCGCGTCGCGGCCGAGGAGCTCGACGCCGCCCGCGAACGGCAGGAAGACCTCAAGGCACAGATCGAGCGGTGTCGCGGGCTGCTCGACCGGTCGCGGCGCTGGGTGCAGTTCGAGGCGGAACCGTTCCGGGACGCGATGTCATGCTCTCTGGAGATGCTGGGCTCGGCGCCGCTCGAGGAGGGCCGCACCGAGGACGGCGAATCGGTCTGGACGTTTCCACCGCTTGACGGCAAGGTGCGGGCGGATGCGAGCTGGACCGCCACCCTGGACACCTTGCGGGCGCCCCGGAAGACCGGCCAGAAGCTCACCGACTGGCGGCGCGAAGCGCCGGTTCGGCCGGTCGTCTTCGAGGACGCCGGGGTGCTCACCGACGACACCGTGCATCTGCACCTCGAGCAGCGCATGGCGCAGCGGCTGCTGGCCCGGTTCCGGTCGCAAGGGTTCGTCCACCACGATCTCTCCCGTGCGTGCCTGGTGCAAGCCGCCGACTCCATTCCCCGCGTGATTCTCCTCGGACGGCTCTGCCTGTTCGGGCGCCGAGCCGAGCGGCTGCACGAGGTGCTCGTCCCGGTCGCCGCCCGCTGGATCGAGCCGTCGCGCCGCGACGGCCCGCTCAAGGCATACGCTGAGGAAGCGGAGGCGAGAACCCTCGAACGCCTGGAGTCCGCGTTGCAGAACGCCCGCGCCCCCGGCGAGACGACCCACCGCCGCCTGCACGAGACCGCTGGCCGGGACATCGAAGACCTCCTGCCGCAGCTCAAGGAACGCGCCGAGCGGGTGGCCCGGAGCGCGGCGGGCCGGCTGCACGAGCGCGGCGAGCGGGAGGAACGGCAGCTTCGAGAAACGCTGGAGAGCCAGCGGGAGCGCGTCGAAGCGGAGCTCGCCAAGGAGGAGGCGGGCGGCGTTCAGCTCGCCCTCGAGTTCAGCGAGGACGAGAAGCGCCAGCGCGAAGCTGACAGGGCCTCCTGGCGTACCCGCCTCGCCCAGTTCGACCGCGACCTCGAGACCGAGCCCCCCCGCATCCGGGAGTTCTACGACGTGCGCGCCGAGCGCGTGGAGCCCATCGGGCTGGTATACCTTTGGCCGGACACGGGGTAAGGGGACGGTCATGAGCCACCGTCAGTTGCAGGAAATCAGGCTGCGCGACTTCCGCTGCTTCCGCGGGAGTCACACCGCCCCCTTGGCGCCGCTCACCCTCCTCGTCGGCGAGAACAGCACCGGCAAGACCTCGTTCCTGGCCGCGGTGCAAGCGGTCTGGGATGCCGCCCACGGGAGCGGCGATCCGGACTTTCGCAAGGTCCCATACGACCTCGGATCGTTCCCGGAGATCGTGTACGGCCAAGGTGGACGCGGGAGCGGCGCGGAATCCTTTGCGATCGGGCTCAAGGAGCTGCTGCCCGAGGGTTGTGTCCTTGACTTCGAGGTGACGTTCGAGTCCCGCGACGCCGCGCCCGCCCCGGTGACAGTCGCATGGCGGGAAGGTGCAGTGTCGGTGGAGTGTCGCGGTGCGAGGGGTGAGAATCCCCGTTATCTCTTCGAGTCTCCCGGCGGTTCGTGGTGCTATCGTGACTCGGACGACGATGAGATATTCGGGAGACGTTTGACCGCCGGAGTTCTCGCTCTTCGTCACCTCTTCGCAGCGAACGTTCCGATAGATCCTTTCGAAGACCTGGAGCCATCGCCGGAGACTCAAAAGCGTAAGCCGAGCCACGAGGATAGCGACAAATTCGCGTTCCTGTCGAGTCAGTTCGTTCGTTTCCCGCCGCAGGAACCGCCGTTTGCCGGCGCCCCGGTACATCCAGGCCCTCGGCGGACCTACGACCCCGTGAAGCTGGATGACGATCCTTGGGGCGCCGACGTCCCTTCACGCTTCGCAAATCTCCAGCTTCGCGACAAGTCGGGGTGGACCGTGCTCAAGGAGAAGCTGGATGCGTTCGGCCGTGAGTCGGGACTGTTCGACGACTTCTCGGTGAAGCAGCTCACCGGCGCCGAGGGAGGGCCGTTTCAGCTCCAGGTACGAAAGTTCGGAAAGAGGGGGAGAAAGGGACCGAAACGAAACCTGGTCGACGTGGGATTCGGGGTCAGCCAAGTGCTGCCGGTGCTCTCGGCCCTGTTTCGCGCGGACGGGCCTCCCATGTTCCTTCTCCAACAGCCGGAGCTGCATCTGCACCCGAGCGCTCAAGCGGCTCTGGGAAGTCTGTTCTGCCGGACCGCGGAAGCCGGGCGGCAGCTCATCGTGGAAACCCACGGCGACTACATCATGAACCGTATCCGTCTGGACATCCGCGACCGGCGGACCAAATTGAGGCCCGAAGACGTGACGCTCCTCTACTTCGAACGTGACGATTTCGACGTACGCATCCACCCGATCGGATTCGATGGGGATGGCAATGTTCAGAACGCACCGCCGAATTACCGGCGTTTCTTCGCGGACGAACTGAACCGGTCGTTGGATTACTGATGTGCGCAATCGTCGACAACAACGTCGCCAACGAGGTGTTCGGCCGCAACCCCCCGGAGGCGGGGAGGCACTTCCGCCGCTGGCTGGGTGGTCGGAACGGACGTTTGGTGGTGGGCGGCCGGTTGCTGGAGGAGCTGAGGGGAAGCAGCGAGTTCAGAGAATGGTTCCAGCAGAACGAGCTGTCGGGCCGCTTGTTGCAAGTCAGCGCGGACGAAGTCGGCCGGGAGGCGGAGAGGGTCAAGCGCTCCAAGCTCCGGACCTCCGACGATGAACACGTCCTCGCGCTCGCCATCGCAAGCGGGGCGCGTCTTCTCTACACCAACGACAACCTGCTGATGGATGATTTCAGAAACCGGAGCATCATCCCGGGTCCGCCGGGAAAGATCTACACGACGAAGGATCGCAAGGACTTCCGGCCGACGCACAGGAAGCTGCTCGGCATGAGAAATCTCTGCCATGCGCCTGGGCAGGGATAGGCCGGCCGCGACCACATGCCCGCCCCCGACCCCAACACCCGTGCCCACCTCGAATGGCTCGGCTTCATCCAGCCGAACGGTCTCGTGGTCTCCGCCCCGGCGCTCGTCAAGGCAGGAGCCATCCTGAACCGGCAGGACGCGGAAGGGCAAAGCCGGCTACTCGGGTGCGTCGACGAGCGCGTGCTCGACCCCGCGCGGGGGCCGGAGCCTTACATTGCCGACTTCCGCGATTTCGCCTCCGACGTGCTCGGATGGGGCTTCTCGCCCCGCGGGTATGCGGGCACGGAGGAAGCCCCGATCCCGGCCGAGCTGGAAGTCCACCTTCCGGACTACGGGGTAACGCTCCGTCCCGACTTCGCGGTGCGCGAGCGCGACCCGCAAAACGGCGAGCCACCGTGGCAGCTCCTCGTGCAGGTACTCGAAGCAGGCCAGGACTTCGACGCACCGGTCACCGCGGGAGTGGCCGGATCCCACCTCGACGCCTCGCCCCAGAGCCGGGCCGAACGCCTGCTCCGCGGCACCGGCGTCCCCGCCGGCCTGCTCTTCAATGGCGCCGCGATCCGGCTCATCTCCGCCCCGCGCGGCGAAAGCTCGGGCTGGATGGACTTCCGCGTCGCGGACATGAGCCTCACCGCCGGGCGCCCCCTCTGCTCCGCCCTCCGCCTCCTCCTCTCCGAGCAACGCCTCCTCGCGCTCCCCTGGAGCCAGCGGCTCGCCGCCCTCCTCGAGGACAGCCGCAAGTACCAGAACGAGGTGAGCGAGCGCCTCTCCGAGCAGGTGATGCACGCCCTCTACGAGCTCGTCCGGGGGCTCCAAGCCGCCCACGAAGCCTCCGGCGACGACCTGCTGCGCGAGCCGCTCGCCGAGGATGGCGACCGCGACGACATCTACCGTGGCCTTCTCTCCGTGATCCTCCGCCTCGTCTTCCTCCTCTACGCCGAGGAGCGGGGCATGCTGCCGGAGGACGGGACCTTCATCCGCCACTACTCGCTCACCGGCCTTTACCAGCGCCTCCGCGAAGACGCCGCCCTGCACCCGGACACTATGGAACAACGCTTCGGCGCCTGGGCGCAGCTTCTTGTGCTGTTCCGTCTCATCCACGACGGCGCGCGTGCCCACCGCACCGGCGGCGCCGTCGTCCTCCCGGAGCGCCATGGCGCGCTGTTCGATCCGGATCGCTTCCCGTTCCTCGAAGGCCGGCACGCAACGGCTGGCGCCCGGCAGACGGTAGGCCGCGTCCACCCGCCCCTCGTCTCCGACGGGGCGGTCCGGCGGGTGCTGGAGAAGCTCCTCGTCCTCGACGGCGAGCGCATCTCCTACCGTACCCTCGACGTGGAGCAGATCGGCTCGGTGTACGAGACCATCATGGGCTTCCGGATGGAGGTCGCGACCGGGCGCTCGATCGCAATCAAGCCGGCAAAGAAGCTCGGCGCACCGAGCACCGTCGATCTCGATGCACTGCTGGAGCAGCCGAGCGGCGGCCGTGCGCGGTGGCTCCAAGCGCAGGCGGACCGCAACCTGACGGACACCGTCGCCAAGGGTCTCCGGGCGGCCGAGACGGTGGAAGACCTCCACGCGGCGCTCGACCGCGTGCTGGACAAGGACGCGACCCCGGACCTCGTCCCGCCCAGCGCCCTCGTCCTTCAGCCGAACGAAGAGCGCCGCCGCTCGGGCTCCCACTACACCCCCCGGGAGCTGACCGAGCCCATCGTCCGCCACACCCTCGAGCCCATCCTCGAGCGACTCCGGGGCGAAGACGACCGGCCTCCGACCCCCGCGCAGATCCTCGACCTCAAGGTCTGCGACCCCGCGATGGGCTCCGGCGCGTTCCTCGTCGAGACCTGCCGACAGCTCGCCGATGCCCTCATCGACGCGTGGGGAGCACACGGCGAGATGCCGGCCATTCCGCCCGACGAGGACGAGGTGACCTACGCCCGCCGCCTCGTCGCCCAGCGATGCCTTTACGGGATCGACCGGAACCCGATGGCCGTCGATCTCGCCAAGGTCTCACTGTGGTTGAGCACCCTCGCGCGGGACCACCCCCTCACCTTCGTGGACCACGCCTTCCGCCACGGCGACTCCCTGATCGGGCTCACGCGGCAGCAGATCGAAGCCCTGCACTGGGTCGCAGCCCCGAAGTCCCCCCAGAAGGACTTCAAGATCATGCGGGTTGGCGAGCACGTGGCGGAGGCGACCGAGCTACGCCGGCGCATCCGGGAAGCGGGCGAGGAAGTCTCCGATCGAGAGCTGCACGACCTCTGGCACAACGCTCGGGACGAGATCGACGCGGTACGGCTCTACGGCGACCTGGTGCTGGCGGCGTTCTTCGCCGAAGCGAAACCGAAGCAGCGGGAAGCGAAGCGCCTCGAGTTTGCCCGCGCGGTCCTCGACGGCGAGGCCGTCCGCTACCTCCCCTGGCTCGAGGAGCAACGCCACGCCAACCCGCCCCTCGCCCCCTTCCACTGGGAAATCGAGTTCCCCGAGGTCTTCGACCGGGGGAACCCAGGCTTCGACGCGTTCGTCGGGAATCCTCCGTTCGCCGGGAAGAACTCAGTCGCCGCCGCCAACGTCTCAGGCTATCCCGACTGGCTGAAGGCCGCGCACGCAGAGAGCCACGGCAACGCGGACCTCGTGGCCCACTTCTACCGGCGTGCCTTCGACCTGATGCGGAGCGGAGGCGCCTTGGGCCTCATCGCCACCAACACCATCGCCCAAGGCGACACCCGCTCCAGCGGCCTTCGCTGGATCTGCGAGCATGACGGCGAGATCTACCGGGCCACCAAACGGGTCAAGTGGCCGGGCGAGGCGGCTGTCGTGGTGAGCGTGCTGCACATCGCCAAGGGCGGGTTGGCCGGGTGCGAGGCCACCGAGGTTGCCCGGGACGAGCTTCCCCGCGAAGCGCCGGGCGAAGGCGGGCCTGCAACGGCCCGCTTCGCCGGAAGCAAGGTGCTCGACGGCTCAAACGTCGACACCATCACCGCCTTCCTGTTCCATCGGGGCGGTCACGCCGACCCGGTCCGGCTCGAAGCGAACGCCGGCAAGAGCTTCCAGGGAAGCATCGTCCTCGGCATGGGATTCACCTTCGACGACACCGACAAGAAGGGCGTCGCATCCCCGCTCGCCGAGATGCACCGACTGATCGAGGAGGACCCGCACAACCGCGAAGCCATCTTCCCCTACATCGGCGGCGAGGAGATCAACACAAGCCCTATCCACGCCCACCATCGCTACGTCATCAACTTCCGCGACTACCCCCTCCGCCGAGAACCATCGCCCAAGTCCTGGGCAGACATGGACAAGCACGAGCGCGAGGAGTGCCTGCGCACCGGCCGCGTCCCGGACGACTACCCCGACCCGGTAGCGGCGGACTGGCCGAACCTCCTCACCATCGTCGAACAGCGAGTCAAGCCAGAACGAACAAGGAACAACCGCGCCGGTTATCGAAAGTACTGGTGGCACTACGGAGAAAAGCGTGTCGAACTATACGCTGCTATTGCCGGATTGGGGAAGATGCTTGTTATTCCTCAAACATCCAACGTCCAGTCACCAGTCTTCGTGCAGCCACACATGGTGTTCGGTCACACACTCATCATATTTCCTTTGGATACCTACTCAGCGTTCGCGGTACTGCAATCTCGGTTCCATCAAATGTGGTCGGCATTTCTCGGTCCGACAATGAAGGACGACCTCCGCTACACTCCTTCCGACTGCTTCGAGACCTTCCCGTTTCCCGAAGGTTGGGAAGCCCGATCCACTCTCGAAGCCGTCGGCAAGAAGTACTACGAGTATCGTGCGGCCCTCATGGTCCGGAACGGGGAGGGCCTGACCAAGACCTACAACCGCTTCCACGACCCCTACGAGGACGACCCCGAAATCGAGAACCTCCGTGAACTTCACTCCGCCATGGACCGAGCCGTCCTCGACGCCTACGGATGGTGGGACATCCCCACCGACTGCGACTTCCTCCTCGACTACGAAATCGACGAGGCCACCTGGGGCCGGAAGAAGAAGCCCTACCGCTACCGCTGGCCGGACGCCGTCCGAGACGAGGTGCTCGCCCGCCTCCTCGCCCTCAACGCCGAACGCGCCGCCGAGGAGGCCCGCGCCGGCAAGACCTCCCCCCCTGCCCGAAGGAAATCAAGGCCCGACCCCACACCCTCAAGATACCGGGAGACCCCGGCCTCCCGCCCTAGAATAATGGTCGCGGAGCCCAGACCCGCTGGGTATAACCAATCGGAATCCCCAAACCAAGGAGCACTCAATACCACCGACTCAACGCATTGGTCCCTTACGGTGACAACGACCCGCTCTCGACCTAAACAATCTATCGTCTATCCGGTTCTTTGGCGCTTCGCCCTCGAACGCCATCGAATCTACATGCAACGTGTTGCTGGAAATACCCCACCTTGGACAACGGATTCGGTGCTGTCAGAATACAGGTTTACCAACTCTTTTCGAGCTGCCGACAGAGTCAGTCAGTACTTCATCCAATTAGCATATTCCGACTCCGATGCGGATGAAAACACATTGTTACTCCGGGCACTCCTGTTCAAAATATTCAACAAGATTGATACATGGAGAGGAATCGTCGGCAGTTTAGGTATTCCAACTGCGCGCGAATTTAGCTACAGTTCATGTGGAACGCTGCTAGACAATTTTCGCCGCGAAAGGAAACCAATTTATTCGGCCGCGTACATTATGCCTTCGGGTGACAGACCGGGAACACCGAAACACCGAATGCATCTACAATTAATCCGCAAAATGGTTGATGATCGACTTGCGGCTAGACTCAGTGAGACGAAGTCTTTGGCTAAGGCATACGAACTTCTTCTTGCGTATCCGACTTTGGGTCCGTTCCTGGCTTTTCAGTATGTCATCGACCTAAACTATACAACGTTGATGAATCACTTGGAACAAGAATTTGTAGTTGCAGGTCCAGGAGCATTGGATGGACTATCGAAGTGTTTCAATTCGCTGGGAGATTACACCCCAGCCGACACGATTCGATGGTTGTCTGAAATACAAGACGAGGAGTTTGCGCGATACGATCTCGACTTCGGCGGACTATGGGGTCGAGCGCTTCAGCCAATCGACGTTCAAAATCTCTTTTGCGAGGTCTCCAAATATACGCGGATCACGCATCCAGAATTTAGAGGTCTCACCGGCCGCAGGCGAATCAAGCAGCGATTCAAAATGGAGGGAACACTGCCGAAGCCCTATTTCCCCCCCAAGTGGGACCTAAATCACCGAGTCAACGAGTGGATGGAAAACCAGAGAAGAGAATCTTCTGCAAGTTCTGAAACGCTCCAGCTCGCGTCGCTCACTCCCACGTTGGCTCCTGGTAGTAAAGAGATCGATTGACCAAGTCCAATGTAACTTTTCCTCCCCGGTTGGCCTTCAGCGACCGGAATACGTTATAGCCTCGGAGAATGGATTTCTCCCATTGCCATAAAGGTACGCTCTCGACCTCGAAACCTCGCACGAATTCCT
>JAJDXW010000111.1 GCA_022823045.1 Gammaproteobacteria bacterium
TCGGTGAACCTGCCCTCGGGGGTGGAGATGGTGATGCCCGGAGACAACGTGCAGATGACGGCGAAGCTGATATCGCCGATCGCGATGGAGGAGGGGCTTCGGTTCGCGGTGCGCGAAGGCGGTCGCACCGTCGGCGCCGGCGTCGTGTCGAAGGTCATCGAGTAGCGAAATTCAGGCCAGTAGCTCAATCGGCAGAGCAGCGGTCTCCAAAACCGCAGGTTGGGGGTTCGATTCCCTCCTGGCCTGCCAACCCTTGACGAAACGCGAAACAGGAACCGGCGCGGCAGCATGAACGCTCGGCTCGAGAAGACGACGGCCCTTGCGGACCTCGTCAAGTGGATCGCGGCGGCCGCGCTGTTCGTGGCCGCGCTCGTCGCCTTCTACCTCTATCCCGACGAATCGCTGCTGCTGCGGGTGGTCGGGCTGCTCGTGGCGGTGGGGCTCGCCTGCGCCATCGCCTACACCACCGAGAAGGGCCGAGAAGCCTGGCACTTCCTGCGCGATGCGCGGACCGAGGTGCGCAAGGTGGTGTGGCCCACCCGCACCGAGACCCTCCAGACCACCGGCATCGTGATCGTCATGGTGTCCCTGCTCGCGGTCGTCATGTGGGGCTTCGACTCCCTGCTGTCGGTCGCGGTCAAGAGCCTGCTCGGTTCCGGCTGAAGACCGCCGACATGCAGTGGTACGTGATTCACGCCTACTCGGGGTTCGAGAACCGGGTCAAGAAGCTGCTCGAGGAGCGCATTTCCCGCGCCGGCGGGCTCCGCGATCAGTTCGGGAAGATCCTCGTGCCCACCGAGGAGGTGGTCGAGATGCGCTCCGGCCAGAAACGCCGCAGCGAGCGGAAGTTCTTCCCCGGCTACGTGCTGGTCGAGATGGACATGACCAACGAGTCGCGGCACCTCGTCAAGGGGGTGGACAACGTGCTCGGCTTCATCTCCGGAGCATCCGGCGAGCCCGTTCCCATCACCCCGCGCGAGGTGGACCAGATCCTCGATCGGGTTCGGGAAGGCTCCGAGCAGCCGCGGCCCAAGGTGCTGTTCGAGCCGGGCGAGGTGGTGCGCGTCGTCGACGGTCCCTTCAACGACTTCAACGGCGTGGTGGAAGAGGTCAACTACGAGAAGAGTCGGCTCCGGGTCGCGGTGACCATCTTCGGGCGCTCGACGCCGGTGGAGCTCGACTTCGCCCAGGTGGAGAAGGACTGAGTCGATGGCGAAGAAGATCAACGCCTACATCAAGCTCCAGGTGCCGGCCGGCCAGGCCAACCCGGCGCCGCCGGTCGGCCCCGCGCTCGGCCAGCACGGCGTGAACATCATGGAGTTCTGCAAGGCGTTCAACGCCGCCACCCAGAGCGCCGAGCAGGGTCTCCCGATCCCGGTGGTCATCACCGTGTACGCGGACACGAGCTTCACGTTCATCACCAAGACCCCGCCGGCCGCGGTGCTCCTTCGCAAGGCGGCCGGCATCGAGAAGGGGAGCGGCGAGCCGAACGTCGCCAAGGTGGGCCGGGTGGATCGCGACGCGCTGGCCGAGATCGCGACCGCCAAGATGCCGGATCTGAATACCGACGACATGGACGCGGCGATCCGGATCGTCGCGGGGACCGCCCGCAGCATGGGCATCGAGACCGAAGGAGTGGAGTGACATGTCGAAACGGCTTGCCGCCATTCGTGAGAAGGTCGAACGAGGTCGGGCCTACGAGGCGACGGATGCGCTCCGTCTGCTCAAGGAGACGGCCAACCCGAAGTTCGACGAGACCGTCGAGGTCGCGGTGAACCTCGGGGTGGACCCGCGCAAGTCCGATCAGATCGTGCGCGGCTCCACCGTGCTGCCGAACGGTACCGGCAAGGAGGTCCGGGTGGCCGTCTTCGCGACCGGTCCGCGCGCCGACGAGGCGCGCGAGGCGGGAGCGGACCTCGTCGGGCTCGAGGATCTCGCGGAGAAGGTGCGCGCGGGTGAGCTCGAGTTCGACATTGCGATCGCCACCCCGGATTCGATGCGGGTCGTCGGCCAGCTCGGCCGCATTCTCGGCCCCCGGGGGCTCATGCCGAACCCGAAGACGGGGACGGTGACCGACGACGTCCCCACCGCGGTCGCGAACGCCAAGGGCGGCCAGATTCAGTACCGGACCGACCGGGCGGGGATCATTCATTGCCCGATCGGGAAGCTGTCGTTCGAGGCCGAGGCGCTCAAGGAGAACCTCGCCGCGCTCGTCGCGCAGCTCGTCCGGGCGAAGCCGGCGGCGTCCAAGGGCGTCTATCTCCGGAAGGTGACCGTCTCGAGCACCATGGGGCCCGGCGTCACCGTCGACAAGGCAAGCCTTTCGGCTTGACCGAACGGCGGACACGGGTTCCGAACCGGGACCGGGATCGGGTGTGCCGCAGCGGCCCGCATGCCCGAGGGCCGGCGAGGGCCCGTGCCACGAACGAGGAGGTCTGGACGCATGCCGCTCAGTCTCGATGAAAAGAAGGCAGTGGTGGCCGAGGTGGCGGAGGTCGCGAAGAGCGCGTCCTCGGTGATCGCGGCGGAGTACCGGGGGCTCAACGTGGCCGAAATGACGGAGCTTCGTCGTCAGGCGCGCACGGCCGGCGTGTACGTGCGAGTGGTTCCGAACCGCCTCGCGAAGCGGGCGGTCGAGTCCACGGAGTTCGAGTGCCTGCGCGAGGACCTGAGCGGGCCGCTCGTGCTCGCGTTCTCACGGGAGGACCCGGGCTCGGCGGCAAGGGTCGTCCGCGACTACCGGCGGGCCAACCAGAAGCTCAAGGTCCGGCTGGTGGCGTACGGCGGCAAGCTCGTCGACCCGGCCGACATCGAGAGCCTCGCGAGCCTGCCCACGTACGACGAGGCGATCGCCCGCCTGATGGCGGTGCTCAAGGCTCCCGTGACCAGGCTCGCCCGCACCCTGGCCGAGCCCCATGCGAGGCTCGCCCGGGCGCTCGACGCGGTTCGGCAGCAGAAGGAGGAGTCGGCGGGCTGAGCCGCCGGCGTACGCAAACCCATTCGGCAACACCGGCCGCGCGCCGGAGGACGGAGAGAGGAAATGGCGGTAAACAAAGAGGAACTCCTGGAGACCATTGCCAACATGACGGTGCTCGAGGTCGTCGAGCTGGTCGAGGCGATGGAGGAGAAGTTCGGCGTGTCGGCGGCGATGACCGCGGTCGCGGCCGCGCCCGCGGCAGCCGCGGAGGCGGCGCCCGAGGAGGAGGAGCAGACGGAGTTCGACGTGGTCCTTACCAGCTTCGGTTCCGCGAAGGTCGGCGTCATCAAGGCGGTGCGGGCCCTCACGAGCCTCGGCCTCAAGGAAGCGAAGGACCTGGTCGAGAGCGCCCCGGCGCCGATTCGCGAAGCGGTCTCGAAGGACGACGCCGAGGAGGCGAAGAAGCAGCTCGAGGAGGCCGGGGCGAGCGTGGAAGTCCGGTAGGCGTCGACCCCGGGCTCCCGATCGTCCCCGTCACAGCCTCCGAGGTGTTCCGATGACCTACTCCTTCACCGAAAAGAAGCGAATTCGCAACGATTTCGGCAAGCGCTCGAGCATTCTCGACGTGCCGTTCCTCCTTGCGACGCAGCTCGATTCGTATCGGGATTTCCTGCAGGCGGACGTGCCGCCGCAGGAGCGCCGGCGGATCGGGCTGCAGGCCGCCTTCGAGTCGGTGTTTCCGATCGAAAGCTATTCGGGAGACGCGAAGCTCGAGTTCCTGGAGTACCGGCTCGAGGACGCGGTGTTCGACGTGAAGGAGTGCCAGGTTCGGGGCCTCACCTACGCGGCGGCGCTTCGCGTCGGGCTGCGGCTCGTGCTGCTCGACAAGGAGGGCACGAGCAAGGAGCGCAGCATACGGGACATGCGCGATCAGGAGGTGTACATGGGCGAGATCCCGCTCATGACGGACTCCGGCACCCTCGTCATCAACGGCACCGAGCGGGTCATCGTGTCCCAGCTCCACCGTTCACCGGGCGTGTTCTTCGAGCACGACAAGGGCAAGACCCACTCCTCGGGGAAGCTGCTCTTCTCCGCCCGGGTGATCCCCTACCGCGGTTCCTGGCTCGACTTCGAGTTCGATCCGAAGGATCTCGTGTTCGTGCGCATCGACCGGCGGCGCAAGCTCCCCGCCACCGTGCTGCTCCGGGCGCTGGAGAAGAAGGACAAGGACGGGAAATGGGAGCCCTACTACAAGGACAACGGAGAGATCCTCGAGGTCTTCTTCAAGACCGATCGCTTCGAGCTGAGCGCGCGGCAGGTCCGGATCATCCTGGTTCCGGACCGCTGGCGCGGCGAGACCGCACCCTTCGACCTCACCGACCGGGACGGCAACGTCATCGTGGAGGAGGGACGGCGGGTCAATTCCCGACACGTGGCGCGGCTCAAGGCGGCGCAGGAGGCGGGCCTCCGGTCGCTGGCGGTGCCCGACGAATTCGCCGTCGGCAAGGTGCTCGCCCGCGACGTGGTGAACCGGGAGACCGGCGAGGTGCTCGCGAGCGCCAATGACGTGGTCACTCCCGAGACCCTGGCGAAGCTGCGCGAGGAGGGCATCCGCCGGTTCGACGCCCTGTACTTCAACGACGTGGACGAGGGGTCGTACCTCTCCGACACCCTCCGCACGGACCTCACCACCACCAACCTCGAGGCGCAGGTCGAGATCTACCGGATGATGCGGCCCGGCGAGCCGCCGACCAAGGATGCCGCCCAGTCCATGTTCCGGAACCTCTTCTCCAACCCCGAGCGCTACGACCTCTCCGCCGTCGGCCGGATGAAGTTCAACCGGCGGCTCGGCCGCAAGGACTCGAAGGGCGGGAACGTGCTCGAGCCCCGTGACATCGTGGATGTCCTCAAGGCCCTCATCGAGATTCGGAACGGGCGCGGGCAGGTGGACGACATCGACCACCTGGGAAACCGGCGCATCCGCAGTGTCGGCGAGATGGCCGAGAACCAGTTCCGGATCGGCCTGGTGCGGGTCGAGCGGGCGGTGCGCGAGCGGCTGAGCCTGTCGGAGACCGAGGACCTGATGCCGCAGGAGCTCATCAACGCCAAGCCGGTGTCGGCGGTGGTCAAGGAGTTCTTCGGCTCGAGCCAGCTCTCCCAGTTCATGGACCAGAACAACCCCCTGTCGGAGGTGACGCACAAGCGGCGCATCTCCGCCCTCGGCCCGGGCGGCCTGACCCGTGAGCGGGCCGGCTTCGAGGTTCGGGACGTCCATCCGACCCACTACGGGCGGGTGTGTCCCATCGAGACCCCGGAGGGCCCGAACATCGGGCTCATCAACTCCCTCGCGGTCTACGCCCGGACCAACGAGTACGGCTTCATCGAGACCCCCTACCGGAGGGTCGCGGA
>JAJDXW010000270.1 GCA_022823045.1 Gammaproteobacteria bacterium
TCGAGCCGGGCTTCGCGCGCATCCGCGTCTCGAGGTTCCAGACCCAGACCGGAGCGCGCCTGCTCGAGGCGATCCGGCGCGTCGAGGAGGCGAACGGGAGTCCGCTGGCGGGCGCGGTCCTCGATCTTCGCAACAATCCGGGGGGAATCCTGTCCGGGGCGGTCTCCGTCGCCGACGCCTTCCTCGACGATGGGCTCATCGTCTACACCGAGGGACGCGACCCCGATTCGCGCGAGGAGTACTACGCGAAGCCGTCCGACTTCCTGAACGGAGTGCCCATCGTCGCCCTCGTGAACGGCGGGTCCGCCTCGGCGGCCGAGATCGTCGCCGGCGCCCTCCAGGACCGGCGTCGCGCGGTGATCGCGGGCAGCCGCACGTTCGGCAAGGGGTCCGTCCAGACCATCGTCAGCCTGGACGACGGCTCGGCGCTGAAGCTCACCACCAGCCGGTACTACACCCCGTCCGGCCATTCGATCCAGGCCCGGGGCATCATCCCCGACATCGAGCTTCCCCCGCTCCGGATCGAGGCGGCGGACCGCGGAGCGTCGATCCTCGAGGGGAATCTCCCCGGACACCTCGAGAGCGACGGCCGTGCCGGCCCGGACTCGGCGTCCGCGGCTTCGGCCGAATCGCTCGCGGTGGAGGACTTCGCGCTCTTCCAGGCGATCAATCTTCTGAAGGGGCTCGCGCTGCAGCGACCGGGCGCCTGAAGCACCGAAGCCGTGCGTGCCTCCGCCATCATCGCCGTCGTGCTCTCGATCGCCGTGGCGGGCTGGATGCTGTCCGGGAAGCTCGGCGGAGGCGGGGCCCCGCCCGCCGCCACGGAGGCGCATTCCGGGCCGCTCGCCGCGGACCCGTCGCCCCTCCGCGTCCGGGTGAAGCGCATGAGCGCGCGCGCCCACGCGGTCGCGATCACGGTCCGGGGGCGCTCCGAAGCCGGCCGCCGGGTGGACCTCCGGGCCGAGACGGACGGCCGGATCGTCGAACTCGGCGCGTCCCGGGGCGACGAGGTCCGCAAGGACAGCGTGGTCGCCCGCCTCGCCGACGAGGGGCGGCTCGCCAAGGTCGCGGAGTACCGGGCCCGGCTCCGGCAGCGGCAGATCCACTACGAGGCGACGGCCGCGCTGGCCGAGAGGGGGCTCAGCTCCAAGGAAGCGCTCGCGACCGCGAAGGCCGACATCGACGCGGCCCGGGCCGCGGTGGCGCAGGTCGAGGTGGAGATCGCCCGGACCCGGCTGCGGGCCCCGTTCGACGGCCTGCTGCTGGAAGGGCACGCGGACTTCGGGGACTACCTCAAGAAGGGCGACCGCTTCGGGCGCATCATCGACCTCGACCCCATCCTCTTCGTCGGAAGCGTGACCGAGCGCTCGGTCGCCCGGCTTCGCGCCGGCCTGCCCGCGGTGGCGAGGAGCCTCGGGGGGCACGAGGTACGGGGGACCCTTCGCTACATCGCTCCCTCGGCGGATCCCGCCACGCGGACGTACCGGATCGAGGTCGAGGCCGCGAACCCGGGCTACCGGATACGCGAGGGCATCACCGCCGACATCGCCATCGAGATGGACACCCGCATGGCGCACTTCGTCACCCCCGCCCTCCTCAGCCTCGCCGACGACGGGACGATCGGGCTCAAGACGGTGGACGGAGAGAACCGGGTACGCTTCCGGCCGGTTGACATCATCGAGGACACGCCGGACGGAATCTGGCTCGGGGGACTGCCCCGGGAGATCCTGGTCATCACCGTCGGGCAGGAGTTCGTGGTCGCCGGCCAGGAGGTGAGTCCGGTCGATCCGGACCGACCGGGCGGCGCGCCGGCGAGGGACCGCCCCGGGTCCCCGGGACGGCCCGGCCTCGAAATGCCGGCCGCGGCCGATCCGGTCGAGAAGACCGCCACGGAGCCCCCGCGCACCGCCGCGCCGCGGAGCACTTCGTGACCCTCATCGACGCGGCGGTCAGCCGCTCGCGGACCACCCTCTCGGCCCTCGTCCTCGTCCTCGCAACCGGAATGGCCGCCTACGTCCAGATCCCGAAGGAGGCGGATCCGGACATCTCCATCCCCATCGTCTACGTCAACCTCAGCCACGAGGGGATCGGGCCGGAGGACGCCGAGCGCCTCCTCGCCCGCCCGATGGAGACCGAGCTCCGATCCATCGAGGGCCTCAAGCAGCTCTCGTCCGCCGCCTACCAGGGCGGCGCCTACCTGCTGCTCGAGTTCGACGCGGGGTTCGATGCCGACCGGGCCCTCGACGACGTCCGCGAACAGGTGGACAAGGCGAAGCCGGAGCTGCCGGAAGACACCGACGAGCCGTCCGTGATCGAGCTCAACCTGAGCGAGTTCCCGGTGATCGTCGTCACCCTGGGAGGCGCCCTCCCCGAGCGCGCCCTGCTCGGAATCGCCCGGAAACTCGAGGACCGCCTGGAAGCGATCCCGAGCGTCCTCGACGCGAAGGTCGGCGGGGACCGCAAGGAGGTGGTGGAGATCATCATCGACCCGATGCTCATGGAGAGCTACGAGATCGACGCCGGGCAGGTGCTCCGGATGGCATCGCGCTCGAACACCCTCGTCGCGGCCGGGCAGCTCGATACCGGTCGGGGCCGGTTCGCGGTCCAGGTCCCCGGGATCTTCGAATCCCTGTCCGACCTGCTGAACATGCCGCTCCGGGTCTCGGGAGACAGCGCGATCACGGTGCGCGACATCGCCTCGGTGCGCCGCACGTTCAAGGACCAGGCGACCGTCGCCCGGGTGAACGGCAAGCCCGCGCTCAGCGTGGAGGTCTCGAAGCGCACGGGCGAGAACATCATCGACACCACCAACGCGGTACGCCGGGCGGTCGAGGCGGAGCGCGTCCACTGGCCGCCGGGGGTCGAGGTCCGGTTCTCGCAGGACCGCTCGGACGACATCCGCACCATGCTCACCGACCTCGAGAACAACGTGACGAGCGCGATCCTCCTCGTGATGATCATCGTCGTGGCCGCCTTGGGGCTGCGTTCGGGGTTTCTCGTCGGGATCGCGATCCCGGGCTCCTTCCTCACCGGGATCCTGGTGCTGGCCACCCTCGGGCTCACCGTCAACATCGTCGTGCTGTTCTCGCTCATCCTCGCCGTCGGCATGCTCGTGGACGGCGCCATCGTCGTCACCGAGTACGCCGACCGGAAGATGCGCGAAGGCGAGCTCCCCCGACACGCCTACGTGCTCGCGGCCCGGCGGATGAGCTGGCCGATCATCGCGTCCACCGCGACCACCCTCGCCGCGTTCGCCCCGCTGCTGTTCTGGCCCGGCATCGTCGGCGAGTTCATGAAGTACCTGCCCATCACCCTCCTCGCCACTCTGAGCGCCTCCCTCCTGATGGCGCTCGTGTTCGTGCCGGTCCTCGGCACCAATCTCGCCCCCGTCACGCGGGGTTTCCTCGTGATCGGGACGACCCTCGCGACCGGAATGCTCGCCGCTGCGGTCGCGTTCCACGGCTTCGGCGCCTGGTTCGGCGGCTCGCCGGGGATGGCCGGCGGCGCGGCCGGAGCGGCCGCCGGCCTCGCCGGGGGATGGCTCGGATGGCTCGCCGGCCGGCGGCTCGGCGGGTGGTCGGACCGGACGTTTCTCCGGCGACCGGCCGGGACCGGCACCGCGAGCCGGGCGCTGCGGGCGGAGAGCGACGTGGACCCCGCGACCCTGCCCGGCGTCACCGGCGCCTACGTGCGCAGCCTCGCCCGCGTGCTCCGCCGCCCCGGCAGCGTCCTCGCCGCGTCGGGCGCCGCCCTCGTCCTCGCCTGGGGGGCGTACACCCAGTTCGGCAAGGGCGTCGAGTTCTTCCCCGACGTGGAGCCGGAACAGGCGAAGGTGCTCGTGCACGCCCGCGGAAACCTCTCCGTCGCCGAGAAGGCGGAGCTCGTCGGAGAGGTCGAGGCGGAGATCCTCGAGATGCAGCGCGAGCGCGGTGAGTTCAACACGATCTACCTGCTCGCCGGCGACCTGGACAACAAGGGCGACGACCCCGAGGACGTCATCGGCACCGTGTCGCTCGAGTTCGCGGACTGGCAGACCCGGCGCGACGCCAACGCGATCCTGGGCGAGATCCGGGAGCGCACCGCCCGGCTCGCGGGAGTCCGGGTGGAGACGCGCTTCCCGCGGGCGGGGCCGCCGGTCGGCAAGCCCGTCGCGCTCGAGCTCACCTCGCGCGATCCCGCCATCCTCGCCGCGGAGGCGGAGCGCGTGGCCGCGTTCTTCCGGCAACTGGACGGCCTCAAGGACATCGAGGACGGACGGCCGATCCCCGGAATCGAGTGGGAAATCGGCGTCGATCGCACCCAGGCCGCCAAGTTCGGGCTCGACGTGGCGACCATCGGGCAGTTCGTGCAGCTCGTCACCCGGGGGCTCACGATCTCCGACTACCGGCCCGACGACAGCGACGAGGAGATCGAGCTCGTGATCCGCTACCCGGAGACGTACCGGACGATCGACGAGCTCGACCGCATCCGGTTTCCCACCGCCGCGGGAGGGGTACCGATCGGCAACTTCGTCGAGCGCCGGGCGCGCCCCCGCACGGGGACGCTCCGCCGCAAGAGCGCGGCGCGCGAGATCACGGTGCGCGCCGACGTGCTGCCCGGGGTGCTGGCCGACGACAAGGTGCGGGAGATCGCGGCGTGGATCGACGCCGAGGGCATCGACCCGCGGGTGGAGTGGACCTTTCGCGGCGAGGACGAGGAGCAGCAGCAGGCGCGGGCGTTCCTTTCCAGGGCGTTCGGGGTCGCGCTGTTCGTGATGGCCCTCATTCTCGTGACCCAGTTCAACCGCTTCTACTCCGCCCTCCTCATCCTGTCCGCGGTGGTCCTGTCCACCGTCGGGGTGCTGATCGGACTGCTCGTCACCGGCCAGCCGTTCGGCATCGTGATGAGCGGCATCGGAGTCATCGCCCTCGCCGGCATCGTCGTCAACAACAACATCGTGCTCATCGACACCTTCGACCGGCTGCGGCGGACCATCGCCGACCCGGTCCAGGCGATCCTGCGGACCGGAGCCCAGCGCCTGCGGCCGGTGATCCTCACCACCGTCACGACCATCTGCGGGCTGATGCCGATGGTGATGCAGGTCAACATCGACCTCTTCTCGCGGGAGGTTACCACCGGCGCCCCGTCCACCCAGTGGTGGACCCAGCTCGCGACCGCGGTCGCGTTCGGGCTCGCCTTCGCGACCCTCCTCACCCTGGTGGTGACCCCCTGCGCGCTCATGGTCAGGGAGAATGTCCGCGCCCGCGCCGCGGCCCGCTGACGCGGCGCCCGGCCCGTCCAAGGCCTGAAGGTGCGACTTCGCGACGGGAGCGGGCTCAAGCCCGGCTACGTCGCGCCGCTCGCGGCGATGATGCTGGTGCAGGCGATGACCGCGATGGCGGTCGTCACCGTGCCGGTGCTCGCCCCCGAGATCGCCGCCGCCCTCGCCATAGACACCGCCGCGGTCGGGCTGCACCAGTCGATCGCCTACGCCGGGGCGGCCGTCCTCGCCCTCGTGAGCGGCTCGCTCGTGCTTCGACACGGCGGCATCCGGATCAACCAGGCGAGCGTCCTCCTCTCGGCGGCCGGGGTCGGGCTCGTTCTCGCCGGCGCGGCGCCCGCCGTCGCCCTCGGGGCGATCCTCGCCGGGATGGGCTACGGGCTCGCGACCCCGGGGGCGAGCCACATCCTCGCCCGGGTCACGCCGGCCGCCCGGCGCGGCCTCGTCTTCTCCATCAAGCAGTCCGCGGTCCCGCTCGGCGGACTCGTCGCGGGGGCGCTGTTTCCGCCCGTGGCGGCGCGCTTCGGGTGGACGGCCGCGATCGCGCTCTCGTGCGCCTTGGCGGCCTCCGCCGCCCTCGTCATCCAGCGCCTTCGCGCGCCGCTCGACGCCGACCGCGACCCCGCGCACCGCGTGCGCCTCCGCGCCCCCGGCGACTCCGTGCGCCTCGTCCTCGCGACCCCCGCCCTTCGCCCCATCGCCCTCGTCGCGTTCAGCTACGGGGCGGTCCAGCTCTGCCTCTTCGCCTTCCTCGTCACCTACCTCGTCGAGCGGGTGGCGCTCAATCTCGTGACCGCGGGGCTCCTGTTCTCGGTGATGCAGGGGGCGGGGATCGTCGCCCGGGTGGGGTGGGGATGGATGAACGACCGCTGGCTCCCCGCGCGACCGCTCCTCGCGGCAATCGGGATCGGGATCGTCGCGTCCGTCGCGGCGACCGCCTCGTTCACGAGTGAATGGCCCCTCACGGGCCTCGCCGTCGTGTGCGCCGCGCTCGGCCTCACCGGCGTCGGCTGGAACGGCGTCTACCTCGCGGAGGTCGCGCGGGCGACGCCGATCGAGAAGGTCGGGTCCGCGACCGGCGGGGTGATGATGTTCACGTTCCTCGGAATCGTGGTCGGGCCATCGACCTTCGGCGCACTCGTCGCCGCGAGCGGGAGCTACCCCCCAGCGTTCATCGCCGTCGGCGCCCTCGTGCTCGGGACCGTCGTCGTCCTCCTCCTCCCCCCGAAATCCGCCCGTTAGCGTCGGGATGGAGGATCAGAGGAACCGGACGGCGGTGATGATGAATCCGGCGATGGCGATCTGAATGGCGACCAGACCCGCCCCCTGGATCCAGAGCGCCCGGAAGAGGTCGGCTCTCAGTCCGGCAATCGCGTTCTCAAGGTCTGACTTGGTGGCCACTTGGGCCATACTGACCGTCAGCGCGTCGCGCATGGTATTCACGATGGCGATGGCGGGTGCTTCGTCGAGGCCGGAATCCCGCAGGACCGTGACCGCCGCCTGCGTGTCGAAAGTGGTCGAGGCCATGCGGCTCCCTCCCTGGATGACTCGTCAGCGGGAAGTATAGCCGCCGGCATCCCGCCCGGCGAGACTCCAGGCGCGACGGCGGGTCGTCTAGAGTAGGGCGCATGACGGGACTCGTCGGAGACATCGGCGGCACGCGGGCGAGGTTCGGCCTCGTCGGGCCGGACGGCGCCGTCACGGACGTCGAGGTCCGGGAGTGCCGGGACCACGCGGGCCTCGCGGACGCCCTCGACACTTACCTCTCCGGCGCGGCGCGGGGGGCCCGGCCGCGGCGGGCGGCCCTCTCCGTCGCCTGTCCGGTCACCGGGGACCGGGTGAGCCTCACCAACCACCCGTGGTCGTTCTCGATCGAGGCGACCCGCCTGCGCTTCGGCTTCGAGACCCTCGCGGTGGTCAACGACTTCAGCGCCGTCGCGCGCTCGGTGCCGGTTCTCGGGGACGGAGACCGGATGCAGGTCGGCGGCGGCCGGCCGGCCGCCGGGGCGGCCATCGCGGTGCTCGGCCCCGGCACCGGACTCGGGGTCTCCGGCCTGGTCCCGGCCGGCGGCGGCTGGGCGGTGATCGAAGGAGAGGGCGGGCACGTCACGATGGCCGCGACCGGCCCGCGCGAGGCCGCGGTCCTCGCGGAGGTCGGCCGCGAGTTCGAGCACGTCTCGGCCGAGCGGGTGCTGTCGGGTCCGGGTCTCGTCAGCCTCCATGCCGCCCTTTGCCGGCTCGACGGCGAGGCCTCCGACCGAGTGCCGACCCCCGAAGAGATCGTGGCCGAGGGCGCCACCGGGCGCACGCCGAGGTGCGCCGAGGTGCTCGATCTCGCGGCGGAGCTGCTCGGCACGATCGCAGCCGACCTCGCCCTCACCCTCGGCGCGCGCGGCGGGGTCTACATCGCGGGAGGACTCGTGCCGCGCTTCGCTCGCCGGTTCGCGGCGTCCGGGTTCCGCCGCCGCTTCGAGGACAAGGGGCGGTTCTCGGCATACCTCGCGGGCGTTCCGACCTGGCTCGTCCTCCACGAGCATCCCGCCTTGCCGGGGCTCGCTTCCCTGGTCCGCGAGCCGCCGCAACGTTCCTGACTTCGTACCGGGCTCCCGGAACCCGGCGCCGCGTGCGGCCTCCGGTCAGCGCCGGAGGGCGGCCCCGAGCAGGCAGACGAGTCCCACCCCCCCGACCGCGAACCCGGGGTACAGGCCCAGGGCCTCGGCCGGGCGGCCAAAGAGGAGCGCACCCGCGACGACGAGGCCGGCCCCCGCCACCGCGAGCACGACGCGCCCGTTCCCCTCCCCGGCCGGCGGCGAGGGCGGCTTGGGCGGAGGCAGCGCGGTCTGCCGCTTCAGGTACTCGTGGACCAGCTCGGGAAGCTCCGGCGCGAGGTGCATCCAGCGCGGCAGCCGGCCGCGGACCCGCTCCGCGGCCGCCCGCACCGAGGCCTGGTCCCGCATCCACTGCTCGAGGATCGGGCGCCCGGTGGCCCACAGATCGAAGTCGGGGTAGAGCTGGCGGGCGAGCCCCTCGATGTGCAGCAGGGTCTTCTGCAGGAGCACGAGCTGCGGCTGCACCTCCATCTCGAAGCGCCGCGCGGTGCGGAACAGGCGCACCAGGAGCTGCGCGAAGGAGAAGTCCTTGAGGGGCCGGTGGACGATGGGCTCGCACACCGCGCGGATCGCGGACTCGAACTCCTCCGCCCGGACGTGGGACGGGACCCACCCCGAGGCGACGTGGAGCTCCGCCACCTCCCGGTAGTCCCCCTGCAGAAACGCGAACAGGTTGCCGGCAAGGTACCGCTGGTCCTCGGTGCCGAGGCTGCCCATGATCCCGAAGTCGACCGCGATGTAGTGCGGCGAGCTGCGCGAGACGAAGATGTTGCCGGGGTGCAGATCGGCGTGGAAGAAGTTGTGCCGGAAGACCTGGGTGAAGAAGATCTCGGCGCCCCGCTCGGCGAGCTGCTCGAGGTCGAACCCCGCTTCGCGGAGCGCCTCGACGTCGTCCACCGGAATGCCGTCGATCCGGTCGAGGACCAGCACGTCGCGCGTGGTATGGGACCAGTGGACGACCGGCACCTCGAGGAGCCCCGTCCCGAGGAACTGGCGCCGCAGGGTCGAGGCGGCCGCTCCCTCGCGCAGCATGTCGAGCTCATCGAGGAGGATCTTCTCGAACTCGGCGACGACCGCGACCGGGTGGAGCCAGCGGACGGCCGGAACGAGACGCTCCGCGAGTCGGGCGACGACCCGCAGCAGCCCCACGTCGCGCCGGATCACCTTCTCGAGCGCCGGCCGCACCACCTTGACCACGACCTGCGCCCCGCCCGGGAGCCGGGCCGGGTGCACCTGGGCGATGGAGGCGGAGGCGAGCGGCGTCTCGCCGAACTCCTCGAACGCCTCCTCGATGGGCGAGCCGAGCGAGCGCTCCACGATCGCCCGGGCCGCCGCCCCCGGGAACGGCGGCACGTGGTCGCGGAGCAGCGCCAGCTCCGCCGCGACGTCGTCGGGCACGAGGTCCGGACGGGCGGAGAGGGCCTGTCCGAACTTCACGAAGATGGGTCCCAGGGTCTCGAGGGTCCTCCGGACCCGGACCGCGCGCGGCGCCCGCCCCGCGTCGTAGTCCTTCCCGGTCCAGATCCCGAGGACGACGAGGTCGAGACGGTATCGCATCGCGACGCCCGCGATGCGGAGCAACCGCAGGATCCTTCTCATCGGGCCCGGGAATGACCGGGGTCAGACCGCCCGGTCCAGCCGTTCCTCGAGCTCCGCCACCTTGTCGGCGAGCGCCTGGACGCCGTCGGCGAAGCGCGTGCGGGCCGGAGGATCCGGAACGAGCCGCGACTCCTCCTCGAGATACTCCGCGAGATCGTCCACGAGCCGGGCCGCGGACCGCCGGGCGTGGAAGAGCCGGCCGAGGGCCGTGCGGGACATCGCGTGGGCGGCGACCCCGCCCACCGCGCGGGCGAGGAGCGCCTCCCAGTCCGGGTCGAGCCGGCGAAGGAGCTCCACGAACTCCGCGCGGGCATCGGGGTCGCCGTGCACCTCGAGCCGTCCGAAGGGCTCCTCGGGCAGGGGCCCGCGGCGTATGCCGGCGAGGAAGCGGAGGAAGTCCGGGACGCTTCCGGCCAGCGTCAGGTCGGCGCCCGCCGCCGAGTCTCCCGGCGGGGCATCCGGCTCCGTTCCCGAGGACGGCTCGGCGGCCCGATCGGTAGCTGACCCGGCGGCCGCACCGAGCCCCTCTGGCGCGACCCGCCGCGGCGGGACGACGCGGAGCTCGCCCTCCCGTACCTCGGCTTCGAGCACGCGGTCCGTGCCCCGCACCACGAGCGCGAGGCGCCGCCCTTCGCACTCGCGGAGGAACTCCGGGAGGTCGGGGTCGGCGGCCGCCCCGAGGGCGGAGATCCCACGGCCGATCCCCTCGAACAGGAGGTCCACCGGGGCGCTCATCGCCAGCCCCGGTGCACCGCGACGACCCCCGCGCTCAGGTTGAAGTACCGGCACTGCCGGAACCCCGCCGCCCGCATCATCTCGAGGAGGGCGTCCTGGTCCGGGTGCATGCGGATCGACTCGACGAGGTAGCGGTAGGCATCCGCATCGCCCGCCACGAGCTCGCCGAGGCGGGGGAGGACCGAGAAGGAGTAGCGGTCGTAGAGAGGATGGAGGGCGGGAACGGTGACCCGCGAGAACTCGAGAATCACGAACCGGCCGGCCGGGCGGAGGCACTCCCGCACCGCCGCGAGGGCCCGCTCCAGGCGGGTCACGTTGCGAAGGCCGAACCCCATCAGCACGCAGTCGAAGCTGCCCGGGGCGAAGGGCAGGCGCTCGGCGTCCGCGCCGACGAAGCGAAGCCGCCCCGCCGGGACCCGGTCGAGGAGCCGGTCCCGCCCCGCTTCCAGCATGCTCGGGTTCACGTCCGCGACGACCACCTCGCCCGCGCCCCGCGCGAGGGCGAGCCGCGCGAGGTCGCCGGTGCCGCCCGCGAGGTCGAGGACCCGCTCGCCCGGCCGGAGCCGGGCCGCGAGGATCGTGAATCGCTTCCAGAGCCGGTGCAGGCCGAACGACATGAGGTCGTTCATGAGATCGTAGCGCGGGGCCACCGACGAGAACACCTCGCCGACCCGCGCCGACTTGTCGCGCTCCGCGACCTCCTCGTAGCCGAAGTGCGTCGTGTTCATCGGCCGCTCCCCCACCGCCCCGCCCAGCCCGGCCCCGGGCTAAAGGATGTAGCGGGTCAGGTCCTCGTTCTCGAGCAGCTCGGCGAGCTCGCGGTCCACGTAGTCGGCGTCCACGATCACCGGCTCGCCCCCGCGATCGGGCGCCTCGAAGGAGATCGACTCGAGGAGCCGCTCCATGACGGTGTGCAGCCGGCGGGCGCCGATGTTCTCGGTACGCTCGTTCACCCGCCACGCGATCTCCGCGATGCGGGCGACCCCGCCCTCCGCGAACTCGACCCGCACCTCCTCGGTCCCCATCAGGGCCGCGTACTGCGCGGTGAGCGAAGCGTCGGGCTCGGTCAGGATCCGGACGAAGTCCTCCGTCCGCAGGGCGTCGAGCTCGACCCGGATGGGGAGGCGCCCCTGCAGCTCGGGGATGAGATCGGAGGGGCGCGCGACGTGGAACGCCCCCGACGCGATGAACAGGATATGGTCGGTGCGCACCATGCCGTAGCGGGTATTCACGGTGCTGCCCTCCACCAGCGGCAGGAGGTCGCGCTGCACCCCCTCGCGGGAGACGTCCGACCCCTGGTACTCGCTGCGCCGGGCCACCTTGTCGATCTCGTCGAGGAACACGATGGCGTTCTCCTCGGTCTCGCGGAGCGCCTGCGCCTTGAGCTCC
>JAJDXW010000002.1 GCA_022823045.1 Gammaproteobacteria bacterium
TGGGGGTCGAGCTCTCACTCTGACCCTCTCGTTCGCGAGAGCGTTCTTCAACCAGGTCACGGAAGGCACCGAGTCAGGAAAGGCCGCGCTCCCTCCGGAGCGCGGCCTTTACTTCCCGACAGAGCGGAGTCGCCATTCATGTTTGAGCGGATTCACGCGCGTCTCGAACGCCTCGCCCAGTTCGCGGTCTGGGTCGGCGGGGCGGCCCTGCTCGCCGCCGCAGTCATGGTCACGATCGACGTGTTCCTGCGCAAGATCTTCTCGATCACGATGAGCGGTTCCGACGAGTACTCCGGCTACGTCTTTGCCGCGGGCACCACCTGGGCCTATTCGTACTGCCTGCTTCATCGGGCCAACATCCGCATCGACGCGGTCTACAACCTCCTCCCGAGGCGCCTTTGCGGGGCGCTCGATATCCTTGGAGTGACCCTGCTCCTCATCTTCAACGCGGTTCTCACCTGGCACGCCTGGGACGTCTTCGCGATTTCGTACGAACGCAATTCGGTCTCGATCACCACCCTCGCCACCCCGCTCTGGATCCCGCAGTTGTTCTGGGTCACGGGGCTCATCATCTTCGAGCTGGTGCTCGTCTTCGTGGCGCTGTACGCGGTGGTCCGCTACTTCCAGCGCGACGACACGACCGTGAACCGCATCGTCGGGGTACCCACGGTGGCCGAGGAGGTCGAGGAAGAGACCCGCGGCGTGGTGGAGGGAGCCTGAACCATGGCCGCCCTCACCCTCGTCGTCCTCCTCGTCCTCGTCATCGCGGCGGTTCCGGTCGCGGCGGTGCTCGGCGTCCTCAGCTTCGTCCTCGACGAGCTCTTCTTCCGCGGCCGGCTCACCCCCGCCATCGGCGAGTTCACCTGGGACAAGAGCAAGGAGTTCATCCTCGTCGCGGTCCCGATGTTCATCCTGCTCGGGGAGATCATGCTGCGGGCGGGCATCGCCCGGCGCATGTACAACGCGGTGGTGCAGTGGCTGTCCTGGCTCCCGGGCGGGCTCATGCACGCGAACATCGGGTCCTGCGCCATCTTCGCGGCCTCCTCGGGGTCTTCGGTCGCGACGGCGGCCACCGTGGGGACGGTGGCGTACCCCGAGATCGAGCGGCGCGGTTACAACGAGCGCCTGTTTCTCGGCTCGCTTGCCGCCGGGGGGACGCTCGGGATCCTGATTCCGCCCTCGATCAACCTGATTCTCTACGGGCTCATCACCAACAGCTCGGTGCCCGAGCTCTACCTTGCGGGCATCATCCCCGGGGTCATCCTCTCGTCCCTCTTCATGGCCGCGATCATCACCGGATGCGTGGTCCGCCGCGACTGGGGAGGCACGCCGGTGGAGACGACGTGGGCGGCGCGCGTCCGGACCCTTCCCGATCTGCTGCCTCCCATCATGCTCTTCGCGGTGGTGGTCGGGTCGATCTACGGGGGAGTCGCGACGCCTACCGAAGCGGCTTCCGTCGGGGTGTGCTTCGCGCTCGGCCTGTCGGTCTGGACGAAGACCCTCAACTGGTCGATGCTCAAGGCGGCGTTCGAGGGCACGATGCGCACCACGGCGATGATCATGCTCATCGTGCTCGCGGCGATCTTCCTCAACTTCGTGCTCGGATTCCTCGGAGTGACCCAGGCCCTCATCCGATTCGTGGCCGAGCTCGGGCTGACCCCGGTGCAGACGATGCTGCTCCTCGTCGTGTTCTACCTCATCCTCGGCATGTTCATGGAGACCCTGTCGATGATGCTGACGACGGTGCCCGTCGTCTTCCCGATCGTGGTCCAGCTCGGCTACGACCCGGTGTGGTTCGGGATCATGATCACGGTGCTGATGGAGGCCGCCCTCATCACCCCGCCGATCGGGGTCAATCTCTACGTCGTGCAGGGGATCCGGCTGCGGGGCGGGAGGTTCAACGACGTGGCCTACGGCGCGTTGCCGTTCGTGGTGTCCATGATGGTGATGGTCGCGTTGCTCCTCGCCTACGAGGACCTCGCCCTCTATCTCCCGACCCTCGTCTACCGCTAGCCCGCATATTTCCCCAATGTTTTGCATGCACGGAAAAACCCAGGATTTTTCCGTGAGATTCACTTATGCGGAGACCTCTCCGAGTGGAGTTCCGCTTTCGTGGATACCCTGAAACAGTTCAGAGGAGGTGTTCAGATGGCAAGGACAAACGCGGCGCACGCGCCGGGGCACCGGCATCGCGCTATGCTGGTTCGTCGGGAAGAGTACAAGGAGCTGAAGGAGGGCATCGAGCGCTACGGGTCGGCGAAGGAAAGCTGAGCTTCAGCCGGCGCCGCGCCTGCCACCGATGAACGGGCGGAGGGACGCGATCGTCGTGGGGGCCGGGATCGTCGGGATCTGCTGCGCCCGCTACCTCCAGCGCGAGGGTTTCTCCGTGACCGCCGTGACCCGTGACCCGCCTGGAGAAGCGTGCTCGGCGGGCAACTCGGGCGGGTTCGGGGTCAGCCTGATCGCCCCGGTGGCGACCCCCGGGATCCTTTCTCGCATCCCGTCGCTGTGGCTCGACCCGAGGAAGCCGTTGGCCATCGAGGTTTCCCTCCTGCCGCGGCTGCTCCCGTGGTTCGCCCGTTTCGTCTCTACCAGCACGCCTGCCCGGTATCGCGCCGCCTCCCGGGCCCGTGCGAGTTTGTGCGAGCGCGTGTTCGAAGCCCTCGAGCCCCTCTTGCAGGACGCCGGGGCGGAGAGTCTCGTCCGGCCCCGGGGAATGATGTTCGTATACGACTCCGAGGAATCGCTCGCCGCGGCCCGTCCCGTCCACGACGTCGCACGGGCGCATGGGGTGCCGCTGGAGGAGCTGGATGCGGAATCGGTCCGGAACCGGGAGCCGGCCCTTGGCGCGCGCGCCCGTTGCGGCGTCGTTTCGCCGACCACCCGGCATACGACCAACCCTCGCCGTCTCGTGCAGATGCTGGCGGCGGATTTCCGCCGTCGCGGTGGTCGGGTGGTCGAGGCTGAGGTGCGCGCGGTCGAAGGCGGCGAGCGGCCGCGGGTCGTGCTGGCCGAAGAATCGATCGCCGCGCAGCGAATCGTGGTTGCGGCCGGGGTGTGGTCGGGGTCGTTGGTCCGGCACTTCGGTCTGCGCGTGTTGCTGGCGGCGGAGCGCGGCTACCACCTGATGGCCCCCGGGGACGGTGTGCGGCTCACCGCACCCGTTACCCTCTCGGATCGCAATGTCGTGATCACCCCCATGGAGAACGGAATCCGAGTGACCGGCATGGCCGAGTTCGCCCGCGTGGACTCACCCCCGAACGTGGGGCGCGCGCGGCGAATGCTGGCCCAGGCGGAGGACTACGTTCCCGGTCTCGACCTTTCCGGCGCCAAGTGGTGGATGGGGCCGCGGCCCTCGACCCCGGACTCGCTTCCCATCATCGGTCCCTGCCCGGGCGAGCCGAGGGTCCTGTTGGCGTTCGGCCACGGACACATGGGGCTCGCCTTTGCCGCCATTACGGGGCGGCTCGTCGCGTCGCTCGCCGTCGGCCGTCCACCGGACGTCGATCTGGCGCCCTTCGCTCCCGCCCGCTTCACGAGAGGAATCGCGCCTGCGTGAGACTCCTCCCGCGCGTTCGCTTTTCCGGCGGCGGGATCGGCGAAGATCGCCACCCCACGGGGGAATGGACATCGTCGGGGCGGGATTCGAGCCGCGAGTGCGCCCGTCTTGCATCGGTGGCACGAACTCGCGGCACGAGGGGACCGACCGTCAGGATGAGCGATTCGAACATCTCTCCTGCCCCGGCAGGCCCGGTGGCGGCTCGGAGCCTGGGGAAGACCGGGCTCTTGGTCACGGAGCTCGGCTGCGGCGGTTCGCGGATCGGGAATCTCCATGGCGTGGTTTCCGAAGCGGACGCCGAAGCCACGGTGGCGGCCGCCCTCGCGGCGGGCGTTCGCTACTTCGACGTGGCTCCGTTCTACGCCGGTGGCCTCGGCGAGCTCCGCCTCGGCCATGCGCTGCGCGCGGTCCCCCGCGATTCCTACGTGCTGTCCACGAAGGTGGGGCGGGTGTACGAGCCGTTCCCGCCGCACCGTTCCGCGCCGCCCGGCGCGCTGCCATTCTCGTTCCGCTTCGACTACAGCTACGACGGAACCATGCGCTCCGTCGAGCAGAGCCTCCTGCGGCTCGGCACCAGGAACATTTTTTAGTCGTGGCTGAGGGGGCGGGATGACCGAGAGCTGGCAGGCTTGGGCCGATGAAGGTCCTGGCCGAGCTTGGCTGGGCGGCTGCATGGGGTCCGCGGGGGCGGGTAGGGTTCGGTTTTCGGGCTC
>JAJDXW010000204.1 GCA_022823045.1 Gammaproteobacteria bacterium
CCCGCGAAGACGTCCCCGAAGTTGCCGGTGGGGACGCTGAAGCTCGCCCTGCGGTTCGGGCCGTCATGGACGGACGGCGCCAGCCGGAGCCACGCGTGGAAGTAGTACACCACCTGGGCGAGCAGCCGTGCGCAGTTGACCGAGTTGACGGCCCCGAGGCGCCAGCGGCTCTTGAACGCCGCGTCGTTGAAGAGGGTCTTCATGATCCGCTGGCAGTCGTCGAACGTCCCCTCGACCGCGATGCAATGCACGTTGGCTTCCGGCACCGTCGTCATCTGGAGCTCCTGGAGGCGGCTCGTACGGCCCTCCGGGAAGAGGATGAACACCCGCACGTTCGACTTGCCCTTGAGCGCCGCGATCGCGGCGCTCCCGGTGTCCCCGCTTGTCGCGCCGAGGACGTTCAGGGTCTCGCCGGAGCGCCGGAGCCCGTAGTCGAAGAGGTGCCCGAGGAGCTGGAGGGCGAGGTCCTTGAAGGCGAGGGTCGGCCCATGGAAGAGCTCGAGGAGGTGGAGATCGCCGAGTGGCACGAGGGGGGC
The DNA here is from genome assembly GCA_022823045.1 of Gammaproteobacteria bacterium. Lineage (GTDB taxonomy): Bacteria > Pseudomonadota > Gammaproteobacteria > HK1 > HK1 > JAJDXW01. The sequence continues at coordinate 537 of JAJDXW010000204.1, forward strand.
GACTTCCGGGGTGTCGAACCCCGCCCCGGAACCGGTCCCGTCCGGGGAACCGGCGTAGGTCCGATCGACGAGGGTCCGAAGGTCCGCCTCCGGGATGTCGTCGGTGAAGCGGCGCAGGATCTCGAAGGCGAGCGCCGGATAGGAGAGCCCCCGCCACGACTCGAGCTCCCCCGACACGTCGGGGAGCGTCTCGGGCATCAGCAGACCGCCGTCGGCCGCCTGCCCGGCCATGAGGGCGGTGCGGAACGCGACCGGCGGCCCCGACCCTCGGGTGCTCACGTAGCGCATGGCGGAAAGTGTATCCGCTGCCCGGAACGTCGTCCGCAAACGGGGTCCGAACTCCGATTTCTGGGCCGGGCCGAATATGGGGTCGGAGTCGGAGCTCGGGACCGTACGAAACCGGACCCTTACTCCGCCATCGCGAAGTCCGACGCCGACCCGATTTTCCGGAGTCCGACCCCGGCCCCGGTTCCCGTCGCAGCCGCAGTGCGGCGAAGCGTCGCGGCTGCGCCGCGGTTTTGACGGGCCACCGGTTTCCGGTACATTGCGCGTCGTCGTGAGCGCCACCTCGGACAAGCAATTCCCGGTCTCCTGGGAGCAACTCCATCGCGATGCCAAGGCGCTCGCCTGGCGCCTCGCCGAGCTTGGCCCCTGGACGCGCGTCATCGCGGTGAGCCGGGGCGGCATGGTGCCCGCGTGCGTGGTGGCGCGTGAGCTCGAGGTCCGGCACGTCGACACCGTCTGCGCCGTGTCCTACGACTACATGGACCAGGGCGACCTCCGGATCCTCAAGGCGCCGGAGGACACCGACGGCCCGGCCGGCGAGGACGGCCGCACCGTCGTCGTGGACGACCTCGCGGACACCGGGAAGACCATCTCCGCGCTCCGGGACCTCTACCCCCACGCCCACTTCGCGACGGTGTACGTCAAGCCGGCCGGCCAGCCGATGGTCGACACCTTCGTCACGGAGGTGAGCCAGGACACCTGGATCCACCTCCCCTGGGACCTCGAGCTGCGCTTCGCGACCCCGCTCGCCAAGGCACAGGCGGACGACTGAAGCGATGCCCCGGATCCGCGCGGAGGAGCTCGAGGCGAAGGCGCGCGAGGCCCTTCGCGCGGCGGGGGTGAGCCCGGAGGAAGCCGAGACCGTCGCCCGTCACTGCGTCGCCGCGAATCTCGCCGGCCACGACTCGCACGGGGTCATCAACGTCCCCCTCTACATCGAACGGATCGGGAAGGGGCACATCGTGCCCGGCGCCCCGTTCGAGGTCCTGAGTGAGAGCGCGACCACGACCGTCATCGACGGTCACTTCGGATTCGGCTTCGTGGTCTCCGAGCGCGCGATGCGGATGACCATCGAGAAGGCGGCCCGGAACGACGTCGCGGTGACCACCATCCGGCGCCAGAGCCACGTCGGGCGTCTCACCGACTACTGCCTGACGGCGGCGGAGGCGGGCATGATCGGCATCATGACCGCCGACTCGGGGCGCACCGCAAAGGGAGTCGCCCCGTTCGGGGGACGAGAGGCGCGGCTCGGAACGAACCCCATCTGCATCGCCATGCCGTCGGACCTCGAGGCGCCGTTCTTCGTCGACATCGCGACCTCGGCCGCTGCGGCCGGCAAGCTCAAGGTGGCGGCCGCGCGCGGGGAGCCGGTCCCCCCCGGCTGGCTCATCGACCGGGAGGGGCGGGCGACCACCGATCCGAACGCCCTTGCGGACGGGGGCGCGGTGCTGCCCCTCGGCGGAGCCGAAGGCCACAAGGGCTACGGGCTGTCCGCGATGGTCGAGATCCTCTCCGGGGTGCTCACCGGACTCGGTTTCGGGGTCAACCCGGCCGGCCCGCACAACGACGGCGTGTTCATGGCCGCGTTCCGAGTCGAGGCGCTCCGGCCCCTCGAGACCTTCCGCCGCGAGGTGACGGAGTTCGCGGCGTGGCTCAACGCGACACCGCCCGCGGCGGGTCACGAGCGGGTCTACTACCCGGGCGAGATCGAGCACGTGCGCACGCGCCGCCAGCTCGCGGAAGGAGTGGAGGTCGAGGACAGCACCTGGTCGGCGCTCAACGCCCTCGCGGCGGGCGGAACGTGAACACGCGCCCGACGGGCGGGGCGTAGTCCGGACGCGGACCGGGGCAGGGACGCCGACGCAGGACACTCCGGGCCGAGGCGCGGGCGCGAAGAGGACGGGACTGGAACACGAGGAGACGGGATTCGGGCATGGACAAGAAGCGGATCATGATTCAGATGCCGGTCACCGACGGCATCCGCTCGGTCCTCGACGATCGCGACGACGTCGAGTACGAGCGGTTCACCGAGCTCTCCGAGGAGAACATCCTCCAGCACATCGCGAACTATGACGGCGCCATCCTCGGCGGGGTGGCTCCCTTCACGGCCCGGATCGTCGGCAATGCGCCGCGCCTCAAGGTCGTGTCGCGCCACGGCGTCGGCTACGACAACGTCGACGTCCCCGCCCTGACCGCGGCCGGGATCCCCCTCACGGTGACCGGGACCGCGAACTCCGTCACCGTGGCCGAGCACTCCCTGTTCTTCATGATGTCGCTCGCCAAGCACGGGGTGAAGTTCGACCGCGAGGTACGCAAGGGCAACTGGAGCATTCGCTTCGAGAACACCGCCATCGATCTCGCGGGCCGCCGGGTGCTGATCCTCGGCTTCGGGCGCATCGGGCAGCTCCTCGTCAAGCGCTGCCTGGGGCTCGACATGGTGGTGTCCGTGCACGACCCCTACGCGAGCGACGAAGCGATCCGCGAAGCCGGAGCGGAACCGGTGACGGACTGGCGCGCGACCCTCCCCGAGCTCGACTTCCTCTCCGTCAACTGCCCGAAGACCGACGAAACGACCGGCATGGTGGGGGCGGAAGAGCTCGGCGCGATGAAGGGAACGGCCTACGTGGTGAACACCGCGCGTGGAGGCATCGTCGACGAGGGCGCGCTGGTGGATGCGCTTGAGCGCCGGATCATCGCCGGGGCGGCGATCGACGCGTTCGAGGTCGAGCCCGCGACCGCGGACAACCCCATGTTCGCGCTCGACAATATCCTGGTGAGCCCCCACTCGGCGGGGGTCACGGAAGAGTCGATGTTCCGGATGGGGGCGTCATGCGCCCGAAACGTGGTCGATTGCTTCGACGGGACGCTCGATCCCGCGAACGTCGTCAACCGGGAGGTGCTGGGCGGCTGAGGCCGCCCCGGTATGCGGCACCCCCGGCGACACGCGCCGGGGGGCGCACAGGGAGACTATTCGACCACTTGCAGATTCTCGGCCGCGAACCGGCCGCGGCGGTCCCGCTCGTTCGTGAAGCTCACCCGCTGGCCTTCGTAGAGGCTGCGCAGGCCGGCCTTCTCCACGGCGGAGATGTGTACGAATACGTCCTTCGAGCCGTCGTCGGGTTGAATGAACCCGTAACCCTTGGTCGCGTTGAACCACTTTACGGTTCCACTGGTCTGCATGTTGACTCCGTCGGTTGGTACTTGGGCTGGGTATCGGAGGAAATTGAACTTGCGCGCCCGGACCCCGATTCACTTCAGTCCGGCAAGGGCGCGGTACGGCCTGCCGGCACGGCGGGAGGAGTTTTCGGTCGGAACGAAGCGGGGCGGGCAGTCGGTGTTGTCCCGTTGAGGGCGGGCGGTCGCGCCACGGCCCAAATACTCGGGATCCAGGTGCTCGGGATCCAAGACTCGGGATCCGCAACGCGCGGCGGGATGCTATGCCCCTGGCGGAAGCGAGTCAAGCGAACTGTTGCCGGCCTGCCGGCCCGCTCCGCGGGACCCGAACGGCGACGGCGGCGAATGGGCGGGGGCCGCCCTGCCGGCGCCCGCCGCCGCCGCGAACCCGCCGTCAGACCTTGCCCTTCCAGGGAACGAACGAACGCTCGATCTTCCGCATGATGAGGTCAAAAATGAACGCGACGGCGCCGATCACGACAATCCCGAGAAAGACGATGTCGGTCGCGAGGAACCGGGCCGCGTTCAGCACCATCACCCCGATGCCGGCCTTCGCCGCGACCATCTCGGCCGCGACGAGGGTAGTCCAGCCGAAGGCGATCGCGACCCGCATGCCGGTGAGGATCTCGGGCAGGGCCGCCTTGATCACCACCTGCCCGAGCACCTGGTTGCGCGTCGCTCCCATGGAGTACGCCGCGTGGATCTGCTCGATCGAGACCGACCGAACGCCGGCGCGCGCGTTGATCGCAATGGGAGCAAAGCAGGCGAGATAGATGAGGAAGAGCTTGCCGGACTCGCCGATCCCGAACCAGATGATGGTGAGCGGCAGGTACGCAAGCGGCGGGATCGGCCGGTAGAACTCGATCGGCGGGTCGAACACCCCGCGCGCGAGTCGGCTCATGCCCATCGCGATCCCGATCGGAACCGCGGTGACCACCGCGAGGAAGAAGGAGCCGAACACGCGGTAGAGGCTCCACAGGATGTGCTCGTGCAGGGTGTGCTCGCTGAACCCGTGGCAGACCGCCTCGACCTCGGCGCGGGCCCCGAACGCCACCAGCAGCTTCTCGAAGTAGTACCCGGTGCACGCGATCTTGTTGAACTTCGCGATCACCAGCTCGGGCGAAGGGAGGAACAGGGGGCGGATCAACCCGAGCTGGGTGACGAGCCACCAGCCGCCGAGGATCACCACGATGGTGACGGCGCTGATGAGCGTGCTGTTGCCCCGCCCCGGCGCGCCGTACTGATCCACCACCTGCGGCGCGCGCCGCGAGAACCGCCCGAGAAGATTCAGGGCCACTACTCGGCGACCTCCTCGCCCTGCTCCTCTCCATAGATGATGGAAAGGACCTCCTCGCGAATCCGGATGAAGTCCGGCGCGGACTTGACCTGCCTCGCATCGCCTGACTCGAAGAAGCGCTCGCAGAACTCGAGGTCATAGGTGTGGGTGATCCGGCCCGGACGCGGCGACATCACGATGAGGCGAGTCGCCATGAAGAGCGCCTCTTCCACGCTGTGGGTGATGAAGAAGACGACCTTCTGCGTCTTCCGCCAGACATCGAGGATCAGCTCCTGCATGTTCTCGCGGGTGAATGCGTCGAGCGCGCCGAGGGGCTCGTCCATGAGCAGCATGTCGGGGTCGCAGGTGAGGGCCCGGGCGAGCCCGACCCGTTGCTGCATGCCCCCGGAGAGCTGATAGATGGGGTAGCGCTCGAAGTCCGAGAGACCGACCAGGGCGAGGTTGTCGCGCGCCTTGTCCCGGCGCTCCCGGCTCGCCACCCCCTGGAGCTTGAGCCCGAACTCGGTGTTCTCCACCACGTTGAGCCACGGGAGCAGGGCGTGCTTCTGGAAGACGACCCCCCGGTCCCGACCCGGGCCGGCGACCGGGGCGCCCTTGTGCAGGACCTCGCCGGAGGTGGGAGAGAGGAACCCCGCGATGACGTTGAGCAGCGTCGTCTTCCCGCAGCCCGACGCGCCGAGCGCGACGACGAACTCGTTCTCGCGAAAATCGAGGTTGACGTCCTCGAGCGCCCTGACCGTCCCGATGCCGTCCACGGCGGGAAACTCCATCCCGACGTGGTCGAGGCTGATGATCGCGCTCATGCGCGGGCGGCTCCGGCGTTCTGGCCGGAGTGGCCCCGGCCCCCGAACCGGCGGCCGTGGGGCAGGCCCCCGGACGCGGCGTTCGTCCCGGCCGGGCCCCGCGAAGCGCGCGGGCCCCGGCCGGAAGCGCGTCGAGAGGATTGGCCGGCGCCGTTCAGCACCCGCCGTCCATCGCCATCTGCGCGAACCTCGGGGTCGCGGAGCCCGAGTAGTCGTCCAGCACCGCGTCGAGCTTGCCCTGAGAGACCAGGAACTCCGAAGCCGCCATCAGCGCGTTCTGCACCCCGCCGCCGAGCCACGTCGCGGAGACCTGCTCCGCGAGGGTCGGGTAGTCGTAGAGCGCGAGCACGCCACCCACCTGATCCTCCTGACCGGACACGCTCTTCGCGATTGCCATCGCGTTGTCCGTCCCCGGACCGTAGGCGTTCGGGTTGGTGCGGTAGTCCGCATCGGCCGCGGCCACCATCTTCACCCACTGGCAGGCGAAGTCCGGGTTCTCGTCGGTGAACCCCTTGCGCGCGACCATCGCGTCGAAGGTCGCCTTGCCCCAGTTGCTGAGATCGCCCGAGGTGAGCAGCACGCGCCCCTTCTCCTTCATCCGCCCGAGCGCCGGATCCCACACGAACCCGCCGTTGATGTCCCCGCGCTCCCACGCCGCGACCATGTCCGGCGGAGACATGTCGAGCACCTGGAGATCCTTCGGCGAGATGTTGAACTGCTC
>JAJDXW010000394.1 GCA_022823045.1 Gammaproteobacteria bacterium
GGGCGGAATGCGCTGGACCGTCGCCGGCGCCAACGCCATCATCGCCCTGCGCTGCGCCGTCGAGAGCAACCGCTTCGACGACTTCTGGGAGCGTCGCGCCAGTGCAAACGCCTGAATCTCACAAATGAGACGTGCACCCCGCCGATGGTCACTCGGAGGGGTCTCGAGGCGGTTGGCGCAGACCCGGGCGACGGTGTATTAATACGGGCGGGACGCGCGTGCTCGTCTGGCCGGGCTCGAGGGGGTGATCGAACCCGGGCGCCCGGGCCCACGAAGCGGCTCCCACCATCTGATCCGGGGGGTGGCACGTTGCTCGAATCCATTTGGAAACAATGTCTTGACTATCTCGAGTCCGCTCTCCCCCTGAAGCAGTTCGACACGTGGCTGCGGCCCCTGCAGGCGGAGGTGACAGCGGACGGCCTCTGCCTGCTCGCCCCGAACGAGTACGTCCGTGACTGGGTCGACCAGCACTACCGGGAGCAGATTCGCGACACCCTGGAGAAGGTGGGGGGCGGTCAACCCTGTTCGGTGACCGTGGCGGTCGGTTCGATACCCTCCCCGGAGACCGAGGCGCGCGACTCGAATTCCGGTCAGGACGACGACTCGACCGACCGCCGCCTGGTGGTCGGGCTGCAATCGAAGTTCCGATTCTCCAACTTCATCGAGGGCAAGTCCAATCAGCTTGCCCTCGCCGCCTCCCGCCAAGTAGCGGAGAACCCCGGAAAGGCATACAACCCGCTCCTCATCTACGGCGCCGTCGGTCTCGGCAAGACCCACCTCATCCATGCGATCGGCAACGTGATCAGGCGGCGCCCCCGGGCCCGCGTCGCCTATCTTCCCGCCATGGACTTCGTCCGTGACATGGTGAGCTCCCTTCGCCACAACCGTATGGACCAGTTCAATCAGTACTACCGGTCGTTCGACGCCCTCCTCGTCGACGACATACAGTTCTTCGCCGGAAAATCCAAGTCGCAGGAAGAGTTCTTCCACGCCTTTGACGCCCTCCTGCAGGGCGATCACCAGATCGTCCTGACCTGCGACCGGTATCCCCGGGATGTCGACCACCTCCCCGAGCGACTCACGTCACGATTCGCGTCCGGGATCTCGTACGCCATCGAGCCGCCCGAGCTCGAGACCCGGGCGGCGATCCTCACCGCGAAGGCCGCCGCCGCCAGGGTTGAGCTCCCCGAAGACGTCGCGCTGTACCTGGCGCAACGACTCAAGTCGAACGTGCGGGACCTCGAAGGGGCCTTGCGGCGGGTGATCATGGGCTCCGGTTTTCAAGGCCAGGAGATCACGATCGACTACTGCACCGAGACGCTGCAGGATCTGTTCTCAAGCCACGACCACAGCATCACGATCGAAGTCATCCAGAAAACGGTGGCCGACTACTTCCGGCTGCGCGTCTCCGATCTCACCTCCAAGCGCCGGTCCCGCGCGATCGCGCGACCCCGCCAGATAGCGATGGGCCTCGCGCGAGAACTCACCAACCGGAGCTTTCCGGAGATCGGCGCTTCGTTTGGAGACCGCGACCACACTACCGTCCTCTATGCCTGCCGGCAGGTCGAGAAGCTCCGCAAGTCCGACAACTCCGTCGACACCGACTACCGAAATCTTCTGCGGCGCCTGCGGACATGAACTGCGAAAGCTGTGGAGAACTCCACTCCTCACGGGAAGCCCGGACTTATCCACAGCCCATCAACCTTTCTCCACATGGGTGTCCAGAACCTCGAGAGGGACGATATCTTATTGAAATACAAAGCTTCAAAAAACTTATCCACATTTCGGAACTGGCCAATGCACAATAACACGAAAGGATTAAAATGAAATTTCAGTTGGATCGCACGACCTTGCTCAACAGCCTTCTCGTCGTTCAGGGAGTGGTTGAGCGCAGGGAGAGGTTGCCGATTCTTGGCAATATCCTGATCGTGCTCAAGGATGAAACCATTTCCTTGTCCGCGACGGACATGGAGATTGAGTTGGTGGCGCGTGTCGGTGCCCCCGGGGGGGACGGTGGGGAGGTTACGGTTCCCGCGCGCAAGCTCCTGGATATCTGCCGCACCCTTCCGGAGGACGCGACGGTTGAATTCACGACCGGGGAGAATCGGGCGACGCTTCGGGCGGGGCGCAGCCGGTTCACTCTCAATACGTTACCCGCGGCCGATTTTCCGACGACGGAAGCGATAGAAGGGCAGGTGGAGGTGTCAGTCACCCAGCGGGACCTCAAGGAGCTGATCGAGCGGACGCACTTCGCCATGGCGAATCAGGACGTCCGGTACTATCTCAACGGTCTGTTGCTCGAATTTCGCGGGGACCGGCTTCGGGCCGTATCGACGGACGGGCATCGGCTGGCCCAGGCCGAAGTCGGGCTTCAGCAGTCGTCGTCCGGCGAAGAGGTGCTGCAGTGCATTCTTCCCCGCAAGGGTGTGCAGGAGCTGTTGCGGCTGATCCAGAACACCGACGACGCGGTGGACATGGTTGTCGGAAAGGCCAGTCTCAGGGCGTCTATTGGTGACGTCACCTTCACGAGTCGCCTGATTGAAGGCCGGTTTCCGGACTACAACCGGGTCATTCCGCGTTCGGAACAATGTGACAAGGAAGCGGAGGTCGATCGGGAGCTCGTCCGCCGGTCACTGCAAAGAGCATCGATTCTTTCGAACGAGAAGTATCGCACCGTCAGGCTGTCCTTCTCGACAAGCACCCTTCACGTGACCGCCAATAATCCGGATCACGAAGAGGCCGAGGATGAAGTGGACATCCAGTACTCCGGGGAGGCGGTGGAGATCGGGTTCAACGTAAGCTATCTCATTGATGCACTTGGCGTATTGCCAACGGAGACGGTGTCCTTTCACTTGAGCGATCCGGGCAGCAGTTGTCTCTTGACGCCGAAGGAAGACGACGGTTCCTGTCGGTACGTCGTCATGCCGATGCGGTTGTAGGCCGAGGTTGGAGAATGGCGTCGTACTGAAACATAACGACGTCATCCGATCTGTCTGGCGCCGGCGGCCTCAAGCCCGGAAATCTCACCAACTTCCTGGCTAGCGGACGTCGACCCCATGCGCTGTGCTTGGCCGTACTCCTGCAAGCCGCTTCGAAAGCGCGCAAGCGCCAGTGTCGACCATGCCTTCAGCAGCGCGAATGCGCTCTTTCGGTCCGTGCGGCCAAGCACAGCACCGTCTCGACGCCTTCGCGACGAAAGTTGGTGAGATTTCCGGGCTAGCCGCGCGGACTCGCCGTTTTCCTCCACGACAGCCGCTCGCGAGCCGCGAAATGCGCATTGCAAGTATTCGCATAACGGACGTTCGGTCCCTGTCGGATGTGCAGGTGGACCCCGATCCGTGCATCAACCTCCTGGTCGGTCCGAACGGCAGCGGCAAGACGAGCTTCCTGGAAGCGGTGCACATTCTCAGCCTCGGACGTTCCTTTCGAACTCGGAAAACCCGAGCGGTGATCCGCCACGAGGCGGACGCCTTGACGGTGTTCGGCCAGATCGACGGCGATGACCCTGGGGAGAAGTACGCGATTGGAATCGAAAAGAGCGTGAATGGGGCACGCTTTCGAATCGATGGCGAGGAGGTACGGTCGGTATCGAAGTTGGCGAGGCGCCTCCCGGTCATGGTGATAGCACCGGAGGGTCTCAAGGCGCTCCTGGAGGGGAGCGAACATCGGCGCCGCCTGCTCGACTGGACTCTGTTTCACGTGGAACCGCGGTACCTGGAGGTCCTGCAGCGATACGGGCATGTATTGCGGCAACGTAACGCCGTCCTGCGTTCGGCGGGAGGGGTGGAGCTGGAGCGGGAGCTGGACGTATGGGATATACAGCTCGCGCAGCATGGCGAACAGCTTGACGGGCTTCGCCGCAAGCACGTCGAGTCGTTCCAGATGGCCGAGGTCACTGGCGAGGTGATCAGGAACGTCCTGAACGAAGATGTGACTTGGCACTACTGGGGGGGATGGGAGCGTGACCAGAGCCTCTTCGCCGCGGTTGTCGCCCGTCGGAGCCGGGACCGGCAGGTGGGGTTCACGACCGTAGGCCCGCATCGCGCCGACATCATTTGGCGGGGACTGCAGGGAATGGCCCGTGACAACCTGTCGCGTGGCCAAGGGCGGTTGCTGGTCATGGCATTCGAGGTGGCGCAGGTCGGTTATGTCATGGGGTACGAGAACGTGCGTCCCGTGTTGTTGATTGACGATTTGAGCACCGAGCTCGATATCGTCAGCATGCAGCGATTCCTTTCCCGGATTGACTCCCTCGGCTTGCAGGTCTTCATCTCTTCGGTCCTGGATGCAGTGGTTACGCTTATCCGGCCGACGGTGAGTTCGCGTGTGTTTCACGTGGAACGAGGGAGGGTCAGGAGAGGGGGATGATATAATTCGCCTTTCCCGAATCCGGAGCTTCTCTTGGTAGCGGACGGTGCCGACGCGGCGGCTTACAGTGCCGAAAATATAAAAGTTCTCAAAGGCTTAGAGGCTGTACGAAAACGCCCGGGGATGTTCATCGGGGATACCGATGACGGTACCGGTTTGCACCATATGGTCTTTGAGGCGGTCGACAACTCGATCGACGAGGCGCTTGCCGGTCACTGCACGGAGATCCGGGTTACCGTTCACGAAGGAGAGTCGGTCACCATTACCGACAACGGTCGCGGAATCCCGGTCGACATTCACGAGGAAGAGGGCCGGTCGGCGGCCGAGGTCATCATGACCGTGCTTCACGCGGGGGGCAAGTTCGACGAGAACGCCTACAAGGTATCTGGGGGACTGCACGGCGTCGGAATCTCGGTCGTCAACGCCCTCTCATCGGCCCTGCACTTGCGGATTTGGCGTGACGGCAAGGTCCACGTGCAGGAATACCGGGACGGTGAGCCGCTGGACGAGCTGCAAGTGAATGGGGAAACCGAGCGGACCGGCACAGAGCTCTGGTTCTCTCCGAGTCCGGACACGTTCGGCAACATCGAGTTTCACTACGACCTGCTTGCCCGGAGGCTGAGAGAGCTCGCCTTCCTCAACTCCGGGGTCCGCATCACGCTCGCGGACGAGCGGACCGGAAAGCGCGACATCTACTCCTACGACGGCGGGATACGTGCCTTTGTCGAGTACCTGAACCGTCACAAGACGCGCCTCAATCCTTCGGTCTGCTATCTCAACGTGGATCGCGAGGGATACGTGGTAGAGGCGGCCCTGCAATGGAACGACTCGTACCAGGAAAACGTCCTGTGCTTCACGAACAACATTCCGCAACGTGACGGTGGGACCCACTTGGCGGGCTTGCGTGCCGCCATTACCCGCACCTTCAACCAGTACATGGACGCCAACGGGATCACGGAGAAGGCGAAGGTGAGCCTCACCGGCGACGACATGCGCGAAGGCCTCGCCGCGGTGCTCTCGGTCAAGGTGCCGGACCCGAAATTCTCTTCCCAGACCAAGGACAAGCTCGTTTCATCGGAGGTGAAGTCGATCGTCGAATCGAGCGTTGCGGAGAAGCTGTCGGAGTTCCTTCTCGAACGGCCGAACGAGGCGCGCCTCCTCACTCAGAAGATCGTCGAGGCCGCTCGAGCCCGGGAGGCGGCCCGCAAGGCTCGCGAGATGACGCGCCGGAAGACGGCCCTGGACGTGGCCGGGTTGCCGGGAAAGCTCGCCGACTGCCAGGAGAAGGACCCTGCGAATTCCGAGCTGTTCCTGGTCGAGGGCGATTCGGCGGGGGGGTCGGCCAAGCAGGGGCGTGACCGGCGCAACCAGGCGATCCTTCCCCTCAAGGGCAAGATCCTCAACGTCGAGAAGGCCCGGTTCGATCGGATGCTGAATTCGGTCGAGGTCGGGACCCTGATCACCGCCCTCGGCTGCGGAATCGGGCGCGATGAGTTCGACCTCGGCAAGCTTCGGTATCACCGCCTCATCCTGATGACCGATGCGGATGTCGACGGTTCCCACATTCGCACCCTCCTTCTTACTTTCATGTATCGTCAGATGCCGGAACTTATTGAAAATGGACATGTTTTTATCGCACAGCCGCCGTTGTACAAGGCTCGGTCGGGCCGGAACGAGCGCTACGTGAAGGACGATGCCGAGCTTGACAGGTATCTGTTGGAGCTCGGGATGGCGGACGCGCGGATCCATCCCGGGCGGGGTGCCGACGATGCCTTTGCCGGAAATCTCGCCAATGGCGGCGGTCCGGGCGCTGAACCCCTTGCCGGCGAGCGACTCGAAGAGCTTGCCGAGGAATACCTGGCCGTGTCGGAGATCCGGGCCCGGGTCGCGAGGATCCTGTTTCCGGACGTCGTCGATGCGCTCGGGCGGATGCCTCAGCTCTCGAAGGACGAGATGAGCGATCCGGATGAGCTCCGGCGGTGGTTCTCCGGGCTCGAGGAAGAGCTCGGTGAGGAGGAGACTCCCTATCGGGTGCAGTTGGAGCGGAACGGCGCGGAGAGCTTTACCGCCTTCGTCTACGCCCGGGTGCACGGGGTCGAGGTGGAGCGGGAGCTTTCGGGGAACTTCTTCCGCTCATCCGACTACCGCGCCCTCAACCGGATGTCGCGCGATCTGCTGGCGCCGCTCGGGGACGATGCTCGGGTGGAGCGTGGCGACCGCCACGCGGCGG
>JAJDXW010000244.1 GCA_022823045.1 Gammaproteobacteria bacterium
TCGTCCTGGCGCTCGACGTACCCGGCGTACTTCGCCTCGATCTCGAGCTGCGCGGCCACCTTCGGGTCGTCGATGCCGGGCCCCGCGATGCGCATGAGGTCTGCGTACCGTACCTCTGGGCGCCGAAGGAGCTGCCACGCGGTCTGCTCGCGCCCGAGAGGGCGGCCAAGCACCTCGTCGGCGAACGCCTCCGGCACGCGCCCCGGGGCGAACCGCACCCCCTCGAGCCTCGCCCGTTCGCGCCCGAGGGCGGCACGCCGCGCGCCGAACGCCGCGTACCGTTCGTCGTCCACGATCCCGAGCTCCCGCCCGACCTCGGTGAGACGAAGCTCCGCGTTGTCCTCCCGGAGGCGGAGCCGGTACTCGGCCCGGCTCGTGAACATGCGGTACGGCTCGCTGGCCCCGAGAGAGGTCAGGTCGTCGATGAGGACCCCGATGTAGGCCTCGTCGCGCCGGGGGGTCCATGGCTCGCGTCCGGCGACCTGCCGCGCCGCGTTGAGGCCGGCGACGAGCCCCTGGGCGGCCGCCTCCTCGTATCCGGTGGTGCCGTTCAACTGGCCCGCGAAGAAGAGCCCCGCCACCGCGCTCGTCTCGAGGGACGGGCGGAGGTCCCGGGGATCGAAGTAGTCGTACTCGATCGCATAGCCGGGCCGGGTGATGACCGCGTTCTCGAACCCTTCGATCGAGCGCACCAAGTCGTGCTGAACGTCGAAGGGGAGGCTCGTCGAGATCCCGTTCGGGTAGACCTCCGTCGTGTCGAGCCCCTCCGGCTCGACGAAGACCTGGTGCGATGCCTTGTCCGCGAACCGCACCACCTTGTCCTCCACCGACGGGCAGTAGCGAGGCCCCGCCCCCTCGATGACTCCCGAGTACATCGGGGAGCGATCGAGCCCGCCGCGGATGACGTCGTGGGTCCGCTCGTTGGTGCGCGCAATGTGGCAGCACACCTGGCGGGGTCGCTCCGCGAGCCCCGGTGGGTCGAAGGAGAAGGCGGGCGGCGGGTCGTCTCCCGGCTGGACCTCGAGGCGGGCGTAGTCGATCGTCCGGCCGTCGAGGCGGGGCGGCGTGCCCGTCTTGAGGCGCCCCACCCGGAACGGGAGGGCGCGGAGCTTCTCCGCGAGCGCGTTCGCGGGCGGATCCCCGGCCCGCCCGCCCTGGTAGTTGCCGAGCCCGACGTGGATCCGTCCCCCGAGGAAGGTCCCGGTGGTGAGCACCACTGCGGAGGCCCGGAAAGCGAGGCCCATCGCGGTCATGACCCCGGTGACCCGGCTACGCCCCGCGCCCTCCTCGAGGAGGAGGTCGTCCACCGACTGCTGGAAGAGCGAAAGACGGGGCTCCGATTCGAGAGCCCGCCGGATCTCCACCCGGTAGAGCTGGCGGTCGATCTGGGCTCGGGTCGCCCGCACCGCCGGCCCGCGGCTCGCGTTCAGGGTGCGGAAGTGGATGCCGCAGCGATCCGCGGCCCGGCCCATGGCGCCCCCGAGGGCGTCGATCTCGCGTACGAGGTGTCCCTTGCCGATCCCCCCGATGGCCGGGTTGCAGCTCATCTGGCCGAGGGTCTCGATGCTCTGGGTGAGGAGCAGGGTGCGGGCGCCGGCACGGGCGGCGGCAAGGGCCGCCTCGGTTCCGGCGTGCCCGCCCCCGACCACGATAACGTCGAAAACCTGGGTGTGGTTCATCGCGGGGTCCGTCCGGCGGGGTAAGCTCCGGTCCGCTCCGGCGGAGGTCCGGGCCGGGGCCGCGGCCGCCGCCGAGGCCGGGGCCGGGGCCGGGGGGAGTCGCGGCGACGGTGTCGGGACCGCTCAGTCGGCGGCCGCCGCCTCCTCGAGGGTGTTGTCGACCACCACCGGGGTCTCGAAGTAGCTGATCCGGGGCTCCTCCCCGTAGCGGTCGGCGATGTAGCGCTTCCACGCGTCGTCGTAGAAGGACTCCGCCGCCTCCCGGCTCTCCCACAGGTAGCAGCCGCCGCCGATGCCGGTCGCCGCGTCGAACAGATAGTACTTGCGGACGAGGCCGGCGAGGCCGCGGTACTTGGGGGCGCTCCCCTCGTACGCGTCGCGGGCCTGCTCCAGGGTCGTGCCCTCGGTGAGCGGGAACTGGACGAGTGCGGTGATCATGGCCTTCTCCGGGGGTTCGGACGCGAGGGCGCGAACCGTACCACAGGAGCCGCCCGCGCATCCCCGCCCGCTCCGCGGGGCCGGGCGAAGGAGCGCGAGAACCGGGGTCAGCCGCCCGCCCGCGGAGCCCGGCTCCGCTCAGCCCAGCGGATGGCGGCGAGCATTCCGGCGCCGAAGATCGCGAAGGCGCCGACCTGGGCGTACAGGGTGCCGTCGAAGCTCTGTCCGACGGCTCCTCCCAGGGGCACCGAGATGAGGGTGGCGAGCGAGGCGACGACGGCCGCCCCCACCCCCGCGACGTGGCCGAGGGGCTCCATCGCAAGCGCGTTGAGATTCGCGAACAGCATCCCGACGCAGACGAAGATGAACATGAAGTAGGCCATGAAGAGCCAGAACGGGAAGAGGCCGTCGAACGGAACGAGGCCGACCCACCCGGCGGCGGAGGCAAGGGCGACGGCACCGGCCGCGATGGTCGAGAGCCGGCGCATCCCGTAGCGCATGACGAGGCGCCCGTTCACGATCGAGGCGAGCCCGATGACGAGGGCGAGGACCGCGAACCAGAAGACGAAGAGATCGCCCACCGCGTACCCCTCCTCGAACATCTGGGGCGCGGAGCTCAGGTACGCGACGAAGGGCGAGAACGCGAAGCCGGCCGCGACGGTGTAGCCGATCGCGACCCTCGTGCCGAGGATCTCCCGGACCGTCCGGCCGAGGACCCGGGGCGAGAGCGACCGCCGGCGGCCCCGGGGGAGTGTCTCCGGCTGCCGGACGAGGAGCCACGCGCAGGCGACGGCCGCGATGAGGAAGAAGGCGACGAATATCGCGCGCCACCCCGCGAGCCGCATGACGGCGAGGCCGAGGGCCGGAGCGGCGGCGGGGACGAGGATGAACACGGCCATCGCGAACGACATGATGCGGGCCATCGGCCGGCCCCCGTACTGGTCGCGGACGAGGGCGACGGTCACGATGCGCGGGGCCGCGACGCCGATGCCCTGGAGGACGCGGGCCGCGATCATCACCTCGAACGTGGGTGCCCACACCGAGACCAGGCACCCCGCCATGAACACCCCGAGGCCGACGTAGATCGCGGGCTTGCGCCCGATCCGGTCGGAGAGGGGGCCGAAGAAGACCTGGCCGATCCCGAGCCCGAGAAAGACGGCGATGATGACGTACTGGACGTCGTTCGGGCGGACCACGCCGAGGTCCCGCCCGATTGCCGGGAGGGCGGGCAGCATCGCGTCGATGGCGAGGGCGACGAGGGAGAAGAGGAGCGCGACGAGGGGGATGAACTCGCCGGTGCGAAGCTGTCTCGCGGCCGTCGCGTTCGCGCCGCCGTCGTCGTTGCCGCTCATCGCTCCCCCGGATCCGCCCCGACCTCCCTGGCGAGCGCGCATGGTACCCGCCCCGCAGGCGATCGGGGGGAACCTCGCCGGCCGGGAGCTCAGGGTGCGCCCGTCGTCCGATCTCGCCGCGCGAGGAACGCGCTGAGGACCACGGCGATGACGGAGAGGCCGAGCATCGCGGCGAACGCGTTGGTGTACGAGCCGTAGGTGTCGAAGACCGATGCGCCAGCGAGCGCGCCGACGCCCCCCGCCCCGTGGTGCACCATGGTGATGAGGCCGCTCACCGTGCCGAGAAGGGCGAGCCCCGCGACCTCGCGGGCAAAGACGACGGCGAGGGGGGCGGTCATCCAGAAGGTCACCCCGTAAAGGAGGGCCGCCCCGACGATGACGGCGGGCTCGCGGCTCGCGAGGACCAGCGCGGACACGCCGATGCGAAGGACGAAGCACAGCACGGTGGGCAGCACCGGGCCGAAGCGATCGTTCAGCACTCCGGCGAGGAGCACCCCTACGAGCCCGCTCAGCCCCATGAACGCGAGCATGTTGCCCGCGAGCAGCATATCGACTCCCTCGTCGAGGGCGAACGCCACCACGTGGGTCGCGACGAGGAAGTCCTGGAAGCCGCAGATCGCGTAGATGACGAGAAGGAGCCGGAGCCGCTTCGAGGCGAGGGCCTCGCGGAGCGTGCCCGCTTCCCGGTCCGCGGCGGGGGCAGTGGCGGGGGCGGCCGTCGAAGACGCCCGCGCTTCGGGCCTTCGCCCGGGAGTCGGCGCCGGGGGCGTGGCCCGGCCCGCGACGAGCACGAGCGGCAGGACGCACACCAGGGTCGCCACCCCGAGGGCGAGGAATGACCCCCGCCAGCCCAGGGTGGTGAGCTGAACCGCGAGGACGGAGATGACGAGGAGCTGACCCACCCCCATGCCGGAGATCGCGATGCTGTTGGCCATCCCCATCCGGTGCGGGTACCAGCGGCTGAGGAGCACCCCGATGGGGGTGACCGAGGTCCCCGCGGAGCCGAGCGCGAACACCACGCCATAGACGACAAGCGCCTCCCATGGCTGTTCGATGACGCTCATGGCGGCGAGCCCGAGGGCCGAAACGAGCACCGCGAGCCCGAGCACGGTACGGGCCCCGAAGCGGTCGGTAAGCCGGCCGACGAGCGGCAGGGCACAGGCGGAGAGCACCATGAACGCGGTCACGCTGAACGACAGGGCGCTGCGGCTCCAGGCAAGGTCGTAGGCCATGGGATGGAGGAGGAGCCCAATCGCGAAGCGCGCGCCGCCGTTGAAGAACAGCACGAGGAAACACACGGCGAGGAGGAAGCGGGCAGCGGCGGCGTGGTTCACGAGCCTCGACCTCGGAAAGAGCGGACCGGCGACCGGGCACGCGTCAGGGAAGGGCGCGGCCACCGCGGGACGGAATCCTACAGAAGTCGAGACGTTCGCCGCTTACGGAGCGCGCCGCAGGGCGGCATGCTGCCCCAAGCGGACGAGGGCGAAAGCGATTTGGGGAGCGGGCACCGCCGTGATATCGTCGAGCGCGGTCCCGGTTCGCGCGCGCCCGGACCGCTGCATGGAGGAGCCAGCCGATGAGTCAGCGCACCCTTTCCCCCGCCGCCATCGACTATCCGAGCCGTGACGGCAAGCCGTTGGCGGAGAACGACTGGCAGCTCCGGGCGATCCTCGGTTCGTTCGCCGCCCTCGACCTCCACTTCCGGGACCGTCCGGACGTGTACCTGTCCGCGGACCTCCTCATCTACTACGAGGAAGGCAACCCGCGTGCCCGGGCGGCGCCGGACGTGTTCGTGGTGTTCGGCGTGCCGAAGCGCAAGCGCCCCATCTACAAGCTGTGGGAGGAAGGGGTGGTGCCCGCCTTCGTGATGGAGGTGGCGTCGCGGGGGACGTGGCGCGAGGACGAGGGGCGCAAGGCAAAGCTCTACGAGCGGCTCGGGGTGCGCGAGTATTTCCAGTACGACCCGACCGGCGAGTACCTAGGGTTGAATCTGAAGGGTCGCCGGCTCGCCGGCGCCGCCCACGAGCCGCTTGCGGCGGTGGAGTACCTCGACGGGACCGTGATGCTTCGCAGCGAGACGCTCGGCCTCGACTTCCACGTGAGGGGCGAAGAGATGTGGTTCTTCGACCCCGAGACGGGCGAACGCCTCCCGAACGCCCTGGACCTGTATGCTGCGCACCGCGCGGCCGAGGAGCGGGCCGACGCGGCGAGGTCGCGTGTCGAGGCGGCCGAGTCCCGAGCCGTCGAGGCGGAGTCCCGCGCCGAGACTGCCGAGGCGCGCATCGCGGAACTCGAGGCCCTTCTTCGCGAGCGCCGCGGCTGAGCGGAGGAACGTCCCCAGCGGACCATCGCGAGCGCCCCGCGCGTTCTTCCCGCCGGGGCGGCGCGGCTATACTTGCGGCCCCCGACGCGAGCGACCCGCGACCGCCTCCCAGCCATGCTGTTCCAGGACATGATTCTGGCCCTCGACGCCTATTGGGCGGCCGAGGGCTGCGTGCTCCAGCAGCCCTACGACATGGAGGTGGGGGCGGGCACGTTCCACCCCGCGACGTTCCTCCGCGCGATTGGCCCCGAGCCGTGGCGGGCCGCCTACGTGCAGCCGTCGCGGCGCCCGGGGGACGGACGCTACGGCGAGAACCCCAACCGGCTCCAGCACTACTACCAGTACCAGGTGGTCCTCAAACCCTCCCCGCCCGACGTCCAGGCCCTCTACCTCGGCTCCCTCGAGGCCCTCGACATCGATCCCCTCGTGCACGACATCCGCTTCGTCGAGGACAACTGGCAGTCGCCCACCCTCGGGGCGTGGGGCCTCGGCTGGGAGGTGTGGCTGAACGGGATGGAGATCTCCCAGTTCACGTACTTCCAGCAGGCGGGGGGCATCGACTGCCGCCCGGTGACGGCCGAGATGACCTACGGCCTGGAGCGGGTGGCGATGTACATCCAGGGGGTGGACAGCGTCTACGACCTCGCCTGGACCCACGCGGTGACCTACGGCGACGTGCACCTTCAGAACGAGCAGGAGATGTCCGCCTACAACTTCACCCATGCGCCGGTCGACACCCTGTTCGACTGGTTCGAGACCTGCGAGGCGGAGAGCCGCCGGCTCGCGGAGTCCGAGCTCCCGCTCCCCGCCTACGAGATGGTCCTCAAGGCATCGCACGTCTTCAACCTCCTCGACGCGCGGGGGGCGCTCTCGGTGACCGAGCGCCAGCGCTACCTCCTCAGGGTGCGGGCGATCGCGCGGGGAACGGCCCGGGCCTGGCTCGCCCGGCGCGAGCAGCTCGGCTTTCCGCTCCTCCGGGGCGCGGGGGCCGCGGGGTCCGCGCCGGCAAGGGCGGCGGCCGATGACTGAGGCCGGACGGCGCGACCTCCTCGCGGAGATCGGCACGGAGGAGCTCCCGCCGCAAAGCCTCCGCGGCCTCTCCGAGGCGTTCGCGGCCGCGGTGCGCGAGGGGCTCGCGGAGGCCGGGCTCGCCTGCCGCGCGGTCGAGCCCTTCGCGACCCCCCG
>JAJDXW010000421.1 GCA_022823045.1 Gammaproteobacteria bacterium
CCGCCGCGCCGCCCCGCTCGAGGAGGCGGCCGGGGCCGGCTGCGGCGCCGCCCCCCACCCACGCCCCGCGAGCCCGCTCGCGCACCGCGGATGGCCGGGCATCTTCGAGGACGCCCTCCGCGATCTCGCCATCGACCTCGATATCCCCTCCCCTGAGCTGGCGCACCAGACACCGCAGTAGCCGGAGATGGGGTCGGAGCCGGACTTCGGAACCGAAATCCCGCTCCGACCCCACTTCCGCTCGCCGGAGGGTACCGGCGGAGAGCGGCTACGGCGCGTTCCAGGCGGCGAGGGCGGCGTCCGCCGCCTCGCCCGATGGGGCGCGAAAGCCGTGGGCGCGAAGCGCCGTCTCGAGCGCCATGAGACACACGAGGACGTTCTCCTTGCGGCAGGTGTAGCCCATCGTCCCTATCCGCCAGATCCGCCCCGCGAGGGGGCCGAACGAGGTTCCGATCTCGATCCCGAAGTCCTCGAGCATCATCGCCCGCACCGCGTCGCCGGGCACCCCCTCGGGGATCTCGACCCCGGTGACGTTGGCCATCTTGTGAGCCGGATCACCGAAGCGCTCGAGCCCCATCGCTTCGAGTCCCGCGACGAGGGCCCGGCTCGCCCGTGCGTGCCGCTCGAAGCGCGCATCGAGCCCCTCCTCGAGCACGATGCGGGCGCACTCGCGCGCCGCGTAGAGCATCGAGGTCGCCTCGGTGTGGTGGTTGAGGCGGCTCTCGCTCCAGTAATCCATCAGCATCCCGAGATCGAAGTAGTTCGAGCCGATGACGGGACCCGCCGCCGCCTCGAACCCGTCCGGGCGGATCCCCCGCTCGATGTGCCGGCGCGCCCGCACCCGGGCCTCGACCCGCTCGTTGAACGTGATGGGCGCCGACCCCGGCGGCCCCGCGAGGCACTTCTGGAGCCCGGTCGAGAGGATGTCGACGCACCAGTCGTCCACCCGCACATCGATGCCCCCCACGGTCGCGGTCGCGTCCACGTAGAGGAGGGTGTCGTGCTCGCGGCAGAGCGCGCCGATCTCGGCCAGCGGCTGCGCCATGGTGGTGGAGGTGTCGCCGTGGACGATCGCGACGAGGGCCGGGCGGTGCTCGCGGATGGCGGCGGCGACCCGGCCCGGCTCGAACACCGTCCCCCACTCCGTCTCGATGGTGCGCACATCCGCCCCGCAGCGCTCCGCGACCTCGCCGAGGAGATGACCGAAGCGCCCGAAGATCGGCACCAGCACCCGGTCCCCGGGGGCGAGCAGGGAGACCATGGCGGCCTCGATCCCGGCCCGGGCGGTCCCGTCCACGAGGAACGTCCAGCGGTTGTCGGTGCGAAGGACCTGGCGGTACAGCGCCATCACCTCGTTCATGTACGCGGTGAACGCCGGGTCGAACTGCCCGAGGAGGGGCATGGACATCGCCCGGAGGACCCGGGGGTCGGCGTCCACCGGCCCCGGCCCCATCAGCCGCCGGGGCGGCGGGTTCAGCTCGTCGAAGACGTTGCGCATTTCCTGCACTCGACTGTCGGGCGGACCACCGGTTCCCGGGCAGGGAGCCGACCGAAGGCAATTCTCTCAGATGCGTGCGCCATCCCTGCGCGGGCGCCGCGAGGAGCGGCCATCGCTCAGCACGGAGCGGGATGGACCCGCGTGCCGGCGTGACCGGAGACCGCCGCCTCGGCCTCGTCGAGGTGGGCGATGACCGCGAGCTTCCCGGTCTGCTCGACGAAGCGCGCGGCGGCCTCCACCTTGGGGCCCATGCTCCCGGCCGCGAAGTGCCCCTCGCGCTGCCAGGCGCGGAGCTCCTCCACCGTGACCTGCCCGAGCGGTCTCTCGTTCGTGGTGCCGAAATGGACGGCGACCTGCGGGACCGCGGTCAGGATGAACAGCGCGTCGAGCCCGAGCACCCTCGCCATCAGGGCGGAGCTCAAGTCCTTGTCGATGACCGCGGCGAGCCCGCGCCGGGTTCCGTCGGGCCGGCGCACGACCGGGATCCCGCCGCCTCCGCCGGCGATGGCCACCGCCCCGCTCTCGAGCACCGCCTGCACGAGGGAGATGTCCGCGATGTGACGGGGATCGGGGGAGGGGACGACCAGCCGCCAACCGCGGCCGGAATCCTCGCGCATCGTCCAGCCGAGGGTCGAGCGCACTTCCGCCGCCTCCGTTTCGTCGTAGAAGTAGCCGATGGGCTTGCTCGGCTCGCGAAACGCGGGGTCCTCCGGATCCACCTCGACCTGGGTGAGCAGGCAGACCACGTGCCGCGGGGACCCCGCCCTTCGCAGGGCGTTCTCGAGGGCCTGCATCAGCAGGTAGGCAATGCCGCCCTGGCTGTGGGCGACGCAGATGTCGAGGCTCATGGGGGCGACCCGATCGCGGGCGAGAGTCTGGCGCATCAGGATCTTGCCGACGACCGGCCCGTTGTCGTGGGTGATGACGACCTGGTTCTCGTCTCGTATCAGGATGGGAAGCAGGCGCTCGCCGGTGCGGGCGGCGAGCTCGACCTGCTCTTCCGGGGTCCCCCGGATGTCGCCGGGGTGGATGGCGTTTCCTCCGACCGCGATGAGGAAGCGGGAGGGCACCTCGGACGCGGTCACCGGTCCCTCCCCCCTCCCGGCCTACGGTCGCTCGCGGCCGGCGATGCGGATTGCGGACTCCACGGCGTCCGCGTTCGACCGGGCGACGAAGACGCCGGCCCGCTCGAGGGCGTCCCGTTGCGCGTCGTGGTCCTGCGGGTCGAGCTCGGTGCCGCACACCGAAGCGACGACGGGCGGGGGATCGGGCGGGGCCGAGCCGAGGACATCGACCACCGACGCGGCCGGGTCTGGATGGCTGCCGGTACCGAGGACGACGTCGAGCACCACCACCGCGACCGTGGGGTCGGAGAGGGTCTCGGCAAGGGCGTCCGAGCGCATCGCGGGCTCAATCATGGGGTGGGGGCGCCCGGCCGTGTACTCGTCGGCTCCGAGATCGACGAACGCGTGGCCGTGCGGCGGGGAGCCGCCCGGGGCAAGGAGAGCGGCGCCCGGGATCGGCGCGTTGGAGGCGACGTCGAGCCCCGCCCGGCGAAGGATCGCCTGGCCTTCGGCGCAGAGGGTTCCGCCGGAGTAGAGCCCGACGATCCGACCGGACCGCGCGGGCGGAAGCGGTTGCGGGGCCGAGGCTTCCGGAGGAGGAATGGACGGATCCGAGGCGCCTGCCTCACCGTCCTCCGGGCCGCCGCCGAGCGCGAGCCGCGCCGCGTCCCGCAACGTCGGCGCGAGGGTGGTGTTCGCCGGCAGCTCCGCGGCATCTCTCCCGACGAGATTCAGGGTCACCGGCTTGGGGCAATCGGCGAGGCGGGTAAGGAGAGCCGCCTCGGTCCGGGGACCGGGCGGCTTGGAGACGATGACGATGTGCCGCGTTTCGGGGTCCGCCTCGAGCGCGTCGAGGGCCATGAACGTGCCGAGCCCGCCGACCTCGTCGCCGAGGTCCCGGCCGCCGACCCCGATCCCGTGGGAGAGACCGCCGCCGCCGCGATGGACGAGCACGGAAAGCTCCTGGAGGCCGGTCCCGGAGGCGGCGACGACGCCGATCTCCCCGCGCCGCACGCGGTTCGCGAAGGCAAGCGGGACGCCGGCGACGATCGCGGTGCCGCAGTCCGGCCCCATCACCATCCGCCCGCGCTCGCGCGCCTCGCGCTTGAGCGCCACCTCCTGCTCGACCGGCACGTTGTCGCTGAAGACGAGGACATTGAGGCCGCGGGCGAGAGCCCGCCTCGCCTCGCGGGCCGCGAAGGGACCCGGGACCGACACGATCGCGAGGTTCGCGCCGGGAAGGGCCTCGCAGGCGGCGTGCATCCCCGGGAAGCGGGTGGCGGCGCGCCCCGCGGGGCCCTCCGCCGAGCCCTCGAGGCTCGCCTCCGCGGCGGCGAGGGCGGCGGAGAGCGCCTCCTCCGTCTCCGCGCGGACCGCGATGACGAGGTCGTCCGGCCCGGCCGCGCGGCCCTCCCTGGTCAGAAGACCCGCGTCGTCGAGGATCGCGAGGTTCGCCGGGGTCCCGATCATGAGCGACGCGCTCTCCACCCCCCCGCTCGCCGAGAGGGAAGCGGAGATCCGCATGAGGGCCACGGAGTCGAGGTAGAACCCCCGCCGTACCCGGTTGGCGACGACCCCGCTCACTCCAGGGTCTCCGCGAGCCCCGCGAGCCCCTGGACGAAGCAGTCCATGGGCGCCCGCACGACGCCCGCCCCCACCTGCCCCACCCCCGGCTCGCGGTGCGCGATCCCGGTGTTGATGGTCGGAGCGATGCTGTTCGCGACCACCCGCCTCGTGTCGATGCCGGTCGGAACTCCGGCGAAGTCGAGAGCCGGGATCGTCCACTCGGCGTTGCGGGCAAGGGTGATCTCGTACATGCGCCGGGTGAAGCCGGCCGCCTCCGCCGCGCTCCCCGCCCCGACGAACCCGGCCACCGCGGGGGCGGCGGCCATCGCGAACCCGCCGAGGCCCACCGTCTCCACGATGGTCGAATCGCCCATGTCGGGGTTCGCGTCCGCCTCGGTGAAGCCGGGGAAGTAGAGCCCGCGCGGCATCTCGACCGGCGCGGTGAACCACCGGTCCCCGGTACCGGAGAGCCGGATCCCGAAGTCGGTGCCGTTGCGGGACATGGCGGTGACGAGGGAAGAGCCCGCGACCCCCCGGGCCGGGTCCGCGACAGCCTTGCCGAGGGCCATCGCGACGTTGAGGAAGAACTGGTCGTTCCCGGCGATGAAGGCGAGGATGGCGGCGAGCGCCTCCCGGTCCTCGACCGCGCGCGCGAGGGCGGGGGCGAGCTCGCGAAGCAGGAGGCCGGTGCAGGCGACGTTGCGCTGGTGCATCTCGTCGCCGGCCGCGAGCCCGCGGGCCACGATCCCCTTGAGGGGGACCCCGCCGCCGCTTCGCAGGGCCCCCCCGAGGGCCGGCCCGAGGACCTCCGCGATCCAGCGAAGCCGCGCCCGCACCTCGGCGTCGTTGCCGCCGAAGCGCATCACCCTGCCGAGCCCCTCGTTGAGGGTGCAGTAGGCCCGGTTCCCGAACGTGCGGTTCTCGACCACCATCACCGGCATGCCCCGGGTGACGATGCCGGTCATGGGGCCCACCGCGTCGTGGTGGTGGTTGGGCGAGAGGTCGACGCCGCCCCGGGCGGCGAGCGCCTCCGCCTCGTCGAGGTCGCGCGCCCACCCCTCGAGCACCGCCGCCCCCGCCACCGCCCCCCGCATCGGGCCGCACATCCGGCTCCACTCGACGGGGGGGCCGGCGTGGAGGAGCAGGCGGTCGCGCATGCCGGGCACCGCCTCCTCGGCGGGGAGCACGTCGACGAGCACCGGGTCGCCCCGAAGCATCCGGTCCACCGCCTCGCCGTTCGCCGCGTCGATCCGGTCGCCGGCGGTGGTGCCGGCCTCGAGCCGATCCGCGAGGGCGAGCGCGGCCGGGTCCGCGGCGGGCGGCGACCACTCGACGTCCGCCACCTCGACCCCCGCCGCCCCGAGATCCGACGCGAACTGCTCGAGCCCGACGTTCACCACCCGCACCGGCCCCGCCAGCAGCTCCTTCACGCGCCGTCTCCCATCCCGGGATCGTCGTCCGGCGGCACCTCCGCCCGATCGTCCGAATCCCATTCGCCCGGGTCAAACTCCTCGAGGAAGCGCAGCAGCACCTGCGCCGCGACCTCCGCGTCCGCCTCGGTCATGGACTCCGCCGGATGGTGGCTTATCCCCTCCTTGCAGCGCACGAAGAGCATCCCGACGGCGGTGAGGTGCGCCATCGCCATCGCGTCGTGCCCGGCGCCGCTCGGGAGCTCGCGCACGTCGAGACCCTCCGCCTCGATCGCCCGGCCAAGGCAGTGCATGAGCCATGGGCTGCACTGCGCCGCCCGTGTCTCGTGGGTGATCACGCTGTCGAACAGGACCCCGCGCCGCTCCTCGATCGCGGCGAACGCCTCGCCGATGCGCCGCAACACCCGGCGGCGGACACCATCGCTCCCCGCCCGGACGTCGACGGAGAACTCGACGACCCCGGGAATGACGTTGACCGCCCCCGGCATGGTCCGGAGCACCCCGACCGTGCCGACCGCCCCGGGAATGTCGCTGCAGATCCGTTCGACGGCGATTACCGCCTCGGATGCGGCGGCGAGCGCATCGTAGCGGAGGTTCATCGGGACGGTGCCGGCATGGCCGGCCCTTCCCATCACCTCCACCCGCATCCGGGTGGCGCCCGCGATCGAGGTCACCACGCCGACCGGGCGGTCCTCCGCCTCGAGTACCGGCCCCTGCTCGATGTGCACCTCGACGTAACCCGCGACGTCATCACGATGGTACTCGGCCTCGGCCACCGCCTCCGGATCGAGCCCGAACTCGCGCAACGCCTCGCGGAGCCGCACCCCGTCCCCGTCCACGGCGGTGAGAAGCTCGGGGTCGAAGTTTCCGGCGACGGCCCGGCTTCCGATGAGAGTGGCCTGGAACCGGAGACCCTCCTCGTCCCCGAACGCGATGACGTCGACCGGGTACTCGAGCCGCTCCCCGCGCTCGTCGAGCGCCTTGAGGCAGGCGATTGGCAGCAGCACGCCGAGCGCGCCGTCGTACTTCCCGGCGTTTCGCACCGTGTCGAGATGGGAGCCGAGAATGAGCCGACGCGCCTCCGGACGCCGCCCGGGGAACCGGCCAATCACGTTCCCCACCGCGTCGAGCCAAGTGTCCATGCCCGCTTCGCGCATCCGCTCCATGATGAGCTCGGCCGCCTGGGCATGCTCCGGGGTGAGGTAGCGGCGGGTGAGCTCGACGGGGTGCTCGCTGCACTCGGCGAGCTCGTCAATCCACCGCATGATGAGCGGCCCGAGGTTCCTCCGGTCCGCGCGCTCGCCGCGGCCGTTCCCGGATCGCGGGAAGCCCCGTCCCCGCGAAGGCGCCGGAGCGGCGGTTCCGCCGCCCGGCCCCGGTCCTACGCCGTCAACCATCCGCTCTTCGCCGTCTGCCGTTCACCTGTCGCCATCCGCCGGTCGCCGTCCGCAATCCACTTTCCGCCGGTCGCCGTGAACCGCTCACCCGCGCTCCGTCTCTCCGACCCCCGCGGTCTCCGGATCCGACCCGGGGGCGAACCGCCCGAACTCCCCGGCGTATGCCTTGGGCAGCGGGGCCGCATAGCCCCCGACCTTGCTCGTCCGAAGGCCCAGGCCGACCAGCGCCTCGACCATCCGGGTGGCCGCGGCGACCCCGTCGATGACCGGCAGTCCGAGGCGACGCGTGAGATCCGCCGCGAGGTCCGCCATCCCCGCGCACCCGAGCACGATACATTCCGCGCCGTCCTCGCGCACCGCCCGCGCGATCTCCTCCTCCACCTTTCGGACCGCGCCGGAGGCCGGATCCTCGAGGGCGAGGACCGGAACGTCCGACGCCCGCACCCGACAGCGGTCGGCGACCCCGTAGCGACGGGCGAGCCCTTCGAGGGCCGGCACCGAACGCGCGAGGGTGGTCACCACCGAGAAGCGGCCCCCGAGCATGGTCGCGGTGTGCATCGCCGCCTCGCAGATCCCGAGCACGGGCCCCGCGGCGAGCGTCCGGGCCGCATCGAGCCCGGTGTCGTCGAAGCAGGCGATGACGTAGCCGTCGAAGCCGTCGTTCTCGCCCCGGCGAATCTCGTCGAGCAGGCCGGGTACCGAGAACGCCTCGTCGTAGTAGCCCTCGATGCTCTCCGGCCCCATCGCCGGGTTGACTGCCACCACCTCCGTCCCCGGCGACGCGGCCCCCCGGCCGGCCGCCCCGATCTTCTCCGTCATCGAGCCGGTCGTGTTCGGATTGACTATCAGAATCCGCACATGCTTCCCGCGGTCATCCCCATCCCCGCATTATCACGCATGACCGAGCGCGTGGCGCCCGTTCCCCTCCGAAACGGCTCGGAATACCAATGAGGGCTGCACGGGGCGCCCTGCCGGCGACGTGCCTCGACTCCCCGGGGGAGCCGTAAACTCCAGGGCTGGACCGGGCTCCATGCGCGGGGCCCCGCTCCGCCTCCGGCCGGTCGGCGCCGCGGCCGGACTCAACCCTTTCCGTACCTGGTCAGCAGCGTGTCCAGGTGATTGGCGAACGACTGCCGGTCGCGCTTGCTCAACGCGGGCGGGCCGCCGGTGTGAATTCCGCTCGCCCGCAACGTGTCCATGAAGTCGCGCATGTTGAGCCGCTGGCCAATGGTATCGGTGGTATGAAGCTCGCCGCGTGGGCTCAGCGCATGGGCGCCGTTCCCCATCACCTCGGCGGCGAGCGGTATGTCGGCGGTGACGACGAGGTCGCCGCGCCCGGCCCGCCTCACGATCTCGTTGTCCGCGACGTCGAACCCCGGGCTGACCTGCACGCACTCGACGAGTGGAGAGGCGGGCACCCGGACCGGCTGATTGGCGACCAGGGTCACCTTCACCCCGGTCCGTTCGGCCGCCCGGAACAGGATCTCCCGGATCGCCACCGGGCACGCGTCGGCGTCCACCCAGATCTTCATGTCCGGCACGCCGTCTGCGTCGCGTTCACGGAGCTCTCCGCCCACAACGCCCGGGCCGCTTCGATACTTGCGACACGATCGGCATCCATCAAACGCGTTTCAGGTCTCGAACCGTTCGCTCGTTGTCGACATTGCCCGTATTGAGCGTCGTGCCGGGCTCCAGCAGCACCACCTCGCAGGGTTCCTCGGCAACGGGCCGGTGCTCGACTCCGTGCGGCACGATGATGAACTCGCCCGGTTCGACAATCTGGGCGTCCTGCTCGCGAAACTCCATTCGCAGACGACCTGAAATCACGAGGAAGAGCTCGTCTTCCTCGTCATGGCGGTGCCAGATGAACGCGCCTTCGAGCTTGACCAGCTTGATCTGCATCTCGTTGATGTCGCCGGCGACTCGTGGCGACCAGGGTTCCTCGAACGCGGCAAACCCTTCCGCGAGGCTCTTCTTGCGAATCACTCGTTCCTCCCGAATCCGGACCCTTGATCGGGGGCCACGCCGCGACGACCACGCGCACCTGGTTGGACGGTTCGCAATCCGTACTCGGGTGCCGCTCCATCCATCGCAAGCCACCGGAAGTCCGGAATCCGGATCTTGTTCGAGAAGTGGTTCATTCGGTCAACCAGTTCTCCACCCGCAAGTCGGGCACTCGACGGAATTCGCGTTCGTTCCCGGTTACCACCGTCAAGCCGACGGCGCACGCATGCGCCGCGATCAGAAGGTCGTTCGGCCCAATCGTTTCCCCGGCTGACTCGAGCTGGGTTCGAATCCGCCCGTAGTGAACCGCGATATCTTCGGGAAGGTTCGTCAGGACATCGATGGAGCCGAGGAGCTCGCTCATCCTCTCCGTGAGCTTCGGCGATGCTCGTTTGGCGACGCCGTAGTGGATCTCGCAGGCGACGACGACGCTGGTGCAGACGGATGTCTCGCCAACCTCGGCAATTGCCCGCGCGGCCGCGCCGGCTGGATTTCTTGCGAGGTCTGCGAGAACGTTCGTGTCGAGAAGGTATCGGTGGCTCACCGCCGTTCGCTTGCCGCCCCGGAACCGAACGGGTCTTCATCCAGTGGCACCAGCGTCTCGTCCACGTCCGGAAACTCGTCGTCCGGTGCCAGCGGCGTCATCGCAGCGAGCACCTGAAGCAGCGACTTGCGGCGCGCGGGTTCCAGGATCAACCGGTCGCCGACCTTGCGGATGGTGGCCTCCCGGCCGGGCAGCTCGAACTCCTTGGGAATACGGATCGCTTGGCTCCGTCCGTTGCGAAACAACCTGACCTGACGAGCTTGCACCACTGGAACGACTCCACGAGTTGGCATATGAATCAACATAGGTCAAAAGGAATCCGGATGCAATTCGGTCCAGCGCCACGAGGGCGAGATTTCTGTCTCAGCGGCTTGCCTGCGCTGCGGGTGCCGACTGGTTCTTGGCCAAGATGGGTCGAAGGGAATGCGAAGTTCCATTTTTCGACTCAAAATGGAACTTGCAAGCCCATTTTTCCGAATTCCGGATCGGAGCGATTTCGTGCTCGTCGCCCGCAGAACCGACGAATCTGCGCGGCTATGCGACCGGCTCCACGCTGCCCTGTACGCGAACCTGCTCGAACCCGCACTGCATCGCAGCCTCGACGCCCGTCCCGAGCGCTTCCGGGAGCGGCTCACGGGCTCGGGTGCGCGGAAGCTCCCAGGCACTCATGTCTCCGGCGCGTCGAGATCGATGCAGAGCGCCGGGTTGAACTCCCGTTTCCGTTCGTGCGCGTACCCGGCCGGGTTGGCGACGAGTCTCGTTTTCCCGAGCTGTTCATCCACCGGATCGTGCATGTGGCCGTGGACCCAGAGTGCGGGCTGGTATCGGTCGATCAGCCGGTCCAGGTCGGAGGCGAACGCAGGGTTCAACGGATCGCCCTGGAACCACCGCCGGATCGAGCGGCGGCTCGGTGCGTGGTGCGTTATCACCACCGCTCTTTCGCGGGCAAGCTCCGCCCGTGCGAGCTGTTCCTCGATGAAGTGCCGGGCGGCCCGATGCCGCCGGACGGACTCCCGCGTGCTGAAATGCCGCCCCCGGTGTCGAATCGCGCCCGCGAAGTCCGAGATGCCCCGGCGCAGCCGTCGGTGCGCCCCGATCTCGTCGGCCTTGCCGTAGAGTTCCAGATCCGTCCACAGGGTCGCCCCGATGAAGCGGGTGCCCTCGATCCGGACCGTACCGGGGTCGAGGAGGTGGATCCCGACTTCCGCGCACTCCTCGGCGAGTCCCGCCCTCGCGTCGTCGATCTCCGTGCCGTAGAACTCGTGGTTCCCGAGGACGTAGACGATGTGCGGGGCAGTAGCCCAGAACTCCGAGAGCTTCGCCACGAGCCCCTTCCTGTAAGGCGCGAGGTCTCCGGCGAGGACGATGACGTCGGCCTCGGGGTGGTGCTCCGGCACCACTCCACCATGCTCGAGGTGGAGATCGGAGAGAACCTGGATCTTCATCGTTGGTAGCGCAAATGGAGGTCGTTCGCTCGCACTCGACCCTCGTGTCCGCGGTCCTGCCAGAACCGATACTTCTCCAGATCTCCAGGTCGCGCTGCAATTGAATCTCGGGGATCGCCCGGCTCCGGGGGACGAATCGCTCGACCTGCGCACAGGTGCAGAGCGTGACGAATTCGTCGACTCGCTCCCAGTCGTCCAGATTGCGGCGCATGAAGGCGGTGCGGATTGCTTCGTTGGCGCCGTCCTTCTCGACGACCCCGCGAGCGGTTCATGGAGTTCACACCTCTTGCCCGCCATCGATCCGGGACATCGCCCGATCGAACGTGCCGACCGGAAGGTGACCCGCCTTGCGGGCCGCCTCGACGATGAGACAGTCCGTAAAGCCTGCCGACCGGCTCTGCTCGAACGCCGAATGCGCTCCGCGGATCACGTCCTCGTCCTGCAGGGTCAACCGGTCGTGCTCGACAAGCATCCCTACGAGGGTTGCGATCTGGACCCGATCGAATCCGTACACGGACTCCAGGACCCACACCGTCTCCGCGAGCACGAGCTGCGAGACCCACGCTCCCTGCGCCACGAACGCTTCGGCCTTCTCGAACTGCGCGGGCTCATCCCGGACGATCAAGCGGACGAGGACATTGGTGTCAATCGCCCGCATGCTTGCGTCGCACCCGGGACCGGATCCCCTCGTCCATGTCGGCTACGCTCCTGGGCTCCGGCGGTTTGTCGAACACCGCCTCGTGAATGTCCCGCGACGAGAACTTCGAGGCCCGCCGGACGACCACCTCGCCTCCGCTCTCGCACCACTCGATCTTCGATCCGGGCGTAAGCCCAAGCCGGCGGCGGATGCGCGCCGGTACCGAGACCTGCCCCTGGGCCGTGATCTTCGATTCGATTCTCTCCACCGGTTCGCTCCGTTACCAACCACGTACCCGCGGATTGTCTTCTTCATTACCCGGGTAATGCAAATCCGGCAACGCATTCGGATCGAGGAGATGGCGGTCCGGCTCGACCTCCCGGAGAATGCGCTCCTCCGAGGGGGTACGGTCCTCGTTGTACTCAAGGTGGGCGAGGCGCAGCCGCCGGTCGCCGTCCGATTCCTCGGGAGCGCTCGATTGTCGACGTGGGCGGAGGGTGGAGAGACCGTTGTTGGCGAGCGCGGAGCCCGGTGCATAGACTTGGCGTTCGGCCGGGGCCGGGAGGAGAGCGCGACGAGATGAGCCACGCGACGGACTTCGTGACCCTCCCCGACGCGGCACGCCTGACGCTTGCGAACCTGACCGCGCCGTCGTGCCTCGTCGGCGCTCCGGGGAGCCTCGCGCCCCTCGACCTCACCATCGAGGGAGGACGGATCGCCGCCGGAACGGCGGACGAGCGGGTGGACATGCGGAGCGCGATGGTCTTTCCCGCCTTCGTCGACCTCCACACCCACCTCGACAAGAGCCAGATCTGGTCCCGGGCCCCCAATCCGGACGGCACCTCCGACTCCGCCCGCCTCGCCGTCGCCGCCGACCGCACCGCCCGCTGGTCCGCCGCGGACGTGCGCCGGCGGATGGAGTTCGCCCTTCGCTCCGCCTTCGCGCACGGCACGCGCGCGATCCGCACCCACCTCGACTCCTTTCCTCCGCAGCACGCGATTTCCTTCGGCGTCTTCCGGGAGCTGCGGGCCGCCTGGGCGGGGCGGATCGAGCTCCAGGCGGTGAACCTCTGCAGCGTCGACGTGCTCGGGGACGGGGCCGCCTTCGGGGCGATCGTCGACGAGGTCGCCGCCTCGGACGGCGCGCTCGGGTGCATCGTCATGCCGCATTCGGAGCTTCGCTCCCGGCTCGTCGGCCTGCTCGAGACAGCCGCGCGCCGCGGCATGGCCGTTGACCTGCACGTGGACGAGACCGGCGATCCGGCCTCCGCCAGCCTCCGCGACGTCGCCGAGTGCGTGCTCGAGACCGGGTTCGACGGCCCGGTCACCGTCGGCCACTGCTGTTCGCTCGCGGTTCAGGAGGAGGCCGAGGCGCTCGCCACCCTGGACGTCGTCGCGCGGGCGGGCTTGAGCGTGGTGAGCCTCCCAATGTGCAACCTGTACCTCCAGGGCCGGGGCGCCGGCCGGACGCCGCGCTGGCGCGGCGTCACCCTCGTGCACGAGATGAAGGAACGCGGGATCAGCGTCTCCTTCGCCTCCGACAACACCCGCGACCCGTTCTACGCCTACGGCGATCTCGACATGCTGGAGGTGATGCGGGAGGCGACCCGGATCGCCCACCTGGACCACGCCGACTCCGACTGGACCCACGCCTTCACCACCAACCCCGCGCGGGCGGCGGGGTTCGCGGCCCCCTCTCTCGAGATCGGCGCTCCCGCCGACCTCGTGATCTGCCGGGCGCGGAGCTGGACGGAGCTCTTCGCCCGTCCGCAGTCGGACCGGATCGTGCTGAGGGACGGCCGCCCCATCGACCGGACCCTCCCCGACTACGCCGAGCTCGACGACCTGATGGCGGTCCCCTGACCGGGAGCGGGGCGGGTCAGCCGCCGAGGTAGAGCTCGCGGATGCGGTCGTCGTTCGCGAGGTCGCGCGACCGGCCCTCGAGCGCGACCCGCCCCGTTTCGAGCGCGTACGCCCGGCTCGATACCCGGAGCGCCATCCGCGAGTTCTGCTCCACGAGGATGAGGCTCACCCGGTCCTCGCGGTTTATGGCGAGGATGGAGCGCGCGATCTCCTGCACGAGCATCGGGGCGAGCCCGAGCGACGGCTCGTCGAGGAGGAGGAGGCGCGGGCGGGCCATCAACGCCCGCCCGATGGCGAGCATCTGCTGTTCGCCCCCGCTCATGGTGCCGGCCGCCTGGCCCCGGCGCTCGCGAAGCCGCGGAAAGCGCTCGAACGCCCGCTCGACGTCCGCCGCGATCGCCCGCCGCCCCCGCCGCAGGAACGCCCCCATGAGGAGGTTGTCCATGACCGAGAGGTACGGGAAGACGCGCCGCCCCTCGGGCACCATGGCGACGCCGAGGGCCACGATCTCGTCCGGCCGGAGCCCGTCGATCCGCCGCCCGTCAAGGACGATCTCCCCCGCCGCGAGCCGGGTGAGCCCGGTGATCGCGCGCAACGTCGTCGTCTTGCCCGCCCCGTTCGCCCCGATGAGGGCCACGATGTCGCCTTCGTCGAGCTCCACCGACACGTCCGTGATGGCCCGCACCTGGTCGTACCGCACCGAGAGGCCGGCGGCCCGGAAGTAGCTCACGCCCGTGCCTCCCCGTCGAAACCCGGTCCGCCCGCGTCGTCCTTCGCTTCGGCTTCCCAGTCGACCTCCAGCTCGTCCTCCGGTCGCCCGAGATAGGCTTCGATGACGCGCTCGTCGCGCTGGACCTCCGCCGGCGCCCCCTCCGCGATCTTGCGCCCGAAGTTGAGCACCAGCACCCGGTCGCTGATCCGCATGACCGCGCGCATGTCATGCTCGACGAGGAGCACCGTAACCCCCCGATCGCGGATCCCGCGCACCATGTCCATCGCCCGGTTGGTCTCCTCGGGGTTCATCCCCGCGAAGGGCTCGTCGAGGAGCAGGACGCGGGGGTTCGCGGCCATCGCGATCGCGATCCCGAGAGCGCGGAGGTGTCCGTGGGGGAGGTTGCGGGCGGTCTCGTCCGCGACCTCCCCGAGGCCGAGGTAGTCGACGATCTCGCGGGCGCTCTCGCGAAAAGCGGCCTCGGAGGCGCGCGCGCGTCGGCTGCCGAAGAAGAACCCGGCAAGGGTCGCGTCGCCCTGGAGGTGGTGGGCGACGACCACGTTCTCGAGCGCGCTCATCTCGCGGAAGATGGTCGTCTCCTGGAACGTCCGCACCACCCCCCGCCGCGCGACCGCGTGCGGCGACTGGCCGGTGATCTCTTCCCCCGCGAGCCGAACCCTCCCCGCGGTCGGCCGCAGGAACGCGGTGACGAGCTTGAACAGGGTGCTCTTGCCCGCCCCGTTCGGGCCGATGATGCTGACGATCCGGCGTTCCTCGACCGAGAACGTCACCTCGTCGACGGCGGTGAGACCCCCGAAGCGCTTGGTGAGTCCCTCGACCTCGAGGAGGCTCACGGCCGGTTCTCCGGAAGGTGGAGCCAGCGCCGCCAGCCCCCACCCGCACCCGCGCCCGCGCCGGGACCTGCCCCGGCGCCGCCTCCCGGGGCGCCCGCTCCCGGCCGCCCGAGGCTGAGCAGCCCGTTCGGCAGCCAGAGCATCAGCCCGATCATGAGCAGGGCGTAGATGAGGGCCTGGTACTCGTTGAGCCCGTGCAGGAACTCGAACGCGATGACGAGGACGAAGGTCCCCACCAGGGGGCCGAACACGTAGCCGAGACCCCCGAGGAAGCAGTAGAGCATCAGGTAGATGGAGTCCTGCACCTGGAACGAGGACGGGTAGACGCTCTGCTGCACGGCGAGGAAGAACGCTCCGCCCAACCCGCCCAGGAACGAGCCGATCGCGAACGCGATGACCCGAAGCCGCGCCACGTTGACCCCGATGGAGGAGGCGAGGTCCTCGTTCTGCTGGAGCGACCGGAAGAGCCAGCCGAGCCGGCTGTTGACGATGCGGTAGAGCGCGGCGTAGGTCGCGACCGCGAGAAGGGTAGCGAGGCAGAAGAGGGCGACGTGGGGGTTCACTTCCGCGAAGTCCGGGACCAGGGTGAGCCCGAACACCTCGACCGCCCCCGGGAGGGGGATGTTCAGGATCCCCCTGGGGCCGTTCGTCACCGAAGCGAATGACTGGGCGCTGAGGCGCGCCGCCTCCGTCAGGCTCAGGGTCACCATCGCGAAGTAGACGCCCTTCAACCGGAGGATCGGAAATCCGATGGCGCAGGCGAAGAGGGCCGCGACGAGCCCCGCGAGGGGGAGCGCCACCCAGAACGAGAGCCCGAGCTTGGTGATCGCGATTGCCGCCGCGTACTGCCCGAGGAGGGCGAATGCCCCCTGGCCGATGTGGATCCGGCCGATGTAGAACATGAGCCAGACCCCGGCGCTGATGACGCTCAGGGCCGACGCGGTGGTGAGCACTCCGATGTCGTACGGCCGGTCGCCTATGCCAAGGGGCACCCCCACGAGCCACGCGAGGACGGCGACGACGACGATGGCTTTCCGGGGGGACATTCGCTCCGCTCTGTCCGGATCTCAATCCGACTCTCTATCCGGCTCGACCTAGCCCCAGGGCTTGCCCATGAGGCCTTGGGGCCGGATCGCGAGGAACGCGATGATCGCGACGAAGAGGATGAGGTAGGTCTCGCCGCCGGGGAAGAAACGGTACCCGAGCGACTCCGCCATCCCGAGGATGAAGCCGCCAAGGATCGCACCCGACACCACCCCGGCCCCCCCGATCATCACCATGATGAACGCCTTGATCGAGATCCAGGTGCCGAGCCCGCTGTTCACCCCCGAGATCGCGACGAGGAGCGACCCCGCGAGGCCCGCGAGGGCGGCGCCGATCGCGAACCCGATCATCCCGTAGCGCTCGACGTTGACCCCCTGGAGGAGGGCCGCCTCCCGGTCCTGGGCGATGGCCCTGAGCCCCCGCCCCATCCGGGTCTGGCGCATGAAGACGATGAACCCGACGATGAGGGCGGCCGCGAGGGCCATGACCACGATGCGGCTCCAGGGAAGGTACGCGTCCCCGATGCGGGCGACCCCCGAGGCGAGTGAAGGCACACCCCGGTGCTTCTCCCCGAAGAAGATGAGGATGAGGCTCTCGAGGAGCAGGGCGGTGCCGGCCGCGAGCAGCATGGAGCTCTCCTCGCGGGTGCCGTGGCGGAGCACCCGCCGGAAGAAGAGCTTGTCGAAGAGCGCGCCGACGACGCACAGGGTCGCCGCCGTCGCGACGAGGGCGAGGGGAAACGGCAGCCCGAGGACCCCGTACACGTAGTAGGTCACGAACCCGCCGAGCACGTACATCTGCCCGTGGGCAAAGTTGAGGACCCCCATCAGGCCGAAGATGAGGGTGAGGCCGAGCGCGATGAGGGCGTACTGGCACCCGAGGTAGACCCCGTTGACGAGGACCTGTTCCATTCGTCTCGACCTTTCCGGTGGTCCGGCGTTGCGATGCAGCAGGCCGCGGCCGCCTCACCGGGCACCGCCGCGCGGGTCAGCCACGACCACAGCCACGGCCGGGCACCCCGCGCAGCGCCTCTCCTTGCCGCCGCTTCGCCCCGCCCTCCCCGCTTCGCCGGGCGAGCGCGGGGAGGGGGATGCCGGAGAGCGCCGCCCGGAGCGAGCCCCCGGGCGGCGCCACGCGGGACGGGCCGCGCCGACCGCGCGGCCCGTAGTTGCGCCGCTGCCGGCCGGCTACTCCACCGAGCCCACGAAGAGGGTCTGGAAACCGCCGTCGCGGTACTCGTTCACCACCATCGGGATCGGCAACTGCCGGGGCTGCTGGAAGAATCCGCTGCCGACGTAAGTGAGCGAGTTCTCGCCCTTGAGCAGCCGGTTCTCGACCTTGAGGTCGGGCATCGCCGCCTTGAACGCCTCGATGTCGTCGATCGCCGCCTTGCCGGCGAGCTTCAGGGTCTCGATGATCATCTCGAGCGCGTAGACCTTCGTCCCCGCCTCGTCGTTCCACTCCCCGACGTGCGCGACGTACGCGTCGCGGAACGCGTTCATGTAGTCGTCGGAGATCTCCGGGGTGCTCGCGCCGCCGACCGAGATGAACCCGTTCGCCGCGTCCCCGGCCACCTCGGCGAGGATCTTGGCGTCCTGGGCGGTCTCGGTGCTGAGCAGGCCCTCGTAGCCGAGCTCGCGCGCGGTCTTGATGAGCTGCGGGGCGTCGGACGGGGCCACGCCGGAAAGCACGATGAGGTCCGGGTCGAGCTGGACGATCCGCGACATCACGGGGAAGAAGTCCGTCGTCCCCGGCTCGTAGGTGTCCTCGGAGGCGAGGACCTCGAGGCCGAGCATGTTGGCCGCGTCCACTCCTTCGGAGCGCTGGTTGAGCGGGTCGGCCTCGTTGCGTGCCACGAACGCGATGGACTTGACCCCGCTCTCCTCCATGAGCCGCTTGTAGATGACCGGCCCGGCCTGGTAGGACGCGATCATGCCGAGCACGGAGTTGCTGCGGGGCGGCGTGTAGAGCGTCTTGTCGAACGCGTAGGGGAAGTGCATCGCGCCGGCCTCCTCCACGACGGGAACGATGGCCTGGGCGGTGGTGTCGACGTTCGGCCCGATGATGTACCGGATGCCGTCGCCGGTCAGCTTGCGGGCGCCGTTGATGGACAGCTTCGGATCGTTCTTGTCGTCGATCGACGTGACCTCGATCATGTACTTCTCGCCGCCGATCTCGACCCCGCCCATGTCGTTGTACATCTTGGCGGTGACTTCCGCGCAGTAGCGGTTGACGAGGCCCCAGGAGGCGGCGGGGCCGCTCATGACCCCGAGCACGCCGATCTTGAGGGTCCCGGCGGCCTGGGCCGGGCCGGCCGCGAGCAGGGCTGCGCCGAGGGCCAGGGCGCCGGCCGATGCCGCGGTGGCGGCAACTCTTCGAATCGTCTTCATCGGTTGACTCCGTGTGATTGATGTCGAGCCGCAGCGCATTCCGGAGCGGAAGCGGTCCGGCGCCGCGGCAGACTCCGAACGATCGACCGCGTGCACCGGACCTCCAGCAAGGTTCGTGCCGGAACGCAGGAACCCGCGGGCTTCGTCCGCACGTCCGCGAACCTCCGGCGAAACCGCCCCTCCGAGCGTCGCGGCGGGTCGCCCCTGACGCCCGCCGGCACCTTCGGGGCGAGCGAGCCCGCACCCGAACGGTGCGGGATCCAGGCGCATCGCACCATCTCGGCGCGCGCGGCGAGAAGGATACGCGCGTGTACCATGACTTCGCAATCCGATTGCCGATCTCGCAGGAAGCGCGAGGAATGAGGAGGAGTCCGGAAGCACGAGCCCCTCGAGAGAACGACTTTCCGGGAGGGCGTGCTTCCCCCTCGCGGCGGGCCGAACGCCCCCATCGGCGCGCGCGGGCACGATGCCCGCGCCCCCGGAAGTCCGACCATCCCGGAGCGCGCGCAATCGGATACCGAAGCCCGCAACAAAAGGTGGCACTCCGATGAACAAGACCTACCCGAGAGACATGCGCGGATACGGCCGCAACCCGCCCCATCCCGAGTGGCCCGACGATGCCCGGATCGCCGTCCAGTTCGTCATCAACTACGAGGAAG
>JAJDXW010000077.1 GCA_022823045.1 Gammaproteobacteria bacterium
GGTCGTCGCGGAGCTCTACAACGCGCAGGTCGCGCCCCACATCTACTGCGGGCCGATCGCCCACGCGGCGGCCGCCCACGTCTCCATCGCGAGCCCCAACTTCCTCATCCTCGAGACCATCCGGAGCGACTTCCACGACGCGATCGTGAAGCGTCCGCTTCGCTGGGAGGAGGGCTACCTCGTCGCCCCCACCGAGCCCGGGCTCGGCATCGAGCTCGACGAGGAGGCGGTACTCGCCCACCCTTACGAGACGGGCGGGCGCCTCCACCTCGAGATGTGCCAGACGCCCCTCGACTCGAACAACGCAAAGCGCATCGACGAGCTCGAGCCCTGAACCCGCACCGCTCCGCCCCGCCCCGGGCGCCCGGCTTGCACGGACGCGAGAGCGCTCACCGGCGGCCGCCGAACAGCCGCTGGAAGAGCCATTGGCCGGAGAGGCCGAGGACCGCGAGCACCAGGAACAGCGCCGCGAGCGGCTGGGCGGCGATGAGCCACCACTGCCCTTCGAACATCTTGAGCGAGTTCTGGAGGTTCGTCTCCACCATCTCACCGAGGATGAGGCCCACCGCGATGGGGGCGACGGCGAACCCGTGGCGCCGCGCGAAGAACCCGATCACGCCGAAGATCAGCACGATCCAGACGTCGAGGAGCGCGGCGTTCAGCGCGTAGGCGCCGATGACGGAAAGCGCGAACACGACCGGCCACAGGATGGGGGTCGGGACGAGCGAGATGCGGGCGAAGAGCTTCGCCGCGTAGAGCCCCATCGCCATGAACATGATGTTCGCGAGCAGCATCGCGCCGAAGATCTGGTAGACCTTGTCGACCTGCTCGGTGAAGAGATACGGGCCCGGGCGAAGCCCGTGCACCATCAGGCCGACGAGGATGACCGCGGTAGTGCCGCTGCCCGGGATCCCGAGCACCATCGTCGGAACCATCGCGCCGCCGGTCGCGGCGTTGTTCGCCGCCTCCGCCCCCGCGATGCCCTCGACGGCCCCCTTGCCGAACTCCTCCTTGTTGCGCGACCAGCGCCTCGCCTCTGCGTATCCGATCATCGACGCCACGGTGGCGCCCTCGGCGGGCAGGATGCCGATGAACGTCCCGATCCCGCAGGATCGGAGGATCGTCTTCCAGATCCGCCGGTAGTCCTCCTTCGTCGGCAGCTTCACCGCCTTCATCGCGACGGTGTCGGCGATCCGGTTGGCTAGCTTCGACTGCACGAGTAGCTCGGACATCGCGAAGAGTCCGATGAAGACGGGCACGAACGCGAGCCCCTCGTAGAGCTCGTAGTTGCCGAACATGAACCGCTCGATGCCGGTGGCGCGTTCGGCGCCGATCGTCGCGAGCCACACCCCGAAGATGCCGCCGATGAGGTTCTTGACCGCCCCGCCGGCACTGATGCTCGCGAGCATCGAGAGGCCGAAGAGGGTGAGCGCGAAGTACTCCGGGGGCCGGAACTCGTAGGCGACCCGCGCGAGGAGCGGGGCCGCGATGCACAGGACCGCGACCGAGAACACGCCGCCCACCGTGCTAGAGACCACCGCGACGCCGAGGGCGCGCCCCGCCTCGCCGCGCTGGGCGAGCGGGTAGCCGTCGAAGGTCGTCGCGGCCGCCGCCGACGTCCCCGGCGTGTTGATGAGGATCGCGGTGATGGAGCCCGCGAAGGTGGCCGAGACGTAGATGGTGGCGAGGACCGAGATCGCGTGCACCGAGTCCATGGTCAGCGTGAACGGGAGCAGGAGGGCCGCGCCGGTCGTCGCGCCGAGCCCGGGGAGCACGCCGATGATCACCCCGAGCACGGTCGTGCCGAGGATCAGGGCCATCAGGTGCGGGTCCAGGAAGGCGGAAGCCATCGCCTGCAAGGCGTCGAACATCGTGCGTCCCCGCGGCCGGCTAGCCGTAGTACCAGTTGGTCAGCACCCCGCGCGGGAACCGCACGCGAAGGACCGTGTCGAACAGGAAGAAGATGGAGATGGGGGTCGCGAGGGCGAGGCTCCCCGCGACCGGAAGCCGCCGCTCACCCCACAGCAGGCACATCACGAACATGACGACGGCGATGCCGATGAACATGTCGAGCCACACCGTGAGGGCGTAGAAGACGGGCATCAGCAGGATCGAGCCCCAGGTCGCGAAGGGCTCGAGGGGAACCGGCTTCGGAGGCTCCCGCGCGATCTGCACGACGAGCACCGCCACCAGCAGCAGGTTGACGGCCATCAGGAAGATGGGGAACGCCCGCGGCTGCATGCTGTCGCCGACGATCATCGGCGGGGACAGCTCGAGCTGAAGCGCGGCCCAGATCACCACGACGGAGAACGCCGCGATGACCGCGGGGACGATGAAGAGTCGCGCTCTCACCGGAGGCGGTGCTCCCCGGAGGGGGAGCACCGTCGCTTCGGTCGTGCCGGACCGGCCGGCCTAGTTGACGAGGCCCATTTCCTTGAGGGCGGGTCCGAACTCCGTGATCATCATCCGGATCTGCTCACCCCACGGGCCGGAGGGCTGCGGAGAGGTCGCGTCGAGGCCCGAGTTCATGAGGTAGGCCTGGTAGAGCGAATGCCCCATGGCCTTCATCATGCCCGCCTCGAGCTCGGCGCGGCGCGCCTCGTCGACCCCCGCGTGGGTGACGAAGCCGCGCGTCGTCGACAGCACGAGGTCGATGCCGAGCTCCTTGGCCGTCTTCGCGGCCGGGATCGGCGCCATGCCTTCGTTCGCCAGGATGACGAGCGGGCAGATGTCGCCGGCCTCGACGGGCGCGGCCGCCTCGGACAGGTTCAGGGTGCCGACGTCGACGGCCCCCGCGACGAGCTGGGTCGCGAGCTCGCCGCCGCCCTTGAACGGAATGTAGGTCGGCATGGGCACGCCGAGGCGCTTCGCCCAGAGGAACACCGTGATGTGGTCGATGGTGCCGGTCTGGGTTCCGCCGAACTTGAGCTTGTCGCCGTTCTTCATGCCGGCGACGAACTCTTCGGGCGTCTTGTAGGGGCTGGTCTTGCAGTTGACCATGAGGATCTGGGGGTCGTTCGTGCCGCGCGCGATCGGGGCCATGTCCTCGACCGTGAGCCTGGTCTTGCCCTTGCCCATGGTGATCGCGTGCCCGACCGTGAAGGTCATGATCGTGTTGCCGTCGGCCGGGCGAGACATGAAGTAGTTCATCGCGGCCGCGCCGCCGCCGCCGCGCTTGTTCACGACCACCATGTCCTGCTTGAGGGTGCGTCGCGAGCGCAGCATCATCATGCGCGAGTTGACGTCGGTGCCGCCGCCCGCCCCCGCATGGGTGATCACTTCGATGGCCGGCTTGTCGTCCGCCTGGGCGACCGCGCCCGCGATGAGCAGCGTGCCGGCGAGGGCCAGAGTGCCCGCCTTGACGAGTCCGATTGAGTACTTCATTCCGTGCCTTTCTCCTGGAGTTGCTCGCCCGGTTCGCGCCCGGGCTCCATTGCCGGCCAAGCCGGCCCCATTGCAGCGCGCCATGCGCCGCTCCCGCTGTCGCGTCGGAAGCGGAGGTAAATCGACCCGCGCCCGCGATGCGCGACCGGCCCGCTCCGCCGACATGGCCGCCGGATCGGGCTCTCGACCGGCGCGTCCGCCGGACCGGGGCACCAAGCGCGATGCCCCGCCAGCGCATCGGGCCGGCGGCGGATTGCCGGAGTCGGTCCTCGCCCTGCAACCCTCCACCGGTCGCGGTGCGCTTGCGGCGGCGCATGGTATACGATTTCGCCCGGCCCATCGGAGAGGTCGCCGGGACCCCTTCGGTTGCGGTCCAGCGGCGGGGGAAAATGATTGCATTCAATACGTTGTCCAGCGTGGAGGGTCGCCTCGGCTTAGCGCGGCCAAGTCGGTCGAGGCCGGATCGGACGGCTCCGGGGCCACGTTCACGCTCGGCAAGGCCGCGAGCGAGCGGCGGAGACGGACCATGACGGCCACCCTTCCCCGCATCGCGGTCATTCCCGGGGACCCGGCGGGCATCGGCCCGGAGCTCGTCGCCCGCCTGCTGTCCGATCGGGAGGCGGTGGACGCGGCCTGCGTGCTCGTCGTCGGGGACCGCCACGTGCTCGAGCTCGGCGAGCGGCAGGCGGGAGCCAGCCTCTCCCTGCGGGAAGTCGGCGCGGACGATCCCGGCGAATGGTGGAAAGGGCCCGGCATCGCGTTCCTGCCCGCCGACACCATCACCCCGGACGAAGTCCGCCTCGCCGAGGTGACCGAGGCGGGAGGCCGCTCGAGCCTTCGCACCCTCGACGCGGCGATCGATCTTACCCGCTCGGGAGCGACCGACGGCATCCTGTTCGGACCGTTCAACAAGGCGTCGATGCACCTCGCGGGCCTCCGTGCCGAGGACGAGCACCGCTACATCGCCCGGTACCTGGGATTCACCGGCCACCACTCCGAAGTGAACATGCTCGACGAGCTGATGACGACCCGGGT
Source organism: Gammaproteobacteria bacterium (assembly GCA_022823045.1). Classification (GTDB taxonomy): domain Bacteria; phylum Pseudomonadota; class Gammaproteobacteria; order HK1; family HK1; genus JAJDXW01. The sequence goes on from JAJDXW010000077.1 coordinate 4,420, forward strand.
CACCAGCCACATCGCCCTCAAGGACGTCGTTGCGCACATCACCGAGGACGAGGTGGTGAAGGCGATCCGTCTCGCCCACGACACCCTGCGCGCCGCCGGCGTGGCGCATCCGCGGATCGGCGTGGCGGCCGTCAATCCCCACGCGGGGGACGACGGGAACTTCGGCACCGAGGAGATCGAAATCCTCCGGCCCGCGATCGAGCGGGCGCGCGCGGGCGGGCTCGACGCCGACGGACCGTGGCCCTCCGACACCGTCTTCCTCCGGGGCCGCGACGGCCGGCTCGATGCGGTCGTCACCATGTACCACGACCAGGGGCAGATCGCGATGAAGCTGATGGGCTTCGATCGCGGCATCACGATCGCGGCGGGCTTGCCGATCCCGGTGGCAACCCCCGCCCACGGCACCGCCTTCGACATTACCGGGGAGGGCCGCGCCAACCCCGGCGCGATGCGAAAGGCGTTCGATGTCCTGTGCCGAATGGCGGCGAACCACCGGCGCGAGCGCCAGGCGGCGAAGGACCTCTGACCGGGACGCTCCCGGCGAAGCGCGGTGGTCGATGAAGGCGGCGCGCGACGCACCGCCGGGGGCGAGATGGCTCGCTGCACCCGCCCCCCGTTCCCCACGGATCGGGCGACGAACGTCGCGAAGGCGCGAAGCCGGAGTGGACCCCTGATGCGCTTCGGCGCATGGGCGCGTCGGTACGGTGGAGATGACGTAGAGTACGGGCGATGTCCGACCTCGTACCGGTGGCGGAGCGGCTCCGGCGGCGCACCCGGCGCCTCCGGTTCGCGCCGCCGGTGACGCACGCCTACGCCCCCCTCGACTACGCGTGGGCGCCGCACCGGCTCTATCTCGAGCGCTACGGGGCGGGGAGGCGCGAGATCCTCTTCCTCGGCATGAACCCGGGACCGTTCGGGATGGCCCAGAACGGGATCCCGTTCGGCGACACCGCGATGGTCCGGGACTGGCTCGGGATTGAGGCGCCCGTCGAGCGCCCCCGCCGCTAGCACCCAAAGCTGCCTGTGCTCGGCTTCGAGATGACGCGGGGCGAGGTGAGCGGGGCGCGCCTCTGGGGCTGGGCGCGGGAGCGGTTCGGGACGCCGGAACGGTTCTTCCGCCGCGCCTTCGTGTGGAACTACTGCCCGCTCTCCTTCATGGAGGAGAGCGGGCGGAACGTCACCCCCGACAAGCTTCCCCGTGCCGAGCGCGAGCCTCTTTTCGCCGCCTGCGACGAGGCGCTCGGCGCGGTCATCGCCCACCTTCGCCCGGCCACCGTGGTCGGAATCGGGGGGTTC
>JAJDXW010000301.1 GCA_022823045.1 Gammaproteobacteria bacterium
CAAGGTCGACGCCAGCTCGGGGGCGGTCGCCCACCGCCGGAAGACGGGCCCTCGCGAGTAGGCGTGCAGCAGCCGCCTCGGCGTGTTGCCCCCCACCGCATCGCGGCCCTCCGGGGCACCCGGATAGCCCACGTCGACCTCGAGCTCCGCCGGGCCCTCGAGCGGATCAAGTGCGCGGAGCACCGTCTCGCGCATCTCGTCGACGCCCGGGCGATCGACGAGACCGCGGACCACGAGATAGCCGTCGCGCTCGAACGCGCCGGGCGAAAGCTCGTACATCACGTTGCTCATGACCTCGTTTCCTCGTCAATTGCGGATCCGGTGACCGCCGGGTCCGGCCCGGGGGCCGTTCAGCTTTCGAGGTGGCCGCGGATGGCGACGATGTCGCGGGCGATCGCGTCGGGCGCGTGGGGCGGACCGAAGACGGCCTGGAGCTCCCCCTTCGGGTTCACCAGGAGCAGGTAGGCGCTGTGCTCGACGAGGTACGCCGGGTCGTCCGAGCCCCGTGCGTAACCGACCCCGAGCGCCCCCGTCAGCTTGCGGAGCTCCTCGTGGGGCCCGGTCACGCCGAGGAAGTCGTCGCGGAACTCGGTGACGTAGCCGCCGAGGTGCTCCGGGAAGTCGCGCTCGGGGTCGACGCTCACGAAGACCACCCGCGGCGCTTCGCCGCCGAGCGCGGCGATCGCATCGACGCTCGCCGACATCGTCGCGAGGGTGATCGGGCAGATGTCGGGACAGTGGGTGTAGCCGAAGAAGAGCAGGGTCCAGGAGTCGGTGAGGCTCCGCCGGGTGTAGGCTTGTCCGGTATGATCGACGAGCGCGAACTCGGGGAGGGCGCGTTCCTCCCCGAAGAGCGCGGTGGAGGCCTGGAGGGAAGGGGCCTCGGCCGGCCACCACCGGCCGGCGAGGAATCCGGCCGCGGTCGCGATGGCAACGACGGCGATCGCGGGCACGAGCTTCGGCATCGGGGTTCGATCTCCTTCCGGACGGGCCACCGTCCGGGTCGAAGCGGATCTTAGCCCGGAAATCTCCGTGCGCCGTGGAAGGCGCACGGAGATTTCCGGGCCAACGCTCAAGCGCGCACCGGAGGTTCGCGAGAATGTCCACCGAAGCGCGGCAACGGGGAGCGCCGAGGCTCCGCCGGAAGGCGGGGGTCCGGCTCTCGATGCTGGCCGTGGCCGCCTTTGTGGCGGGGCTCGCGATCGCGAACTGGCCCGCCGTCGGAGACCGGGCGATGGAGCTCTTGGTCCTGCTCGGCCAGCCCCGCCTGGAGGCGATGCAGGCCATGGAGGAGCCCGTCGTCGGGCCGGACGGCATCGCCCGCACCGACTGGCTCGTATTCTTCGAAGGCGATGCGCCCGAGTCGGAGCGGTCCGGGCTGCTCGACCGGCACGAGTCCGTGCGTTTCGTCGACGAGACCATCTTCGCGAACGGGGTCGTGGTCTCCATCCCCGATTCCGCGAGGGCCGTGGTCCAGGCCATCCGCTCCTCCCCGGCCGTCTGGCTCATGCTGAAGGACCGGCCCTTCTACCTCTGTCATTGACCAACCGATCGTTCGCGGCGGCACTCGCGGCGTCCCGCGGCCGGTCGCAGCCGCGCGAGGCCGGTCGTCACCCGGAGCGCGGGCGAGCGGCCGCCCCTGGGCCGTCCGCTCCTCCCGAGGATCCGCCGATGAAGAATCGGTTGCCGCCCGGACCACGCCGGTCCCCGGCCGCGGTGGTCGTCGCCGTCGCCGTCGCCGGGTGGCTCGCAACCGCCGCGTCCGCGCTCGGGGGCGGCCCGCTCGTCGTTGACGGCGCCTGGGTGCGCGCGTCCATCGGCGACTCGAAGGTGTCGGCGGCGTATCTCTCGATCGCCAACCGGGGCGAGTCCGCGGACCGTCTCGTCGGGGTGGCGGCGGAGCGCGCCGGACACGCGATGATCCATCGGAGTGTCGTCGTGGACGGGGTCGTGAAGATGCGTCACGTCGACGCGGTCGAGATTCCCCCCGGCGGGTCGATCCGCCTCGAGCCGGGAGGGCTTCACGTGATGCTGATGGGGGTCTCGTCCCGCCTCGAGGCCGGAGAGCGGATCTCCCTCACCCTCGTCTTCGAGCGCGCGGGCGAGGTGGAGCTCTCGGTCCCGGTACGAAGGTCGCCGCCCGGGTAGTCCCGCCCCCGGGCGCGCCCGGGGGGCGAGGAGAGTCGGACCCGGATCAGGTCAGCCGGTGGTCCATCGTCAGGGCCGGGGTATCGCTTTCGGGAGTGCCGACGACCTCCGCGGGAACCCCGACCACGGTGCGATGGGCGGGCACGTCCGCGAGCACCACGCTGCCGGCGCCGACCTTGGCCCCGGCCCCGATCTCGACGTTGCCGAGCAGCTTCGCGCCCGCGCCGATCAGCACCCCGGCCCGGACCTTGGGGTGCCGGTCGCCGGTCTCCTTTCCGGTACCGCCCAGGGTCACCTCGTGCAGGATGGAGACGTCGTCCTCGATGACCGCGGTCTCCCCGACCACCACTCCGGTGGCGTGGTCGATCATGATGCCCCGCCCGATCCTCGCCGCGGGGTGGATGTCCACCCCGTAGGCGTGCGCCATGCGGCTCTGCACGAGGAGCGCGGCGAGCTCGCGCCCGTCCTTCCAGAGCCGGTGGGAGATGCGGTACGCCTGGAGGGCGTGGTATCCCTTGAAGAAGAGGAGGGCCGGAAAGTACGTCTCGAGGGCCGGGTCACGGTCCCGCACCGCCTGGAGATCGGCGCGGGCGCCGTCTCCGATCCCGGGGTCGAGGGCGTGGACCTCGTCGAAGAGCTCGCGCAGCCGCTCCTGGCCGACCACCGGGCTCGCGAGCTCGCGGGAGAGGATCCACGCGAGAGAGTCCTCCAGCCCCTTGCGGTGGAGGATCGTCGATTCGAGGAACTCCGCGAGGGCAGGCTCGCGCTCGCGCTCGCGTTCCGCTTCGCGCCGGACCTGCTCCCATACGGGGCAGGACTGCGCCGCGGCCTCGCCGGCGGCCGTTGGCGCATCCGCCTCCGGTTCCGTCCACGCGGCCGCCGTCCCCGCCACTGCCTTCAATCCGTTGCTCATGGTGAGATTCCGGAAACCATCCGGGACCAGACTAGGTGCGGAGCGCTGCCCCGCGCAAACGATTATTCCGTTGGCACGATTGAGCTATGTTCAATCGCGGGGCGCGCGGCCCGACCCCGTCCGGTCAGTCCGCGGCCTGGGCGGGGGCGGATTCGAGGTCGACGATGCGATTCCAGCCGTGCCGGTCCTCCCGCTCGCCGAGCTGGATGCCGATGAGCGCGTCGTAGAGCTCGGCGCCGAGCGGCCCGGAGGCGCCGGCGTTGATCTCGTGCATCGCCCCCTCGAAACCGATCCGCCCGATCGGGGTGATGACCGCCGCGGTGCCCGCTCCGAACGCTTCGCGGAGAGTCCCGTCCCGGCTCCGCCGGACGACCTCGTCGATCCCGATCCTTCGCTCCTCCACCTCGATGCCGCGGTCGCGGAGCAGGGTGATGACGCTCTCCCGGGTGATGCCGGGCAGGATCGTCCCCCGGAGCTCCGGCGTCGCCACCCGGCCGCCGAAGTCGAAGAAGATGTTCATCTGCCCCACCTCCTCGACGTATCGGTGCTCCGTCCCGTCGAGCCACAGGGCCTGGTCGAACCCCTCGGCGATGCTCTCGGTCGCGGGGAAGAGGGCGGCCGCGTAGTTGCCCCCCGTCTTGGCGAAGCCCACCCCGCCCGGGGCGGCGCGGGTGTAGCGGTTCTGCGCCTTGAGGGAGACTGCGCCTGCCTCGCGGTCGTAGTAGTTGGTGACCGGTGAGGTGAAGACGAGGAGGCGGAACTTCGTGGAGGGGCGCACCTGCAGGTGGGCGTCCTCGGCGAAGATGAGCGGGCGCACGTAGAGCGCCTCGCCGCGACCGCGCGGGATCCACTCGTGCTCCACGCGGACGATCTCCTCCACCGCCGCCTCGAAGACGCCGTCCGGGAGCGGGGGGATGCACAGGCGCCGGCACGAGTCGTGAAGGCGCGCCGCGTTGCGGTCGGGCCGGAAGATCCGGACCCGGCCGTCCGTGCCCCGGAACGCCTTCAGCCCCTCGAACACGGACTGGCCGTAGTGCAGGGCGAGGCACCCCGGATGCACCGGCACCGGTGCGAGGGGAACGATCTCCGGCTGCCCCCACGCCCCGTCCCGGAAACGAAGGCTGAACATGTGGTCGGAGAAGTGATCGCCGAATCCGAGTCGCGATGGGTCGACCTCGGCGAGGCGGCTCGCGGCGGCTCGCTGGATCCGAAGCTCGTCGAGCATGGAGGTCATCTCCGGCGGAGAGGAATGGGAGGCGGACTATACACGATGGCCCGCGGACTCCCGGGCCTCGCCCGCGGTTCCCGGCCGCCGTTCCGGGACGCCGTCGCCCCCGGGGGCGGCGGCCGGGAATCGGTGAAACATGCGGGCTAGAGGCGAAGCGTCTCGAAGCCCTCGCGCTCCGGTTCCCGGTCGAGGAGGTTCTCCCTCGTCACCACCGCGTCGCGCGCCCGCCCGGGCGCGAGGTACTCCGCCGCCACCCGCCGCAGGTCGTCCAGGGTCACCCGGAGGACCGCTTGCCGGTAGCGCCGGCGCTGGGCGGGGTCGCGCCCGTGCCGGGTGCCGAAGTAGGTCCCGATCGCCTGGCCCGCGGGCGAGCTCGGGCGGTCGAGATCGGAGATGACCCCGAGGATCGCCTCCTCGAGATGCGCCGCCTGCCGCGGCCCGTCGAGGACCTGCCGCACCGCCGCCTCGAAGTCGTCGAACGTGCCGGCGATGCGCGGGTCGCGATAGGAGAAGAATCGGAAGGTGCCGCTGTCCGCGCTGTAGCCCGCGCCGGCTCCGTAGGCGCCGCCCTGCTCGCGGATCGCGCGGTGCAGGAAGGTGTTGCGGAGGTACGGGCCGAGCACCCGCAGGGCCGGGGCGTCCGGGTGGGCCTGGGGGACGGCGGGGAAGGCGCGCGCGCAGAAGCTCACCTCCGAGGTCGTGAGCCACGCCTCCCGCGAGGCGCCTCGGTCTTGCGCGGCGTCGGGAGCGGGATCGGGGTCGAAAGGCACGCTCGGGGCCGCTCCGTCCGTGATCGACCGGGCGAGCGCGCCGGCGCACTCGGTGGCCGGCTCGAGCGTCTCGCCCACCGCGAGGATCTCCATGCGCGACGTTCCGAGCGCTTCCCGGATCGCGTCGAGCCGCGTCGCGAAGCCGGCGACCGCGTCGTCCTCCGCAAGCGCGTCGTCGAGGCTCTTCAGGCTCCGGATCCCCCGCATTCCGTGCCAATCCTCCTCGAGGGCCGCGTACCGGCCGAGCCCCGCGGTCGCCGCGCTGATCGCGAGCACGTGCCCCGAACGGGTGACGTGCGCCTCGGCCTGGGCCCGGGCCTGGGCGACGAGCTCGCGCAGGCGTCCCGCTTCGTCGAAGCGCGGGGAGGCGAAGGTCTCGGCGAGGAGCTCGGCAAGGGCGCCCTGGTTCCGGGTGAGGGCCTTGCCGGACAGGACGAACAGGCCCTGGAGGCGCTCGACGTCCCGTTGGGAGGTTCCGACGGAGAGGCTCGCGCCGAGTCCGCCGGTAACCGCCGACTGGCGGGCCTGGGTGGCGAGGTAGTCGCGCCCGGCGCTCCCGACCTCGGTGACGCAGTCGCAGAACGCGGGCAGCAGGGCGAGCAGCTCCGGGGCGAGGGGCGGGAGGTCCACGACGACCTGGAGGTAGCTCAGCCCGTTGGTCCCGGCCGAGAACCAGGTTCCGGGCGCGGGGCCGAACGAGACCTCCCGTCCCTCGGGGATCGCGAGGTCTTCCGGGACGTCCTCGACCCCCACCTTGGGGAGGATGGACGGATCGTCCTCGGCCTCCTGGCGGGCCTTGAGGGCGGCCGCCGCCTCGTCGACGGAGGCGAGGTCGATCTCCGACATCCGCCCGCGGATCCCTTCGAGCCGCTCGCGCTCCTCGGCCGCGCGCCGCCCCGGGAGCTCGGGGTCGGGGGTCATGGTGAGCCGCACCCGGTGCGGGTTGTCCAGCAGCCGGTCGCGCACCAGCCGCGGGATGAAGCCGGGATCGGCGGCCTCCGCCCGCAGGGTCTCGAGCGCGGGGTCGATGTCGAGGGCGGCGAGCCCGTCCGCGCCGTGCAGGATCGGGCCGAGCCCCCGCACCATGAGCCGCAGGCCGTAGGGGAACCCGCCGCCGGTGATCTCGCGCTGCCCGAGCTCCATCTGGTGGAGCACCGAATCGAGCTCCTCGCGGGGGACCCCGTCGCGGGCGACGTCGTCGAGCACGGAGAGCACGAGGGTCTCGAACGCGTCCGCGTGCTCCGTCTCGCTTCCCTCGATCCCGCAGGAGAACGTCGCCTCGCGGGTGCTGTCGTCGAGGCCGGAGAGCTCCGACGGCGCGGTGCCGAGGTCGGTGGTCTCGAGCGCCCGGCGAAGCGGCGACCCGCCATGCTCGAGCAGGACGCCGGCGAGCAGGCGCGCGCGCATCGCCTCCTCCGGATCGCCCGCGCGGCCGAGCAGCCAGCCCATGAGGTGATGGGTGCGGGCCGCCGTCTCCGCCTCGCTGGCGGCGTAGCGGTCGAAGGTCTGCCGCGGCTCGGCGTAGCGCCGCTCGTCCGGAATCGACACGTCGATCTCGCGCCGCTCGAACTGCGAGAGGGCAAGGCGCTCGAACGCCTCCTGGTGGCGGGCCGCGGGCAGGTCGCCGTAGGTCATCAGCACCGCGTTCGAAGGATGGTACTGGCGGGCGTGGAAGTCGCGGAGCATCTCCCAGGTGAGCGACGGGATCTCGGAGGGGTCGCCGCCGCTGTTGTGGTGGTAGGTGACGGTGGGGAACAGGAGCGACTGGAGCCGTTGCCCCACCTGGGCCACGGGGGGACTCATCGCCCCCTTCATCTCGTTGAACACCACGCCCTTGTAGACCAGCTCGGAATCCGGGTCGCCCGGGCGTGCCCGCTCGATCCGGTGCCCCTCCTGCGCGAAGTCCATCTCGTCGAGACGCGGGAAGAAGGCCGCGTCGAGGTACACCTGAAGCAGGTTGTCGAAGTCCTTGCGGTTGCGCGTGGCGAACGGGTAGGCGGTCCAGTCGCTCGCGGTGAACGCGTTCATGAACGTGTTGAGCGAGCGCCGGATCATCATGAAGAAGGGGTCGCGGACCGGGAAGCGCCGGCTCCCGCAGAGCGAGGTGTGCTCGAGGATGTGGGCGACTCCCGTCGAGTCCCGGGGCACGGTCAGGAAGGCGACGAGGAAGGCGTTGTTGTCGTCTTCGGCGTCGAGGTGAAAGTGGCGCGCGCCCGTCGCGGCGTGGGCGTATTCCTCGAACGCGATGTTGAGGGACTCGATCCGCGCGCGGCGGACCGGCTCGAAGAGCGGTGCGGACATCGGAGGTCCTCAGGTCGGCGGCGAACCCCGTATTCTAGCGAGGCCGCACCTCGAGCCGGCTGGTCCGGGAAGAACCCCGGGTGCATGAGCGTCGATGGCCGTGGCGCGGCCGTGGCGGGCGCCGGGAGGGGGCTCAGTCTTCGGGGATCCCCGCGGTGAGGTCGGCGGCGCGCCACAGGTACCAGGACGCCACCGTGCGCCACGGGCGCCAGCGCTCGCCGTGGGCGAGCAGGTCCGCCGGTTCCGGCAGCTCCTCGAGTCCCTGGATCCGCGCGAAGCCCCGGCGGATCCCGAGGTCGGTCGCGGGCAGGACGTCGGGCCGCGCGAGATGGGACATGAGCAGCATCTCCACTGTCCAGCGCCCTACCCCTCGGACCTGGACCAGGCGCGCCACGATCTCGTCGTCGGACATGTCGCGCAACGCCCGGCCGCCCGGGACGATGCGCGCGACCGTCTTCTCGGCGAGGTCGCGCGCCGCCGCGGTCTTCGCCCGGGAGAGCCCGGTCGCGCGGAGCGCCTCGTCGCTCATCTCGGCGAGCACCCGCGCGGTCGGACGCCCGTCCTCGAAGAGGGCGAGCACCCGGGCATGGATGGCGCCCGCCGCCCGGCCGGAGAGCTGCTGGTAGACGATTGCGCGCAGGAGCGCCTCGAAGGGGGTGCGCATCGCCCGGCGCCTCATCGCGAACGGGCCGAAGGTGTCGATCGCCCGCGCGAGCTCGGGATCGCTCCGCCGGAGGGCGGCGACCGCCGCGCCGGCGTCGAAGGGGTATCGCCGGGCGGCCATCGCTCGCTACACTCCGCGGCTTCCGGTCCCCCGCTTCGCCACGGCGGAGCGGGGGGTCCGCTCCATGGCAGCTTCGGAGGACGGATGTCGGCGACCGCGGACGACCTCACGGTCGACTACAGCGAGGGGGGCGTGCGGCTCGTACAGGAGCTCGACAAGGTGGTCCTGAGTCGCGGCGCGTGGACGACGGTGGTCTTCAAGTACCGCGAATGGGAGGCCCGGCGCGGCGACTACGGCCCCGTGCGGTTCAGCGTGCGGCGCTACCAGAAGCGGAACGACCGCTACCAGCCGCGGTCGAAGTTCACGATCTCGAGCGCGGACCAGGCCCGGAAGCTGATCGCGGCGCTCGACCGCTGGGTCGAGGAAGAGGAAGCGGCGGCCGGCTGACCGGGCGGGAGTCGAGCGCCCCCCGCCGCGGCGGGCCCGGCGCGGCCATCCGCGCCGTTCACCGAATTGGGAGTTTGCATGTCCACATTTCACGCATTCCGGGTCCATGAGGCCGACGGCGGGTACGAGGGGCGCCTCGACGAGATCGGGCTCGACGACCTCTCGGAGGGCGACGTCACCATCCGGGCCGCGTGGTCCGGCATCAACTACAAGGACGCCCTCGCGGTCACCGGCAAGGGCCGGATCATGCGACGCTTCCCGATGGTGGCGGGAGTCGACGTGTCCGGCACCGTGGAGTCGTCCTCCGATGCACGCTTCTCGCCCGGTGACCGGGTGCTCGTCGCCGGCGCCAGCATGGGCGAGGCCTTCGACGGCGGCTACGCGGAGAGGGTGTGGGCGCCCGCCGACGCGGTGGTGCGCATGCCGGAGGGGCTGAGCCTCCGCGAAGCGATGGCCCTCGGGACGGCGGGGTTCACCGCCGCGCTCGCGATCGAGCGCATGGAGCTCAACGGGCAGCGGCCGGAGAACGGCCCGGTGCTGGTGGACGGCGCCACCGGGGGGGTCGGAAGCTTTGCCGTCGACATGCTCGCCGCGCGCGGCTACGAGGTGGCGGCGTTCACCGGGAAGGCGGAGTCGGCCGGCTGGCTCGAGTCGCTCGGCGCGGCGCGGGTGGTGCTCCGCGACGAGGTCGAGATGGGCACCCGTCCCCTCGAACGCGCCGAGTGGGCGGGCGCGGTGGACAACGTGGGCGGCGACCACCTCGCGTGGCTGACCCGGACGGTGAAGCCGGCCGGGAACATCGCGGCCATCGGCCTTGCCGGGGGAGTGAAGCTCTCGACCACCGTGATGCCCTTCATCCTGCGCGGGGTGAACCTGCTCGGCATCAACTCGGTGACCATCTCGCCGGAGCTGCGCGACCATGCGTGGGGGCGATGCGGCACGGATCTCAAGCCTCGCCACATCGACACCATCGTGACCCGGGAGATCGGGCTCGACGAGCTGCACGGCGTGTTCGACGGTTACATGGACGGAGCGGTCACCGGCCGCACCGTGATCCGGATCGAGGGCTGATCCGGGTCCGGTCCGGTCCGCGTCCGGTCCGGGTCGGTAGGGCCCGGCACCGCCAGGCGGGAGTCGCCGCGGGCGAGGACGATTCAGCCTCCGGCCTTCGCGTGCTCGCGGGCGATGAGGACGTCCGCGACCGCGAGCACGTTCGGGTAGCTTCCCGCCGTCGCGCCGCTGACGAGGAATCGTCCGTTCACGATGAGCGCGGGGACTCCCCGGAGCCCGTACCGCGACTGCATGACGAGGGAACGCTGGACCCCGGTCCGGACCGAGAAGGACTTTGCGTGCCGGTCGAAGTCGGCCGCGGCCACCCCGTGCGCGACGAAGAAGTCCCGGAGCGCTTCCATGGAGGCGAGACTTCGCCCCTCGTCGTGGATTGCGGCGAAGATGAGGGGGTGGATCTCGTCCAGGACCCCGAGCGCTTCCGCAATGTAGTAGGCGCGGGCGTGGAGATCCCAGAGGTCGTTGAAGATGGCCGGCATCCGCACGAACCGGACGTGGTCCGGAAGGGTCTCGGTCCACGCCTCCAGGTAGGGCTGGAAGCGGTTGCAGTGCGGGCAGCCGTACCAGAACACCTCGACCACCTCGACCCGGTCGGGATCCGAGGTGGGCTGGGGCGCCGGCAGCTTCTGGTACAGCCCCTCGATGTCGGATTGGGCGACGGCGGGCAGCGCGAGGGCGAATCCGAAGAGGGCGGCGACGATGGTCTTCATTCGGGGCGCCTCCTGATGGCGGGATGGGGCGATCCCGGAGGGCCCGGCGCGGTTCGGCCGGCACGGGTTCCGGGGTCTGGAACGGTCCGTCGCGGCCGTCCGTCCTGGGGCCTTCCTGCGATCGGCGCCGGGCTCAGCTCCCCGCCTGGTGGAGCCCGGAAAGATACTCCGAGACCGCCTCGATGTCGGCGTCGGTGAGTCGGCTCGCGATCGCGCGCATCATGCCGGCGGGATCGGTCGTTCGCGACCCGTCGCGGTACGCGCGGAGCTGCTTCTCGGAGTATGCGGCGAACTGCCCGCCGAGCGCGGGGAACGCGGCGAGCAGGTTTCCGCGTCCGCCCGGGCCGTGGCAGCTCGTGCACGACGGAATGTTCCGGGCCGCGTCACCGGCCTGGTAGAGGCGCCGTCCCGTTTCCGCGAGGTCCGGGTCCGCCGCTTCCACGGTGGAGACCTGGGTGGCGAAGAAAGCCGAGATGTCCGCGAGGTCCTGGTCGCTCAGGTTCGCGATCATGGGGATCATGGTCGCCGCCTCGGGGTTGGCCCGGCCGTGCTCCGAGCGGATGGCCATGATCTGGCGCATCTGGTAGGGCGCGCCCTGGCCGGCGAGCTTCGGCCAGATGGGGGCCACGCTGTTGCCGTCCGCTCCGTGACAGGCGGAACACACCGCCGCCTTGAGCTTCCCCGCCTCGGGGTCGCCGGACGCGAACGCCCCGGTGGCGAGCAGGCCGAAGGCCATCCCCGCCACGATTGCTGCTCTCATCATCGGATCGTGTGCCTTCGTCTTCCGCTGGCGTCGCTTCAGGCTCGCGCCGCACGCGGGCCAATCTTCGAAATCCTCGTTGGTGAGCGAACCGTTCCCGGCGCTCGCCGCCGGGCCGATCCGCCTGCCCGCCTCCCGCGCGCGTCCTGTTGTCGGGCGTCAGGTACGTGCCGCGAGCAAGGCGCGCGGTAGTGTGCAGCAGAAGCCGGGGACGGTCAACGCGAGGGAGGCGCCGGGGTGTACGTCCTGATTTTGCGAGGTTGAGAAATGCCATGTCTACGCTACGATTTCTGTTTCTGGAATTCGGAGACAGATGGAGGTGGACATGGCTACCGCCGCTCA
>JAJDXW010000409.1 GCA_022823045.1 Gammaproteobacteria bacterium
AGCCAGCCGCTCGGTTCGTTCCGTCCGTCCGGGAGGCTCGACACAATCATGGAGCGCGTCGGCGAGCTGCTTGACGGGGTTGGACTGTCCGTTCATGGCTTCATCCGTCGGTGTGGTCAGCCGCCGGCGGGCGCCGGTGCGGGATCGTGCGGCAGGTGCGGGTAGAGGCGGTCGATTTTGCCCTCGAGCCGGGCGAGGCGTTCACCCTGGGTGATCTGGCGGTCCTCCAAGCGCGTCATGCGCCCGGCCAAGTGCATGAGGAGGCCCGCCAGAGCGACCCCGACGGCGACGATCGTGCCGATGATGGTGAGTGCTTCGGGGCTCATGTCGTGGGCCGCTCCCGTCGGGCGCCGAGTGTACTCCCGGGGTGGTCGGATCGCTACCGCGAGCCTTGTCCGACCGGAGTGTCTTCGTCCCGGGACTTGCCTACCGCAGGGGGGTCAGCATGGCGTCCAAGTCGGATTCGCGAAGCGACATCCGACCGGCGTGTCCACGTCCGGGGAGTTGCCTACCGCAGGGGGGTCAGCATTGCATCCAGGTTGAGCTCGTCGCAGAAGTCCATGAACTCCCCCCGGACGGCCGCGATGGCGGAGTCCGCGGGGATCCCCACCGTCATGTGCAGCGAGAACATCGACGCGCCGGTGTGGGGGGCGGTGTAGCTCGCCGAGATGAGGTCCTCGACGTTGATCTCGCGGCGGGCGAAGAAGTCCGTCACGTCGTGCACGATGCCCGGCTGGTCGAGGGCGATGACCTCCACCGTGTAGGGGATGAGGCCGGCCGTGTCCGAGCGCGCGGCGGTGCGGCGCGACTGGAGGGTGATCTCGAGCTCGGACGCGAGCTTCGGGAGCATGCTCTCGGCCTTCGCGATCGCGTTCCACTGCCCGGCGAGGAGCAGCACCATCGCGAACTCGCTCCCGAGGACCGCCATCCGGCTGTCCTTGATCGAGCAGCCGCAGTCCCGGAAGGCGGACGCGAGGGCCCGGACGAGGGTGGGGCGATCGGCTCCGAGGGCCGAGATGACCAGATGCGATTCGATGGGTCCCTTCATGGACGCGGGCGATCACGTATCCCAGGGGGTGGCCCGGTTCTCGTTGGATTCGGGCTGGCGGTCCGGGTCCCGGTCCTGGTCCGGATCCTGGTCCGGACCGGGACCCGGCGCGGGTTCGCCGTAGGAAGGGTAGCGCGGCGTCTCCCCGTAGCGGGGCGGGCCCTCGGAGGGGGCGTCGCGGTAACGGCCCCCCGGCGGACCGCCCTCGCCGGACGCTCGCGATACCCCTTCGGATCCGGCTCGCCGCGGCCCGGGCGCGTCTCCGCGGCCGCCCCCTTCATGGTAGGCAGTGTTCGAGGCGCGGTACGAGAAGCAGGCGGGGCACCAGCAGGCGTCCACCCCGCTCGTGCGATGGGTGAGGCCGTGCAGGCGGGTTCCCTCGCGGTCGAACTTCGGCAGCATGTCGTCGAAGTGCCGGGAGATCCCCTTCTCGTAGCGCCCCCAGACCTCGTTGGTCACCAGCCCCGCGGCCTGGAGGAGCCGGGTCCGCGACTTGGACACGAAGAGGGGGACCTCGGAGAGGTTCCGGGTGCGGCCCCACTGGGTGCCCTCCGAGACGGAGGGCCCCGATGCCCGCTCCGCGCGCCGCAGGGTGCTCGACTCGGACATGACGACCACCCCGCGCTGGGTGCGGTTCGCGGCGTGGAAGCGGGCGAGCATGAGGTCGAAGCGGCTCACGACGTCCTCGAAGGCCATCCGGTAGGCGTCGCCGCTCGCCGCCGCGTCCTTGTCCACGACGGTGGCGAAGAGCACCGGGTGCCGGGACACGAGGAGGGTCTGGTAGCAGGCGTCGAGGAGGCGCCGGCGTTCCGCCGCATCGATCCCCGCGTAGGCCTCGGGGAGCCCGCGGGAGCCGCTGGTGCGAAGGCGCGGCGCGTGGATGGGGATCTGCTGCTGCTCGTAGGGGAAGAAGCGGGCGACGGTCTCGGAGAGGTCCCGCTTCAGCCAGTAGGCGGCCCGCTCGAACACCGCGACCCCGCCGACCACCACGCGGTCCGAGGAGGGATGGGTTCCCGATTCGTCCAGATAGAGGAGATACATGGCGGGTTCCGAATACCTGTGGCTCACCTGCCCGCCGGCGCCGCCCCGCGGCACTGCCGGGCCTTCACCCCCGCTCGGCGTCGTTCGAGTCGCCCGAACGGAAAAACGCGGCCGGCCGCGCGCCAAGCGCGCGGGGGACCAGAGCTCCGAGGTCCTGCCGGCCGGGTTCGGATTATCCATGAGCCGTCCGGGCTGTCAACTTCGGGGCGGGGCCCGACCGCGAGCCGGAGACACGCTCCCGCGCTCGCGGGGACGGCCCGAATCCCGCGCGCTCGCGGGGGATATGCGCTAATATCTCCGGCGAAGGATTTCCGGCGCGAAAGCGCGAAGGAGGTTGCGATGTTTCAGGGAAGCATGGTGGCCATGGTCACCCCGATGCGCGAAGACGGCGCGGTGGACGACGATGCCCTCGCCCGGCTGGTCGAGTTCCACGTCGACGCCGGCACCGACGCCATCATCGCGGTCGGGACCACCGGCGAGTCGGCCACCCTCGACCACGACGAGCACCGCGAGGTGGTGCGCAAGGTCATCGAGGCGGTGGCGGGCCGGCTGCCGGTGATCGCCGGGACCGGAGCGAACTCGACCACCGAGGCACTGCACCTGACCCGCGACGCCGCGGCCCTCGGGGCCGATGGCTGCCTGCTGGTGACGCCCTACTACAACAAGCCCACCCAGGAGGGCCTGTACCGGCACTTCAAGCTCATCGCGGAGTCCGTCGACGTCCCGCAGGTCCTCTACAACGTGCCCGGGCGGACCGCCTGCGACATGCAGCCGGACACCGTCGCGCGGCTCTCCCGGCTCACCAACGTCGTCTCCATCAAGGAAGCGTCCGGGGACCTCGCGCGGGTCGGGCAGATCCTCGACCGCGCGGCCGACGGGTTCGAGGTCGTGAGCGGCGAGGACCCGATCGCGATGGAGACGATCCTCGCCGGAGGGAAGGGGGTCATCTCGGTCACCGCGAACATCGCCCCGGCGGCCATGCACGCGATGTGCGACCGAGCCCTGCGCGGGGACCGGGCGGGGGCGGAAGCGATCGACGCCCGGCTGCGCGCCCTGCACAAGAACCTCTTCATCGAGTCGAACCCGATCCCGTCGAAGTGGCTGCTGCACGACATGGGCCTCATCCCGCCCGGGATCCGGCTCCCGTTGACGCCGCTGTCGGCCGAGTACCACGAAGCGGTCCGGTCCGCCCTCCGCGAAGCGGAAGGCGCGCTGCCCGCCGCGGCCTGAAGTTCGCCGCGTGCTTCGGCGGAAATCGCACCGGCTCCGCGGCGCGGCCGCACTCGCCGCGGCGGCGGCCGCGCTCGCCGCCGCGGGGTGCACTTACGTCAGCCCCCCTCCCCCTCCCCCCTCGGACACCCCGTACCAGCGCGACACCCGCCAGGCGTCGCTCGAGGTGCCGCCGGACCTCACCCGGTCCGGGATCCGGGATGCGTATCCCGTTCCCGGCACCGACGACCCGGGCGACGCCGCCGATGCGGTGCTGCCGCGGGTGGAGGGGGTTCGCATCGAGCGCGAGGGGGCCCTGCGGTGGCTGGTCGTCGAGGCCGAGCCCGCCGAGCTCTGGCCGAGCCTCCGCGAGTTCTGGCGGCGGCAGGGATTCGGGTTCGATACCGACGACGCCCGGGTCGGGGTCCTGGAGACCGGATGGGCCGAGAAGCGGGTGGACCTCCCCGTCGGCGGGGTGCGGAGGTTCCTCGCGCGGTTCAAGCGCTTCGCCTACACCTACGCGGTTCGCGACCGCTTCCGGACCCGCGTCGAGCGCGGCGCGGAGCCGGGGCTGACGGAGATCCACGTGACCCACCGGGGCGCGGAAGAGCAGGTGCGGGGCGACACCTATGCATGGGCCCCCCGGCCCTCCGACCCGGAGCTCGAGGCGGAGATGCTCGGCCGCCTCATGTACTTCCTCGCGCACGGGGACGACGCGGCCGTCGACCCGGCGGCGGTCGCCGCCGCGGGCGACGCTGCCGAGCCGCGGGCGGGGGTCATGGACGATTCCGGGGGCGGGAAGTACATCCGCCTGAACGAAGGCTTCGATCGGGGCTGGCGGCTGGTCCGGCGCGCCCTCGACCGGGGCGGGTTCACGGTGGTCGACCTCGACCGGAGCGCCGGCTTCTTCCTCGTGCGCTACATCGACCCGGACGCGGGCGCCGAGGACGAGGAGAAGCGGGGCTGGCTCAGCCGCCTCGCGTTCTGGCGCGATCGGAGCAAGAAGGAGATGCCGGAGGACGTCGAGTTCCGGATCGTCCTCGAGCGGGGCGACGGCCCGCCGACCCGGGTCGTGGTCCACGACGCGAAGGGGGTGCGCGACACGGGCGAGAGCGCGGGCCGGATCCTCGTCGCCCTCGCCGAGAACATCGAGTAGCCCCCGCCGTCCCTCCCCTCTTCTCGGCGGGGGCTCAGCGACCCCGCCGCCTTGCGTGGCGCAGCAGGCGCTTTCGGTGCCGCACCTGGCGGGGGGTGAGCCGGTTGCGCCGCCCCGCGTAGGGGTTCTCGCCCGAGCGGAACTCGATTCGGAGCGGCGTGCCGCGAAGCCCGAACCGGGTCCGGACCGCGCGTGCGAGATAGCGCGCGTACGGCTCCGGAACTTCCTCCGCCGAGTTTCCGTGGATCACCACGATCGGGGGGTTGATCCCTCCCTGGTGGGCGTAGCGGAGCTTGATCCGTCTCCCCCGCACCGCCGGGGGAGGGTGCCGGGTGGTCGCGTCCTGCACGATCCGGGTGAGCTCGCCGGCCGCCATCCGGGTGGTGGCCGCCGCCCACGCCTCCTCGACCGAGCGCATCACCGCCCCCAGCCCTTCGCCGCGAAGGGCGGAGATCGCGTGCACGGCGGAGAAGTCGATGAAGCCGAGACGCCGCGAGACCGCGTCGCGGGCCGCGGCCCGCGTCCCCGGATCGAGGCGGTCCCACTTGTTGAGGGCGATGACGAGGGCCCGGCCCGCGTCGAGCAGGTAGCCGAGGAGCCGCGCGTCCTGCTCGGAGACCCCCTCTCCCGCGTCGAGCACCAGGATCGCGACGTTCGCCGCCTCGATGGCCTGGAGCGCCTTGATGGCGCTCAGCTTCTCGACCACGTCGGAGACGCGCGCGCGGCGCCGGAGCCCCGCCGTGTCGATGAGCACGAACCGCCGCCCGCGCCGCTCGAAGGGAACGAACACGCTGTCGCGCGTCGTCCCCGGGGCATCGTCGGTGATGACCCGGTCCTCGCCGAGGAGACGGTTGACGAGGGTGGACTTGCCGGCGTTGGGCCGGCCGATGATCGCGATCCGCACCGCCCCCCGCCCCCCGTCCGCCTCCGCCTCCGCGTCGTCGGCCGGGTCGGGAGCCTCTCCCTCCGCGGGCACGAGGGTCCGCACCAGGGCGGCGATCCCGCGCCCGTGGGCGGCCGAGATCGGGATCGGGGCGTCGAGCCCGAGGGCGTGGAACTCGCTGAGGGCGGTCCGCTCGTCCAGCCCGTCGGTCTTGTTGACGGCGAGGACGACCGGCTTGCCGAGCCGGCGAACGCGGTCCGCGATCGCGTCGTCGGCCGCGGTCCTTCCCGCCCGCGCGTCGGTAAGGAGCACGATCCGGTCCGCTTCGTCGAGCGCGCGCCGGACCTGGTCACCGACGCGGGTGGCGAGGTCTTCGGAA
>JAJDXW010000092.1 GCA_022823045.1 Gammaproteobacteria bacterium
CTCCTCGTGACGGCGGAGAGCCAGCCGCCGTACCAGCGCCCCCCGCTCTCGAAGGACTATCTCGCCGGGCGCTCCGGCCTCGACCGGGTCCTCCTCCGCCCCGAGGCGTTCTACGCCGAGAGCTCCATCGAGCTCGTGACCGGCACCCGCGTCGCCTCCATCGACCCCGGGGCGCACCGAATCGAGCTCGATTCCGGCCGCGCCCTCGACTACGACCGTCTCCTCCTCGCGACCGGAAGCCGGGTGCGGCGGCTCGACGGGATGCCGGGGTCCGAGCTCGAAGGCGTGCTCTACCTTCGCACCGTCGAGGACTCGGACCGGATCCGCGCCGCGATGGAGGGCGCGGAACGGGCGGTGGTCGTCGGGGGAGGCTACATCGGACTCGAGGTCGCGTCGGTGGCGGTCGAGGCGGGCCTCGCGGTGACGGTGGTCGAGACCCTGCCGCGGCTCCTCTCGCGGGTCGCCACCAGCGAGCTCGCGGCGTTCTACGAAGATCTCCACCGCAGCCGCGGCGTCGACCTCCGGCTCGGGGCGGCGGTGACCGGCTTCCACGGCGAGGGCGGCGCGGTGCGCGCGGTGGCGCTCGCCGACGGGAGCGAGGTTCCCGCCGACATCGTGGTCGTGGGGATCGGCATCGAGCCGGTGACGGACCTCGCCCGGGCGGCCGGAATCGACTGCGACAACGGGATCGCGGTCGACTCCGGGTGCCGCACGTCGGTGCCGGACGTGTTCGCGGCCGGCGACTGCACGAGCCACCCGAACGCCTTCTTCGGCCGCCGGGTCCGACTCGAGTCGGTCCCCAACGCGATGGAGCAGGGCCGGGTGGCGGCGGCCACGATGCTCGGCGAGGACCGGTCGTACGAATCGGAGCCCTGGTTCTGGTCCGACCAGCACGGGGTGCGGCTCCAGATGGCGGGGCTATCCGAGGGAGCGGACCAGACCGTGACCCGCGGCGAGTTCGGAGGTGATTCGTTCATCACCTTCCACCTTCGCGGCGGAGTGCTCATCGGAGCGGACGCGGTCAACGGCGTGCGCGAGTTCATCTTCTGCCGGCGCCTCATCGCGGCGCGGGGACGCCCGGACCCGGCCGCGCTCGCCGATCCCTCCGTCCCCGTCAAGACCCTGCTCTGAGCCCCGGGAGCGCGCGCAGCACGAGGAGGCTACTCGTGCCCGGCGAGGGCCAGGATCGCGTCGAGGAAGAACTCGACCGGGGGCAGCAGGATCCAGAGGAGAAGGTTGATCTCGACGCCGAGCAGCGAGCCGAGGAGCATCGGCAGCGCGATGAGGCCGAGCACGAGGGCCATCCCGTAGCGCTCGAGGCGCGCATAGGGGATGGCGAGCGACCGCGGCAGGACCCCGAGGAGCACGCGGCTGCCGTCGAGGGGCGGGATCGGGAGCAGGTTGAACGCCGCGAGCCAGATGTTCAGCATGAGGGCGTTCTTGAGGTTCTCGAACACCCAGGGCCGCGCGGTCTCGGGCATCACGATGGTCGCCCACATGAGGAGGGCGGCGGCATAGGCCATGACGAGGTTGGCGCCGGGTCCGGCCGCCGCGACCCAGACCATGTCGCGCCGCGGTTGGCGCAGGCGGCGGACGTCGACCGGCACCGGCTTCGCGTAGCCGAACAGGAAGGGCACCCGCATGAGAAGCAGCATCGCGGGGAGGATGATGGTGCCGAAGGGATCGATGTGCCGCGCCGGATTGAAGCTGAGGCGCCCCGCGCGCCGCGCCGTGTCGTCCCCGAGCTTCCAGGCCATCCAGCCGTGCGCCGCCTCGTGCAGGGTGATCGCGGTGACGGCCGGCAGCACCCAGACCGAGGCGGTGTGCATCACCGTGGCGAGACCATCCAGCATGTGCAGCGATCCGAGTGACCGGGCCGATCGGCCCCGAGGGACGGCTCCGCCCCGGCAATCGCGCCCGCCCGGCGGAAGGCGCGATTGTAGTGCCATCCGTCGCCGGAGCGGGCCGCTGCGACCCCTCGCGCCCGCGGCCGCCGCGCCGGGCGGGCAATGACCATTCCCACACTGCGCCCCGCCGCACGACGGTGCGGGGGCTAGGAACCGACATGAACATCGACACACGGCCGGAGGAGGTCGGGCTCTCGACCCCGCGCCTCGACCGGATCGTCCCCTGGATGCGGCGGTGGGTGGACTCGGGCCGGCTCCCGGGCGTCGCCGTCGCCGTCGTGCGGGACGACCGCCTCGCGTGGTTCGAGACGCATGGCCTGCGGGACGTCGAGTCGCGCCGCCCGGCCGCGCCGGACACCATCTACCGCGTGTACTCGATGACGAAGCCGATCACCACGGTGGCGGCGCTCATGCTCTACGAGGAGGGGTGCTTCCACCTCGACGACCCCATCGCGAAGTACATCCCCGCATTCTCCGAGACGAGGGTGTTCGCGGGCGGAGACGCGGATTCCTTCGAGACCGAGCCCCTCGCCCGGCCGATCACCGTGCACGACCTCATGACCCACACCTCGGGCCTCACGTACTCGTTCCAATGCGAGCACCCGGTGGATGCGCTCTATCACCGGCACGGGATCGACTTCAACCGCAATCTCGGACCGCTCGCGGAGGTGGTGGAAGCGACCGCCGCCCAGCCGCTCGTCTTCCAGCCGGGGGAACGCTGGAACTACGGCGTCTCGACCGACGTCCTCGGCCGCCTCGTCGAGATCTGGTCCGGCCAGCCGCTCGACTCGTTCCTCGCGGAACGGATCTTCGCCCCGCTCGGGATGGCCGACACCGGCTTTCACGTCGCGGAGGGAGAGTGCGACCGGTTCGCCTCCAACTACACCCGCTCCGAGGAGGGCGGACTCGCCCTCGTCGACGCGGCCGCGGGGAGCCGCTTCCTCCGGCCCGCCGCGACCCTCTCGGGCGGCGGCGGGCTCGTCTCGACCGCGGCCGACTATCTCCGGTTCCTCCGCATGCTCCGGGGCCGGGGGGCGCTCGGCGACGTCCGCCTCCTCGGGCGCAAGACGGTCGAGCACATGACCTCGAACCAGCTCCCCGGGGACCTCGCGGACATGGGCCAGCCGACGTTCTCCGAGACTCCGTTCACCGGGGTCGGCTTCGGGCTCGGGGTGTCGGTGATGCTGGACCCGGCGAAGGCCCGGATCGTCGGCTCCCCCGGGGAGTACGCCTGGGGCGGGATGGCGAGCACCGCGTTCTGGGTGGACCCCACCGAGGACCTCATCGTCCTCCTCCTCACCCAGCTCTCGCCGTCGTCGACCTACCCCATCCGGCGCGAGCTCAGGGTGCTGACGTACCAGGCGCTCCTCTGAATCCGGCTCGGTCGGCGACCGTGCCCAGCGTCCCGGATATACTCGCGCGCCATCTTCACTCACGGGAAACGGGAGCCCTCGCGTGCGCATCCTGCTCGTCAACGGAAACACCACCGCGGCCATGACGGAGACCCTCGTCGCGACCGCGCGGGAGGCGGCCGCCCCCGGTACCGAGATCGCCGGCGCCACCGGCACGATCGGCGCCGCGATCGTGAGCCACCGGGCGGACGAAGCGATCGCCGAGC
This sequence comes from Gammaproteobacteria bacterium, assembly GCA_022823045.1. Classification (GTDB taxonomy): domain Bacteria; phylum Pseudomonadota; class Gammaproteobacteria; order HK1; family HK1; genus JAJDXW01. Next base: position 3,526 of record JAJDXW010000092.1, read on the forward strand.
ACGCGATGCTCAAGGCCGTCGCGGAGCACGACGGCGCCTACGACGGAGTGCTCATCGGTGTGTCGACCGACCCCGCCCTGGGGGCGCTCCGGGCCCTCCTCCCGGTGCCCGTCGTCGGGATGACCGAGGCGGCGCTGCTCACCGCCTGCATGCTGGGAGCGCGATTCGGGCTCGTCACCTTCAGCCTCGCCTCCGCCCCCGGCTACCGGGAGGCGGTCGAGCGCTACGGCCTCGTGAGCCGGCTCGCCGGACTCCGGACCATCGACATCCCCCTCGCGGAGGCCTACGCGAAACGGGAGAAGCTCGCTGAGGCGATCGTCGAAGTGGCGAACGCCCTCATCGAGACGGACGGGGCGGAAGTGCTGGTCCTGTGCGGTGCAGCCGCGGCGGGACTTCCCGCCCTCCTCCAGCCGCACGTGCCGGTGCCCCTCCTCGACGGTATCGTCTGCGGGGTGCGGCTCACCGAGGCGATGGTCCGTCTCGGCGCGGCGAAACCCTCGCGCGGCAGCCACGCCCCGCCGGCGGAGAACCGCTACACCGGCCTCGACGAAGCGACGACCCGCCTCCTCCGGGAAAACGCCGCCACCCCCGACCACGGTTGACCACGACCCGCGATTCCGTTGGGACGGTCCGGCTTCTTTCAGCTTCTCCCGCCATCTCGCTCGCAGACGGAAGAGCGACATATCCCCATCCGGTCAAATTATGTCTTGGATGCGTCAGATGTGTTGCACGCACGCGACCACCGGCGGAAACTCGAGCCGTCAAACCAATTCCATACCGGAGAGCCATCATGAAGCCCCGTCCGTCCACCGCCGCCGTCGCCGCGCAGGAAGGACTTCTCTCCTTCCCGGTTCCGCCTCCCGCGGGCCGCCGGCACGACCTGTACCGCCGGTACGCGTTCGCGGCGCTCGGACCGGATCAGGCCGAGCGGCTGCTCCGCGAGCTGAACCGGAACCGCCCCGCACCGGAAAGCGCGCCCCGCGCCTGACGGCGGCCCTCCCGAGCTCTCTCCGGCTCCACGCCGGAGAGAGCTTGCGCGACCATACCCCCTCCCCGACACGCGCGCGCCCGAACCACCCCTCACGACGGCCCCTGCGCTCCACGCGGAAAGATGCCGCGCCCGGGCGGCCGTACCCTCGCGAAACCCGTGCGCTCTTCAGGCGCAGCCCGTCCCTGATGATGGGCAGTCTCATACAGGTCGGGTCGGGCGAAGTCGCATTCCGGCGTCACCTCCCCATCGCGGGCGCCGCGCCCATGGAAACGCGGGCTTCCAGCCCGCGGCACGCCGCCCCCACCCCTCACGCTCGGTACCGCGCGGTGGACCGTGACCGCGGCCCGAGTGGGGACCGGAATCCGTCCATCGCCGGACCAGTCATTGCGCCGAATCCGTCCTTTGTCCATTGTGCGGCGGGAAAATGTCGTAAACACGCCATTACAGTCGCCAAACTCTTGCCAGCTTCCAGGCGCCCCATGCACCTTCCCGGCGTGTCTGGAAACACCGGGATTGGATCCGATGAACCGCCTCGAAGAAATCGACATCCACGAGCCCATCGAGATGGACCTCGATCCCATCCGCCCGTCGGAGATTGATCCGGAGCCTGCCACCCGGACCGTGCGGCGGCCGCGCGAGGTCGTGTTCGCCCTGATGCCCGCCTTCAACGTCGCGTCCTTCGGCGCCTGCCTCGGGCCGCTTCGCAAGGCGAACTGCATCAGCGGGCGCGCGCTATACCGGTGGCAGGTCGCGAGCCTCGACGGGAGGCCGGTGCGGGCGAGCAGCGGCGTCCGGGTCCACGCGGACGTCGCGATCGACGCGGTCGAAAACCCCGATCTCGTCCTCGTGTGTTCCGGCGACGACGTCGAGAACCACGTGCACGAGTCGTGCCTGCGGTGGCTCCGGCGCCTCGCGAAGCGCGACGTGGTCCTCGGCGGGATCGACACCGGCGCGTGTCTCCTCGCCAAGAGCGGCGTCCTCAGGGGCTACAGGTGCACCACCCAGTGGGATCACCGCGACGCCCTCATCGAGGACCACCCGGAGGTCGTGGTCACCACCGGGGTGTGCGTCTTCGACCGGGACCGGATCACCTGCGCGGGAGGCGACGCCCCGGGCGACCTCATGATGAACTTCATCGCCCGCGAGCACGGCCGCCAGCTTGCCGCCTCGATCGCCGAGCAGCTCGTCCACGACCGGATCCGGGGTACCCGGGACGTGCAGCGCCGTCCGCTCGTGCAGCACATCGGCACCGGCCAGCCCCGACTCGTCGACGCGGTGCAGCTCATGGAGGCGAACCTCGAGGAGCCGCTCCCGGTCGAGCAGATCGCGGAGCTGGTGGGGCTCTCGCGCCGCCAGCTCGAGCGCCTCTTCCGCCGTCACCTGAGGTGCGTGCCGAGCCGGTACTACCTCCGGGTGCGACTCGCGAAGGCGCATCACCTCCTTCGCCAGACCTCGCACTCGGTGATGTCGATCGCGCTCTCCGCGGGGTTCGTCAGCGCCTCTCACTTCTCGAAGGCGTACAAGGACCTCTTCGGCTACCCGCCACGCGAGGAGCGCCGGCCCGAGCACGTTCACTCCGACGCGGGCTGCGTCTGAGCGTTCCATCCGGCCCGCCGGCGCATCGCGGCCATCCGCCTGCCAGCCCGCATCCCGCCCGGGATGCGGGCCCCTTTCAGGCTCCCGTCCCGTCCGATACCGGACCGCGGGGCAATACCCGGTGGTACGGCGGAGCCGTTCATAGCTTGTCGCGGAGGGCGTAGTACAGCATCCCGAGGACGAGGAGCGGATGGCGGAGCCGCCGGCCCCCGGGAAACGGCCGGTGCTCGAGCCCCGCAAGCACGTCGAAGCGCTCCGCGGTCCCCGCCACCGACTCCGCGACGAGCTTCCCCGCGATCTGGGTCAGGGCCACCCCATGGCCCGAGAACCCGTGGGCGAAGAAGCCGTTGGGGGCGATCCGCCCTACATCCGGCAGGCGGCTCCTCGTGATCGCGAGCCGCCCGCTCCACGCATGGTCGATACGAACGTCCGCGAGCTGGGGGAATACGCGGAGCATGTAGCGGCGGACGAACCCCGCGAGGTCGCCCGGGGGCCGGTCGGAGTACGTCTCGCCGCCCCCGAAGAGGAGGCGATGGTCGGGGGTGCACCGGAAGTAGTCGACGACGAACTTCGTCGAGTGGACGCACGCACCGCTCCTCACGAGCGAGCGGGCCCGCCGTTCTCCGAGGGGCTCGGTCGCGAGCTGATGGTTGACGATCGGCATGATCCGGGACTCGATGCTCGGCTCGAGGCGGCCGAGATGGGCGTTGCCGGCGAGGACGACGTGCTCCGCCGTCACCACGCCCCCCCGCGCGGTCGAGACCTCGGCCGGACGGCCCCACCGGATCCGCTCGACCCGCGAGTCCTCGAAGATCCGGGCTCCGGCCCCGGCCGCCGCCGCGGCCATGCCGAGCACGAACCTGAGGGGGTGCAGGTGCCCGCCGCCCTCGTCCATCCGCCCCCCGACGTAGCGCTCGCTCGCGACTTCCTCGCGCATCTCCGCCCGGGACAGCATCCGATATCCGCGGTAGCCGAAACGCCGGTGACAGAACTCCGCCTCGTCCTCCATCCACCCCATGTAGCGCTCGCGCGTGGACGCGAGCAGGTTGCCCGAGCGCCAGTCGCACTCGATGCCGTGGCGGGCGATGCGCTCGGCGATGATCGCCTTGGCCTCCTCGGTGAGCGCCCAGAGGGTCCCGGCGCGGGACGGACCGAGGGCGCGTTCGAGATCGTCCATCGACTCGCGGAGGCCGCTTCCCACCTGCCCGCCGTTCCGCCCGCTCGCCCCCCATCCCACCCGCTCCGCCTCGAGCACGACCACCGAGTACCCCCGCTCCGCGAGGTGAAGGGCGGCGGAGACCCCGGTGAACCCGGCCCCGACGACGCAGACGTCCGCCCGCTCGCGCCCCGCGAGTGCCGGCCGGGGCTCGACCGCCGGCGTGGTGGCCGCGTACCAGGAACCGGAACCCTCCGAAACGGGCCGTGACGATTGCGCAAGGTGGTGCATCGGAGGAAGTTTGGGGTCTATGCTGCCGTTGTGGGCGCCGCCGGACGCGACGTTTCTCCCTTGGACGATACATTCTGGGTGTTTCTTCGAGCCGAGCCGAGCCCGCCGGAACGCGCCCTGCTTCCCGACAGTTGTTTTCCAACCCCAACGGTCACGTGTGGGAATTCACCGCGCGAGCAGCTTGTCGAGTACTCGCAGGAAAGGCTCACGGTACCGACGACCAAGTCCGTGGCCGGCCCCCCGGACGAGGACGAACTCGGCGTCAAGGCCTCGGGCTGTCGCCTTGTCGACGTAGTCCCGGGCGAGGTCGGGGAACGTGTTCTTGTCCTTGCTACCGGTAATGGCGAAGATCTTCGCGTCCGCAGCGACCCTCTCGAGCCACTTGTGCGGCGATTGCGCAAGCGTCAACGGCCGGCGACCGCGAACGCGGCGCCACCGAGGGACATCGCAGGGGCAGGCGATCAGCACCACGGCATCGACGAGGTCTGGCTTTCGGCCGAGAAGGACTCCGGAGATGAGCGCTCCACCGGAGTGCCCCACCATCACGACCCGTTCGACTTCGTGGTGCGCCTTCAGCTCGGCCACTGCGACCGCGATGCTGTCCATCTCCGACTTCAAATAGACTTCGCCGCGGCGTTGACTTCGCGTGGATCGACCAGTCGAAGTTCGTCCATCCCCAGTGTAGCCCGGCCTCATCATGACGACGGCCGGCATACCACGTTGGGCAATGGCCTCGCCCACCGGAAAGATGTAGTCGGCCGGGCCGCCGCTCGAGAGGTCGCCGTGCAGTACGACGAAGAGCGTATCGGCACCCGTTGTTCCCTGGAACGTCTTGATCGCAAGGCAATGGCGTTTCCCTTGGACAAAGGCCAAGTTATCTGGTTGCTTGCAGGTTCTGGCCTTCGCCGGTTCGAGAAGTGCCGCGACGGTGACGAATACGCAGAGCGCAAGGGCTGTCGGGAACTTCACTTGATTCTCCTGTGATGGAGTGCGCCCCTGTGGAGCGCACGCAGGGACTTCCGGTGTGGATGCTCGATGCTGCGTGGTGTCGATCGATGCATTGAGCCGATGATCCGGTTGCTAGAGCCTCGATGCGTTGCGCGCCCTGGCGTGATCGCGGTACGAGAGCCACTTCTTGAGGACCTGATAGCCGCGAAGCTTCTGCTCCCACACCGCGATCGGGAGATCCTGCCAGTATTCGGGCTCGTTGAGACAGATGTCGGCAGTGGTCTCGCCGACCCGCGCCGAAGCGCGGCCTCAAGTCCGAGGGGACAACTCGTCCCGGCGAGCCCGTCACCGACTGTTCGCACCGAACCCGGTCTCCGCGTCGCCCCCGCCGTGGCACACCCCGGTCTACACTGTCGACAGAAGCCTGCCGCCAGCTTCGGACTGCGGGCCGCGCCACACACCCTCACAGCTTGGCATCCGACGACGGGAGGTCCGAATGCCGGTCAGGACCGAAAAGAGCGGCGCGGTCTGGACCGTAATCCACTCCCGCCCCGAGACCCGAAACGCCATGGATCCTGCGAGCGCCGCCTCCCTCCACAAGGCATTCCGCGCCTTCGATGCCGACGAATCCGCCCGCGTGGCCGTATTCTGGGGCGAAGGCGGCGCCTTCTGCTCCGGCTGGGACCTCAAGCACGCCGCAGCCCTCTCGGGGGCCGAAGCGCTCGACCCGTTCGAGTTCCCCGACGAAGGCGAGCCTCCCATGGCCACCATGGGGCCGAGCCGACTGGAACTCTCCAAGCCGGTGATTGCCGCCGTGGCCGGCCCGGCGGTGGCCGGAGGCATGGAGCTCGCCCTGTGGGCGGACATTCGGGTGATGGAGGAGACCGCCTTCATGGGTGTCTATTGCCGTCGCTGGGGGATTCCGCTCATCGACGGCGGCACCGTGCGCTTGCCGCGGCTGGTGGGTGAAGGTCGTGCGATGGATCTCATCCTGACCGGTCGCCGGGTAGACGCCGACGAGGCGTTGCGCATCGGCCTTTGCGAGTACGTCGTGCCCGAGGGCGAAGCACGCGCGAAGGCCGAGGCCCTGGCCCACGACATCTGCCGCTTTCCGCAAGGCTGCATGCGAGCCGATCGCCGTTCCGCCCGCGCGCAGCACGGTCTTGCCGAACGCGACGCCCTTCGCCTGGAATGGCGGAACAGCAAGGCGGAAGTGACCCGGGGCATCGAGGGCGCGGCCCGCTTCGCAGCCGGCAAGGGACGGGGCGGAGATTTCGGGGAGGTCTGAGCTGCGGTTTGCAATGCATCGAGGCGACCGAAACAGGGCGCCCGAGTGGTTCGCTTGCTTCGGGAAGGTCGTAAGGACGACCACACGGGAGACCAGCACGACACCTTCCGCATCGAGGCGTGGCTCTATCGAACGGATGGAGGCGACGCGCCGGCTCGATACCTGAGCCCGATGCTCAAGCCCCGGGAGGCGGCTCATGCTCGCGTCGAGGGATTGAGCCTGGGGGTGCTCGGCTAAGCATCCGCTCCCGCCGTCTCTCTCGCCGAGTACAACCTCCTCGTCACGTCGACGAGATCCGGGGCCTGCGAAAGGAAACGCGCTCGCATTCTCTCGGTGGCGACGAGGTGAGCCTCGATCCCGTGCATCGCTTCCGCGATCGGCCCCGCAATCGCGGCGAGCGTGTCGGCGTCCCCGCCGAGCGAGATCGCGTTCCGGACCGCGTCCTCGAAGCTCGTCGACTCGAGCGCGCACGTGAGCGCCTCGGGGACCGTCCGCTGGCAAGTCTCATCGAACGAGTAGCCAGGGCGGATCTCGTCGACTGTCCGCGAGAGGTCGTACCCGTATGCGTGCTCGATGGTTCGCCGGATCTGCCGGGGCGCGACACCCTGGAACGCGAGCCAGATTGCGTGGGTGGTTGCGCGGGCGCCCTTCATGCCCTCGGGGTGATTGTGCGTGATTGCGGTAACCCGATCAGCCGCCTTGAGAGCATCCTCGATGGCCCCGTGGCGGTGCAAGAACGCAGCGGGCGAAACCCGCATCGCGGCTCCGTTCCCGAAGCTGCCGTAGGGAGCCGGGTCATCGGTCTCGATCCAGTTCGCGAACATGCCGCCGTAGCCGCGGCCCGGATGGCGGCGGCACCACTGCTGCAGGGTCGGCGCTGCAGGCAGGTCGTGCAGCAGGATGTCGGCCACGGCCGCAGTGCACACCGAATCGTCGGTGTACTCGCACTGCGGTCCGAAGAACTCGAAGCCCTTCGTCTTGATCCGGTTCCACTCGAACCGGGATCCGGCGATGTCGCCGAGAATCGCTCCCCACATGGTGTTCGTCTTCTCCCGATGGTCGTGTTGGAACTCTGCCACGGCTCGGGCGATGAGTTCCGGGCGCGATTCCCGCAGCCAATGCTACGAGCGGATAGCGATGGCTGTGCTTGGGGCGACGCGGATTGGACGGGGAGCTACCACGAGGGACCGCTCGATGCCGAGGCGGCGTGGTATCGCCAAACCGAGCATACGGCCCTGGCCACGTGACTCACGCAAGACGGTCTCCGGAATTCCCGGCGCGGCTCACCGCGCGCTCTCGTCAAGCATGCCGTCGAGCTCGGCAGGCTTGAGCGGGGGACTCCAAGTTCCAGATTTCACCATGTAGGCCCGCGATCTTTTCACTCTGACGCATACCGTCCAGCCCGGCACACTGACCTCCTGCGCATCTTTTCCCTCTTGTCGATCGGTTCGACCGACGCTAGCGTCTCGGGACGCTGTCGACCTCATCTGCAACGGCGAACACTTTCTGGGCTTGGCGGGTGCTGGTCTGCGCCTCCGTTGATTTGAACTCTTCATCAATGTTGTAGTCAGCCTTCGCCCGGAGCCCCCTGCCTCTCGCGAGCATCTGCGCCAGATGTTTCAGTGCCGGTTTGGTGGATGCGCGTAAAGCATCAATGACGTCGCTGTGAACGCCCCGTTGGGACGTTCGAAGTCCGTTGCGTTGGGCGATCGGCCGGCATCGGTGGTAGGCGGCGTAGTAGGCTCGACTCGCCGCGTTTCGGAAGTCCACCTCGCGGTTGCCCTGTGCCAGCTCCTGGGCTGCCTCAAGTAGCTGCTTCGGGCTGACTGCCATCGACGCTTGCTCCAATGAACGCTGGCATGAACTTGAGGCCTGGATCGTCCATCAGGTGCGGGCAGTCGCGGATCTTGGCGTCCAGTGCTTCGTTGAGATCTTCGGCCTTCTCGGGCGATGCCGCCACGAAGCACTCGAAGAGGAAGGAGTCCGGGTCGTGTTGGTCCGCGTGAACCTCTACACGGCTCACTCGCACCTTCCACGAGCGGAGAGTTTCGTGGGCAATGGCCAGGACTTCCTGTAGGCGCTCTTCGGTGAAGACATCTCGGTCAATCGCGCTCAAGATCGCCTCTACGGGCGAGTCGGGCGCGTATGGGCGCTTCGGGTTGGACCCGTTCCATGTCCCGACCAGGTCGAAGGCTTCCCGGAAATGGCCGGTGAGGATGGACGCCGAGACTACGCTCGCAAACATGTCCGCATCTGTCGGGGCTCGTGCATACGCTCGGTGGGCGACCTCGAGCGCCCCGGTGACGTCGCCGAGCGTGACAAGGGACGCCGCGTAGTTGTGGAGTGTCCGCGGCGATTCTCCGGACAGTTGCAGTGCCAGACGGTGTCGCGCATGCACCTCTTCGACGTCTCCTCGAAGGGAGGCGACTGCCCCGAGCACCGTGTAGCCCGCAGCCGCATCGATCTTGAGAAGTCTCTCGGCCTCTCGCTCAAGTCTCTTCAGTTCGAACTCGCCAGGTTCAATCTCCTCCGCCATCGCCGCCAGCGACGCCAGGAGCTCTGCGGTCTTCGGAGCCGGTGAAGGTTGGTTCGGCATGCCTCTCTCCCCTCAGGGAGCCTCGCGACTCTGGCTCGCAGTGTATCCGAGAGTCGCCACGCGCGTGATGTTGTCGGACGTGTCAAATGGCGGGATCGGCCACCTCGCGATCCCGGTGATCCGGTGCATCGGCCGGGCCTTTTCGGGCCGCCTGTGCCGTACCGGCCACGGGCTCCGGCGACCGCGCCGGTTGTCATCGCATGGTCGATGGGATCTGGCAAATCTTCGAAGGCCGCGGCGAGACATGGAGGCGCGATGGCGACTTCGAGGAGGTGTTGGCGCTCAGGCAAGGGCCTGCCTGACCATCCCGGTCGGCACTTCGCTTCAGTTCCGAGCGCCCGGGGAGTCGCTGCTGTCGGCATTCGCGGTGACGATGCCGCCATGGCCTGAGGGGTCCGAGGACGGGCGGCTCGAGGCCGAGCCCTACTGGCACCCATAAGACGGTCGTTTCGAAAGGAGGAGCGCCCAAGGGCGTACGATTGCCGACGATGTATGGTTCCAGGGGAAGACAGAACCGTGGGTCTGTCCTGGTTTCGGCCTGTCGCCCGCCAGTCGGTACGGACAGGATTTCCGCTCCAGACTCGCGTAGCGATCCCGTTGAAGAGGTCGGCCTGCATTCTGGTTCACAACGGTGTTCGACGCCGCGGAGTTGCCATGGCTGGGCATGTCGCCACCAACGCACCGGAGTTGATATCGAGCCAGGAGGGGCTCGCGGAGGCCTGTCGCCGGTGGTCCACCGCCGGTGCAATCGGCCTCGACACCGAGTTCATTCGCGAACGAACCTACTACCCCTGCCCAGCGCTCTTGCAGGTTTCCGATGAGCAGGGCGTGCTCCTCGTCGATGCGACGCTGGTCTCGGACTTCGGCCCCCTCACAACCGTGCTGTCCGATCCCGGGATTGTGGTCGTCATGCACGGGTGCGGTGAGGATCTGGACGTGCTGGAGGTCATGACGGGGACCGTGCCCCGGAGGATTTTCGACACGCAGCTTGCCGCCGCACTTGCCGGGCATCCCTCCACGCTTGGCTACCGGGCGCTGGTGGCGGAGGTCCTCGGCATTGTCGTCGACAAGAGCGAGACGCGTTCGAACTGGCGCCGGCGCCCTCTCAGCCGTTCGCAGTTGGACTACGCTGCGCTCGACGTGCTGCATCTCCTGCCCTTGTACGGCCATCTGTCATGCGCGCTCGACGCCTTGGGGCGGAGCGCCTGGTTGCAGGAGGAGTTCGCGCACCGACGGCGTATCCGCGCGGCCAATAACCGGCCAGAGGCGGCGTACCTGCGCGTACGTGGTCGTGCCGCGCTCTCGCCGGCCCGGCATGCGGTGCTTCGCCGGTTGAGCGCCTGGCGTGAGACGGAGGCGATGGCCCGCGACATCCCTCGTCGGCATCTGCTCCCCGATGAGGGGCTACTCACGCTCGCCGAGGCCCCGATGCCGTTCAAGAATCATCTGAACCGTGTACGCGGGATGTCGGCCCGGGCCTGGCGCCGGTACGAATCCTCCTTGGCCCGATGCATCCGTGCAGCCCTTTCAAACGGACCGACCGACGAAGACCACCACGTTGCCTTGCATCCCCACGCAGAAACGCTCACGCGTCTGCGCGAGACCGCCCGGGAGATTGCCGAACGTCTCGAAATGCCGCCGGACCTCCTTGCGTCCCGGCGCGCACTTGAATCACTGCTCGTCGCGAAGTTGAAGGATGAAGTAGTCCCACTGGAGTTCCAGGGCTGGCGACGCACCGTGTTGACGCCCGCGCTTCTGGAGTGTCTTGTGGAATAGAGAGTAGGCAATTCGCCCATTCAGCGCTCCGAACGGTAGCGCGGCCCTTGCTTCTCGCTCCTGGTCTTCAGCGCCATCGTCTTCTTTCTCAGGTCCGTCAATGGTAGAACGGCGTCCAGCGAGTTTCTGGCCTCTCACAATGTGATCTGCTCGAGCGTCCCGGATTCACCTCCGCGACGCGCCGCCCGGCAACTCAAAGTCGCTCAGAATCGAGAACCCCGCTCGACCGGTAGCCTTCTCTCCTTCGTTGACGCGAGCGCTCTCCGGAGGGCTCGTCTCCTCGGCGTGGTCTCTGGACGACACGAGCTCTGGCGGACTCGGAAACTCCTGACGAATACGAAACCCCGGACGATTCTCGGCCTCGTCATGTTCACTCGTCGTCACTTCGGTCTGCTCGCCTGGAGCCTCCGCCGGTGACGAGGTTTCCGGTGCGAGCAGTGGATGCACTGGGCTCGTTCGCACGGCTGCGCGTCCCGTTCCTTCAACTGCGACCGTCCGCCACGTCTCCTCGCAGCTTCGCTCTATCGTTTCCACCGGATCGTCCATCAGCTCTTCCTCGGACCAGACTCCCCAACATTCCGATGCGACAAGGTCCCCCTTCCCCACGTCTTCGTCCATCGCGAGCACTACCATACCCACAGTCTCTTCCTGCACGTAGTACGCCTCGTGCTCGTAGAATTGGCCGATGAGAGCATCGCATTCCGAGCAACCGTTGCTGAGGTAGCTTTGCCCAAGGGTATGGCTGAACCGCTCCTCGACGGTTCCGATGTCGGTTCGAAGTGCCGCGGCCTTGTGTAGCAATTCGGTCAGCTTGGGGACGGAGCTCGCCTCCTGTACGTCGATGAACCTCTCGTGCGGACCTGTTCGTCCCGAAAGCCTGGTCACGATCCGCGTCAGGGCTTGGCACTTCCAACACTCCATGACCCCGGTCTCGATTCCGAACGTGATCGTTCGTGCATGTTCGGCCCCGAAGAGGAACCGCCCTTCAAACACGGCTCTCAGGAACTCCACCGGGCTCAGGTCCTGCAACCAATGGGAGCTGCGTTCCCTGTCGCGTGCATGCGCACCTTCGAACTCCGGCACGAGGATCCGGAGACCTTCCTCCATCGATCCGCCAATGCAAGCTGCTGGAAGCTCAGCCGAGATGGGAAATCCGGGCTGCCTGATAAGCCATACCCCCTTGACTCCCGAGCGTTCATACCGCCGTTGCCGGCGCCATGTCTCCTCGTTCGTCTGCCCGGAGCACTGAATCTCGATCGCAACCCTATCGTCTCCCTTCCACGCGAGCACATCGGCGGTCCATCTCTCACCCTCTGGCGTATGGCCGGTTACCTCACTCTGTGCTTTCCAGCCCGCCTGGCGCGCTGCGGTGAGCGCAAGCGCCTTCAACTGAAGGTGCGCGGCTGTTTCCGGCTTCCAACTGCAATCGCCCCTGGCCTTGTGGGCGAAGAACCGTGTCCCGAGCTTCGAGGTCTTGAGCACCGCTCGCGCTGGACAGCACGGCATGCGCAGGTTCCGCTCCTTGCGAGCGCGCTCGCGAAGCGCGTCCCACTGCTCCTGCGAGCAGCCAAGTGCCTCAATGACGGTCCCATGTTCGTCCACGCACCGTAACGGCATGTTTCTTCCTCCGTCCGTGACACCCGAGCTCTTCCAGCGCGCCTATTTCTCGTCGGGCCTGACCACAAGACACGCTTGGGAAAGGACCGATGTGTCTTCGGTCCATCGCGTCCGCAGCATCATCGCTCCGAGGATGTTGAAGCGCTCGACGGCGGTGACGCTGGACTCGACTGGCTCCCCGCTCGTCAGTCTTGCGTAGAAATGCTCTGCCGCCCGCCCTGCATCCTCAACGTGCCGCGCCGCTCCGCCTCGCGGCCATTTGCTCACGAATGCCTCGAAGAGGAGAAGCTGTCGTGCAGCCATCTCGTCCCGGGACCAAGAATGCCAGTCCACAGTCGCCCTGGCGTCCGGCATGGCCTTGCGAAGGTGGCGAAGTACGTAGGGTACGACGACCGTTGCCGTCACCAGAACCGCCGCTCCCGCCGCAGCAGAGAACGGGCGGTCGCGTTCTCCGGTGCGAGCCTTCGCGAGTTCTCTCGGCTTGTCCCGGACTGGTACGAACATCGGTGCCTCGAAACCGAGCGCGACGGGTCCGGCTGCGAGTGCCCCTGCCACCGCGTGGATGCACGCGTCCAGGTGACTGCCGCTTCGTCGTCGGTTCCCGACTACCGCCCAGCCGATGTTGTCTTTCGCCGGACTGCCGATGTCGATAACTGCCACGTTCATGCGCTCTCCCCTCTGGCGGAGTCTTCGAAGATTTCTCCGTCCTTCCTGTCCAGCCTGAATCGAAGAAGTCCAATCTCAAGCCGCTGGAGTGCGTCCGCGAGGTCGGGTTTGAGGTCCTCGACAGCGGGAAGGACGAGGTACCGCCGGCACCCTGACGGTCCGTGGACCATGAGCTGCCCGATGCCCGTGTAGACATCGGAACGCGCCGCGCTCGTCTTTACCTCGTAGAGTTCGGTCAGCAAACCGCGTGCATCCATCACCCCCATGTCGACGTAGGCGTTCTTTACGATGTTGGGTTTCTCCACACCGTGGCGCTCTCGCCAGATCCGTAGAGCGTCCACGACCTCCCCGTGGCGCGAAAGGTATTCGACGACGCCGGGGCCTTCGGCCACGCGCCGGCCTCAAGGTTCCTGGTAAAAGGGCCGGAACTGCGCTGGGTCGGTGGGCACCTCGTCGTCGGCGTCTCTGAACGCCGCGATTTCTTCGATGTAGCGAATGAGAGAGTGTTCTGAATTCGATATGTTGAGCGCGACCACGATGAACCCTTGTCGCGGTTCCGGGTGTCCATCGAGAGCCGTGAACTGCTTCTGTCCGAACCAATCCCGAAACGCGTAACCACCAGGGTTTATCCATCCAGCGTGCAGGAGGTAGACCGTTCCGCTCGCCAAGTCACGGGCGAAGAAGCCGCCGATCGCCTTCTTGCGTCCCTCCTCAGCCACGTTGATTTCTACGGTTGCGGGTGGTCTGAAGCCGTCGCGCACTTCGCCGAAGGCGTTGAGATGGCAGGCCGTCGTGCCGTTGCCGCCCGCACGATATCCCGTGCGGTACCAGTACGTCCCGTTGTGGTAGTAGGGGAATTCGGTGTCCGGTCGGTGGGTTTCCGGAAACACCCTGGTCATGGTGTCCTGGAGATCGAGCTGCGCTTGTGCGATGTCATCGCGCGTCACAAGTAGCGAAAGCATGCAAGTTGGCCTCGTGTCCGTGCGGGGGAGACGCTGGCTCGATCTGGACCTTGCCGAGCGTCGCGGACTGCCAGACTGAAGTGGACGCGCAAGCTGGTCAAGTTGCCGAGTCTCGCGACCCGGCGGACAATCCGCGCCTAGGCGTTGCGCGAGGTGATCTCGCATGGCGACACCTTCCGCCACCGCCGCATCCTTGAGGCTACCGAAGGCTATGTCAAGACCGAGGTCAACTGGCTGAGCTGGGTGGTACACTACTCCTACTGGTGGGACGAAGCCGGCAAAATCACCCGGATGTCCCTGCAGTACGCTGATTGACGCGACTGCCGTGGAACGGACTCTTGTCTTCCGTCGCGCAGGGCCGAACGGCACCCGGCGCCGGAAGACGTCGGCGAAGTTCCGGAACTTGCGGAACCCCGAGGAGATTTGGTCCGGCTCCTGACCCACCACGAAGTGGGTGAGGCGATCCCCACCGAGCGAGTATCGAATTTGCGACGTTCAAGGGAATTCTGATGTATAGTACACGCCATACCCGTAGGCCAATTCTGGCGTGGGTTTGCGTGATCTCTTTGACACAACATACCGGAGAGGAAACAAATGCTGAGCGAGAATGACCGCGACATGATGATCTTGATGGACCAGTGCTTTCATGATGACTATCTTTCTACCCTTCAGCGTGGAAGCCGAGAATATTCTGCCAAGGTCGAAAACGATGCGTTCCGCAGAATGCGGGCGGATATAGAAGAGGAAAAGGACAAGGAAACGCGGCAATTCATGGTGGATACCGTAGTGCACTATTGTAAAGACTGTTCCATGCTTCTTTCCTACATTCTCAACGAATATTGGCACGCTTGGATTCGAGACTACAGGAGACAAATGAAGAAGGTCAAGCCCCTTGAATTGTACATTGATTTGGAGAGAATCATGTCGATGTGCTGTGACTCAACCACGTATACGAAACAGTCAAATTCTCCGAGGAAAACGTTGACCATTCCTGGGAACCATTCTGGCGAAGAGCGAATTACCTATGTGAACAGTGAAGTCTCGAACGTCGGATTGCTGAATTCCTATTTCAAGTTTGGTAGCCATAAGTTCTTTGTTGGTCAGGCTATTTCGCATACAGTCTCGCATTTGGAGGAACGGTATGGCCTAGATTTCGAAAAGCTAGAACGCGCCCGTCGCCGTGCGAGGGAAGAATAGTGATTTGGCAAAGCGGTTTCCCGACCAATTGAAATCTATTTCAATGTTCCATCAATAAGGTGCACGTAAGCGGAGAACGGTCTATTCTGCGGCCAGCCCGCGATCGAGCGCCTTGCAATCTCGGCCGGGCCCGATGCGTGGTCGAGCGCAAGACGCCTCCTGATTGCGTACCAAGCTCATCCGTCTCAGAAATAGTTCTCAGCCAGCTTGAGGACTCGGTACGGCATGGGCGCGGTGCGCAGGGCGACGAACGCGAGGCGGGGAAACATCTCCCGGAGCGAGAACCGGCGGCTGAA
>JAJDXW010000211.1 GCA_022823045.1 Gammaproteobacteria bacterium
TCAAGGTGGTGGAGTCGGCGCCCGCGGGGGCGGCGATGGAGCAACTGAAGGCCCGGGGCTACGCGGACAAGTACCGGGGCTCGGGCCGGCCGGTGTGGCTGATCGCGGTGGAGATGAGCAAGGCCACCCGCAACTTGGCCACCCTCGAGGCGGAGCGGGCCTGACGAAGCCCCGTCCGGCGCGCATGGCGTTGATCCGGCCGCCGTGCCGGGTGCAAGGCTGGTCGGATCCGTCGGATGAACGGAACCTGCAGCCTGCTTCGAAGCGGCGGCCGCTGGCGGAAGGAGAGCACGATGCCGAGGATGATGCGATTCTTGGCCCCGGCCGACCGGCGTTGTCATCAGGACCCTGGACCGAGCCCGATGTGCTTGGTGTCTTTCTTCTCGTGCCGGGGTCCGGGGAGCGTCACGGCATCCCTCGTGGCCGTCTTCATCCTGTTCGGGTCGGGTCCTGTATTCGCCGACACGTTCTGTTTCCACGGGCCGGGTGGGGAGACGGTTCGGGGGTTCTTCGTCACCCCCGAACGGAAGACGCGGCTGCACCTGTACACCAAGCCGGACGAAGGCGGCTGTCGGCTCCGGCACGATGGCGGTCCGGCGTCGGAGCCGTTCCCGTCGGCCGGATATGCGGAGTTCGCGGGCGTTTGCCGCGACCCGGTTACGGGACGCGATTGGGCCCTGCTCTATCGGGCGGCCGGCCAGTATGCCGATCTCGGCTTCTGGTCGGTCGATCCGGTGACGAGAGCGCCCCGCCTGGAGTACGAAGAAGCCTGGACGGTCTGGGGCCTCGAAGAGGAGCAGTACGGGGAGGTGGTGGCCGGTGGCGAATGCTTGGCGCGGAAACGGCGGGAGGTGCAGGCACTGCTTCTTGAGGCGATGACCGCGCTCGGTACCGGTGACCGCGGCAGTGTGGACGGCCCGGACGAGGAGCGGTTCGACCTGCAGTTGGACGAGAGCGTCGAGCTGCCCGCGCGGCCGGTTCCAGAGGAGGAGGTCCACCGGTGGCTGCTGGCCCTCGGCTCGGCGCAGCCCGCCATCGCGACTTTCGAGGGAGCGCGCTACGCCGACGACGCCAGCCGGGAATCCTGGACCGTGATTCAGGTGCTCGGAACGAGGTTCTACGAGGCGCCGGGCGTGGTACTGGTGCTGGACCGGGCGAGGAACGAGTGGCGTGCGCTCTACGAGGTCCTCTCCGGAGGTTCGAAGATCCTCAACTTTCCGATGCGCGACATGGTCGTGAGCGGGGACAGGCTGTTCGGGTCGCTGTGCACGGACTGCAGCGGGTGGGGAAGGTACGACGACTTCGAGATCGATTTGAGGACGAATCGGGCGACGCGACTCGCAATCGTGCCCGATTTCGGCTTCGAAGAGGACGGCAATCCGCTGATTCGAGATGTCCGGAGCGAGCTCGGACTTGGCGCCTCGAATCCGTGAGCCCGCCGTTGACAGTGAATCCCGAGCCGTCTCGAATTACGAGGGCTGCGAATAGAGGAGACTCGAAGATGCGCCGCCTCATTCTGGTGTTGTTCGCAATCGGGGTAGCGTCCCCGCCCGCATTCGCCGAGAACATCCACGAAACGGTCCGCCGTATCGACGAGAAGCTGCACGAGCTCGAGACCATCGGCGCCGGAGAACGGGGCCCGCCGGGGCTTCAGGGTCCGGCGGGGCCGCAAGGCATGCGGGGGCCGCCGGGACCGAGGGGACCGGCGGGACCACAGGGACCGCGGGGACTCCAGGGATCACGAGGGCCAGCCGGGCCGCCCGGGGTGGCAGGGCCGCGAGGACCGCGGGGATTCGCGGGCGCGCAAGGACCAGCCGGGCAAAGGGGGCCACAGGGGCCGCGAGGGCCCAATGGCGCCCCAGGCGGCGGCGCGACGCTCGACGGTCTAAGTGATCTGTTGATCGGCGGGACAGCCCTTCAACTGGGAACGGACGGAGATGGCGGCCTTCTCCGAGTCAACAACCAGAATGGCGCGCAACGCATCCATCTGGGCGTGGAAGGCGATGACGACGGTTTCATGAGCATGCGCGATGCGGAGGGAGATCGGCGCGTACGTCTTGCCGCGGACGAGACGAATCCGTCTCTGAATGTCTACAACGCGTCCAACCAATTGGTCGCATTCGTCGGTGAATGGAATAACACGTCAACCGGAGGAGCGTTCCTCTCGGATGAAGATGGGGAGCGACGGGTCGAGCTGGGCGTGCATGACGATGGAGACGGCTACGTCCAGGTCAATGGAGAGCGTGTACACGACTATGCGGAAATTCTCGACCTCGCGACCCGCGACGGGATAGGTCCGGGCTCAGTGGTCGCGTACAACGCAGATGAGGGGGGTATAGTCCCGGCTTCGGTCGCGAATGCGAGGACCGTCGTCGGGGTGATCAGCGGTGCGGGCGGCTTTCGCCCCGGCATGGTGATCGGTTCGCGGTCGGACGAGACCCGCGACCTCCCGGTCTCGCTGAGCGGGGTCGTGTACGTGCGGGTTTCGGCCGAGGCGGGCGAAGTCATCCCCGGCGATCTCCTGGTCCCGTCGAGCGTGGCCGGCGTCGGCATGCGGATGGTCGACCCAAGCGCGGCAGCGGGGATGGTGTTCGGAAAGGCGCTCGAGCCCTGGTCCGGCACCGGCGAAGGGCTCGTGCTCATGCTCGTCATGCACCGGTAACGGGGCGGGCGTCCGCACGGCGCTGGCGACGCGAGCGCCGCCGCCTCGCGAGGCTCATCGAAGGATCAACGAGAGGGTCAAGGTGAGCGACCGAACCGAGTGTCTCAGGGACAGCAATACCGAAGCGGCAACGACCTGCCGTCCGCCGGATCCGACCGAGGGTCTCGCGAGACCGGAAGCTGGTGTACGCTCCCCGCAGTGGTTGCGGGAGCAGGGTTGACGCAGGAAATGGCTGCCTGGTCGTTCGGCGCAATCAGCAGGCGCGCCCTCGGGTTCCGGGTCCCGAGCTTCCGAGGAACGGCGCGTTTCGCGGCATTTTCGCTTCTTGTCCTGGCCGGCATTCTCATGTCCGGGCCGGCCGCCTCCCAGAACGCGGAGGATCGGGGCCGGGAGGACGACGGCGGCATCCGTCAGCTCGCGCTGACGCTGGTGAACAGCATCGACGGAAACTCGCGGATTGCCTTGCTTCCGCTCGAGCGCAGCATGGGCCTCCCGGAAGCTCCGCGACAGCGCTTCTATGATTCGTTGGCAATCGAACTCGAACGTGCCGGTGCAAGGCGCAACATCAGGATGATCTCCAGCTCTCGCCAGCGGCAGATCTATGACCACCTGGTGGAGACCTTCGAGGAGAATCTCGATGAGAAGCTGAGGGACATGCTGAATCAGGCAAGAGCCGAATTCGTGGTTATCTGCGAGTGGGTGGCGGACGATTTGCGTGGCATCACGTTCTCCTGCGGGTCCTCGGGCGTGGAAACGATCGAGAGTCGGGCTGGGGGCAACGTACTGTTCCGGTGGAATAGAGAAGACGAGTACCTCGAGTTCATCGTCGCTCGGTTGACTCGGCGGGTCGTCGGCAATCGCGACTTGCAGGACGTACGCGAGGTAAGAATTTTCGATGACCGATTCGGGGGGCCGACCGATCTGACAGACTTCGTTGCCGACCTCGTGCGTGGAGAGGCGATCAAGATGGCCGGCGAGACGGTTCTGCCCGGCGCCACGGAAGGCTACGGGCGAAGCCACCGTCTGGACGGAGAATTGACGTATCCAGACAAAAGCCGGGTTCGACTGAAGCTCGAACTGAACGAGATCTTGGGTCCCAGCGAAGCCAACCGCCTCGCTTTCGTCCATGCCGTGAATATCGAAGTCTCGCTCTTGCCGGTCAATCTCCGGCCTCTCGAAATCTCGTTGGTGGACGAAACCCGGAAGGCTTCAGGGCATTCGACGGTTCGGGTGCGTCCCGGCAAAGACGAGAAAATCGGCAGGCTGAAACCGGGTGATGAGGTTCACATTACCGCCCGGGTCACGGGCCGGGACGGAAAGGAGTGGCTCCGGGTCGAACTGGACGACGAGAAGACGGGCTTCGTCCTGGCTTCCTCGTTGAGCGGGGGGAAACCTTCGTTGCCGGATCCGGTCGTGGAGATTCCGGGAGGCGATGAGGATGACCCGGATCCCCATCCGGAGGTGGAGGTACGCGTCAAGCTTGCGGACGGCTGGTTGGTCAGTCCGGACGACTGGGCGCTGTGGAAGGAGCGCGAGCTCGACCAAAAGGGCAACTTCGTGCAGGTGCTCGTGGAGGCGAAGGCACATATCGCGAAGCATGGCCCGCTCGATCCGTTCGAGCGTGTCCGGGATCGCGCGATCTCCGGACTGGTTGGCCAACTCAGCATTGAGACGAAGGCGGAGGCCAGGCGGGAGCTCCCGCGAATCGAGCGAATCGAAGCGTCCGTGGGGGATGTGCCGGATCTGCTGCACATCAAGGCGCGCGCCTACCGATTGCTGGGAGACCATGCGTCGGAGATGAAGACGCACAAGCGGTGGCTGGACGAAGCCGAAGGGCAACCGGACTCGGTCCGACTGGAAGTAATGACCGCGTACGAGCGCGTGCGCGAAATAGTCCATCAGGGTGAGAAGTTCTCGAACGCGCTGGGACGTCCGTATTCGGCGCAGGCGAGAGAGGAGAGTGCCGGCTGGACCGACCTGCACCATGCGGCGCTGCTGGACAATTCCGGGGTGGTCCTCGCCCTCGTCGAGGCAGGCATGGCGCCGGACGTGCGGCTCGGGAAGGACGCGCCGTTCGGCGAAGCCCTGAAGCGCACCCTGCGGGGCCTCGGGCACGGCGCCGAGTTCGAACACTGGAGCGCGGACGGCGAGACCCCGCTGATGGTCGCCGCGCTCGCGAATGCGGCCAGGGCGGCCGAAGAGCTCCTGGAACGGGGCGCCGAGCACGACGCAAGGAACGAACGCCGGAGCACGCCCCTTCATTTTGCCGCGCTGCACGATGCGCACGAGGTCGCGAAGCTGCTGCTGGACCGTGGCGCCGAGCTCGACGCGCAGGACCGGGACGGAATGGCGCCGCTCCACCGGGCGGCGTCCGTCGACGCGAACGCGGTGGCCGAGTTGCTGCTCGCCCGCGGGGCGGACGCGGACGCGAAGAGCCGGCACGGAAAGACACCGCTCCATCATGCGGCGTGGTACGGCGCCGGCGAGACGGCCCGCCTCCTCGTCGAGGGCGGTGCGGAGCTCGGCGCCAGGGAGGACGACGGCGACACGCCGTTGCACAACGCGGCTTCGGCCGGCGCGCTCGAGGTGGCGGAGCTGCTGCTTGGCCGCGGTGCGGAGATTGACGCGAAGGACGAGCACGGCCGAACGCCGCTGCACTGGGGCGCATGGAAGACCGCGGTCGAGACGGCCCGCCTGCTCATGGAGCGTGGCGCGGACACCACGGCGCGCGCGGACGACGGCAGCACGGTGCTTCACTTCGCGGCGCGAGGGGACGCGGCCGGGATCGCGGAGCTGCTGCTCGCCCGAGGCGCGGACGCGGCTTCAAAGGACGAGCGCGGCCGAACGCCGCTCGACGTGGCCGCGGAGGTGGGCAGCCGCGAGGCCGAGGTGTTGCTCGACCGGCACCTGGACGATGCGGCGTACGCCGAGGCGGAGCGTCACGATACCGTGGCGTCCTATCGAGAGTACTTGGCGGCGTATCCGCAGGGCATGCATGCCGCGGAGGCGCGCGACCGGCGGGCGGCGGCGAAGCTTCGTGACGAGGACGACGCGGCGTACGCCGAAGCGAAACGCCTGGACACGGTCGCGAGCTACAGCGCGTACCTGAGTTCGTACCCCCGGGGGCTGCACGCGAGCGGGGCGCGGACGCTACTCGCGAGGGCGAGGGACCGGGACGAGGACCGCGCGGCCTTCACCGAAGCGAAGCACCTGGACACGGTTGCGGGCTACGACCGGTACCTCGAGTCGCGTTCCCGGGGCCGTCATGTCGTGGAGGCGCGAAGGCTTCGCGCCGCGGCGTTCCGAAGGGAAGACGCCGCGGCGTTCTCCCGTGCGGCGCAGCGGGACACCGTCGGCGCCTATGGCCGGTACCTGACGTCCTACCCGGAGGGGAGCTTCCGCGAGCAGGCGCAGCGCCTTCGCGCCGCCGCGCAGTTGCGGGAGGATGACGGTGCGGCGTACGCCGACGCGAAGCGCCTGGACATGGTCGCGGCCTACGACGATTACCTCGCTTCCTATCCGCAGGGTCGCCACGCCGCGGAGGCGCGGCGCCTTCGCGCCGCCGCCGCGTTCCGTGAGGCGGACGCCGCGGCATTTGCCCGCGCGAACGACCTGGACACGGTCGCGGCCTACGACGAGTACCTGGCTTTCCATCCGCAGGGTCTCCATGCCGGCGAGGCCCGGAGCCTTCGCGCGGCCGCGCTGCGCAAGGAGGACGCCGCGGCGTTTGCCGAAGCGAAGCACCAGGACACGGTTGCCGCCTACGACGGGTACCTGGGCTCGTATCCGCAAGGTCGTCACTTGGCCGAGGCGCGCCGTCTCCGGGACGCCGCATCGAGGATCAGGGAGATCGGGCAGGTCTTCCGCGACTGCGACGACTGCCCGGAGCTCGTCGTGGTGCCGCCCGGCACCTACGTCATGGGCTCTCCCCCGAGCGAGGAGGGCCGCGACGAGGACGAGGGCCCCAGACACCGCGTCGTCCTTGCCGAGGCGTTTGCGATCGGCACGGCCGAGGTGACGCGCGGGGAGTATGCGAGGTTCGTTCGGGACACGGGACATGCCGAGGACGACTCGTGCCGCACCTTCGAGGACGGCGACTGGCAGAAGCGTTCCGGGCGCGATTGGCGCCATCCGGGCTATCACCAGACGGACCGTCATCCGGTGGTGTGCGTGAACTGGGACGACGCGCAGCGCTACGTTGCGTGGCTGTCCCTGAAGACCGGAGAGGACTATCGGTTGCCGAGCGAGGCGGAGTGGGAGTACGCCGCCAGGGCGGGGACGGAAACGTCGCGCCATTGGGGGCAGGGCCCCTGGGCACAGTGCCGCCATGCGAACGGCGCGGACGGGGCCTTCAAGGCCCGCCATGGCGACCGGACGGAGGATCTCGCCGCGTGCGACGACGGCTACGCACATAGCTCTCCCGCGGCTCGGTACGGCAAGAACGGGTTCGGACTCTTCGATGTTCTCGGAAACGTGTGGGAATGGACGGCGGACTGCGGGAATCCCGACTATGACGAAGCGCCCGGCGACGGCCGTGACTGGGTGCGAGGGAACTGTTCGCTGCGCGTCCTTCGGGGAGGTTCCTGGTTCAGCGAACCGAGCTCCCTTCGATCCGCGAACCGTCTCCTCAACCGGACGAGGCTGCGAAACGCCAACGTCGGGTTCCGGGTCGCCCGGGCGCTGCCCCTTGCCCCGGCCGTCCCTTCCGGCCCTGCGGTCGCGGTCGCGGCGGCGGAGGACGAGGTCTTCACGCGTGCGACGACGCGAAACTCCGTCGAGTCGTATGACGAATACCTTGCTCTGTATCCGACTGGCCGCCACGCCGGGCGGGCTCGGAATCTGCGCGAACGCGCGTTCGGGCTCCTCGCCGCCGTCGGCGCGTTTCGCGACTGCGTCGACTGCCCCGAGATGGCGGTCGTTCCCGCGGGGTCGTTCGAGCTGGGATCGGCCGCGGGCGAGGCGGGGCGCCACGCGGCCGAAGGTCCGAGCCGGCAGGTCACGCTGGGCGAGTCGTTCGCAATCGGGGTCCACGAGGTGACCCGCCGAGAGTACGCGGTGTTCGTGCGCGAGTCGGGCCGTACCGGGGGCGGTTCATGCTGGATATATGAGCAGGGCGAGTGGAGGGAGCGCGCGGATCGGACCTGGCGAAATCCCGGCTACGGGCAGACCGGAGACCATCCCGCGGTCTGCGTGAGCTGGGACGACGCGACCGCCTACGCCGACTGGCTCACGCGGAAGACGGGCACCATCTATCGGCTCCCCAGCGAGGCGGAGTGGGAGTACGCGGCTCGGGGCGGGACCCGGATGTCCCGCCACTTTGGCGACGACACTTCCCGGCAGTGCCGGTATGCGAACGGCGCGGACGAGACCGCGAACCGGCAGGGAGCGGGCTTTGCCCCGGCCGCGTCCTGCCGGGACGGGTACCTCGAGACGGCGCCGGTCGGGCGGTACGAGGCGAACGGATTCGGCCTTCGCGACATCCTCGGCAACGTGTGGGAGTGGACGCGGGACTGCTGGAACGACAGCCATGGCGGCGCATCGAGCGACGGCCGGGCGAGGGAGCGGGGCGACTGCGCGCGGCGCGTCCTGCGGGGCGGGTCCTGGAGCAGCTTCCCGCGGTTCCTCCGCTCCGCGCACCGTGGCAGGAACCCGGCCGGGATCCGGGTGAACGACGTCGGGTTCCGGGTGGCGCGGGCGCTTCCCTGGGGTGCGGACGACGCGGCGTTCGTGCGGGCGAAGGGCGAGGGCACGGTGGAGGCGTTCGAGGAGTACCTTCGGTCCTATCCGGAGGGCCGGCACGTCTCGGAGGCGGAGCGTCTCATCGCCGGGCCGAAGCCCGGCGAGACGTTCCGGGACTGCGCGGTGTGTCCACGGGTGGTCGTGGTTCGGGCGCACGTCTCATTTGTGGGATTTTGAAAATGGGTTGGGATATGGCAGAGTTTCTGTCTGCATAAGATACAGGCAGACAGGAGAGAGCATCATGCCCACCCCGGATGAGCACCAAGCATTGAGCCGGCGCCGAGACG